>JBFELO010000018.1:0-50123 GCA_041552055.1 Candidatus Sulfomarinibacteraceae bacterium | reverse complement strand
GATCGGGTGGCGGTGAAGAAACGTCTGGATGTACGCCTTGCCGAGCAGGGTCTGGCACCGTCCCGTGCACGTGCCCAGGCGCTGATCCTCTCCGGCAAGGTCCTGGTCGATGGGGTTCCGGTCACCAAGGCGGGCAGCCAGATCGCAGCCGGCGCGAAGATCGAGGTGGTGGCACGGGATCACCCGTACGTCTCACGCGGTGCGCTCAAGCTCGAGGCCGCCCTCGACGCCTTCGCCATCTCTCCGGACGGACTCGACTGCCTCGACGTCGGCGCGTCGACCGGTGGGTTCACCGATCTGCTGCTTCAGCGGGGAGCCCGCCGGGTGATCGCACTCGATGTCGGCCGGGCGCAGCTGGCCTGGCGGCTGCGCCAGGACCCGCGAGTGGTGGTCATGGAGGGAGTCAATGCGCGGCACCTCGCCGAGCAGGACCTGCCGTTCGCGGTCGGACTGACCTGCATCGACGTGTCGTTCATCTCGTTGCGCCTCGTGGTCCCCGCAGTGCTGCCGCACCTGGCTCCCGACGGTTGGCTGATTTGCCTCGTCAAGCCACAGTTCGAGGCGGGTCGCGAGCAGGTCGCGTCAGGAGGTGTCGTGCGCGACGAAGGGGTCCGGCGGCAGGTCGTCGACGCGACGGTCGCTGAGTTGGCCGGCCTCGGGCTGACTCTGGTCGGGCTCGTGCCGTCCCCGATCCGAGGACCGAAGGGCAATCTCGAGGAGTTGGCCGTGTTCAGAAACTCGTGACGCGGGTTTCGACGACGAACGCCGGTGGCTCGTCGAGGACCTTCTTTACGGCGCACTGATCCGCCGCCCGCACCAGCGCGCCGTGATACTTCTCGGGGAACGACTCCGGCACCTCGATGTGAAGCGTGATCTTGGCCAGGCGTCCCTTGCTGTCCCGTTCCCACCTCTGGCTGAGTCGCAGATCCGCGGTGGAGAGGTCCCGCCTGCCGCAGAAGCCGGCGACGTAGGCTCCGGCGCAGGACGCGAGCGACGCCAGGAACAGTTCGAACGGCTCCGGGGCCGACGCGTCGCCGCCGTTCTTCACACTCTGATCGGTGGCGATCTCGAAGTCGCCGCACGAAACGTTCACCCGCCGTCCCCCGGGGAATGTCACCGTCATCGCGTTATCCACTTGGATCTCCTCCCGGTCGACGTCTCCGCTGCGCCTCGCCACGCTCCGATACAGCGAGCCCAGATCTCTCTACAACTCGTCCGCTCTGGTCGAGATCGGTCCTCGATAGTTGTGGCGCAACCGCACCTGGGCGACCTGGGGTCCGAATCCGCGGTAGGTTTCCTTGACCCTGGTCAGTGCGTTGGATCGCCAGTCCACGTACGGGTTGTCGATCTGCACCGGATCGAGACAGCCGGCCAGCGCCACCTTCGAGCTGGCGCAGAACCGGCTCATCAAGGTCTTGGCGAGGTGGCGGTCACCGTTCTGGAGCTCGTCGACCAGCACGATGGAGCGTTCGATATCCAGCCCCCGCAGCATCGACGTGGAAATCATCGTCAGGCGATCGGTGGAACGCAACTCCTCCATGAAGTCGTGCTCGTTGTTCAGCGAGAGCGCGCGGATCGCCTGGAAGAACGGCTCCAGCCAGGGCGACAGCTTGGTTTCGTAATCGCCCGGCAGGTAGCCCAGCTCGTACTGGCTCGACGCGTGTTCGGGTCGCAGCAGCAGCATGCCGTTGTCGTAGCCGTACTCCGGGGTGAGTGACTCCGACTGGGGTGCCACCCTCCAGGTCGTCGGTTGACCCACCAACGTGTACAAACCGGTGGCGACCATCATCCGCGTCTTGCCGGAGCCGGCCGGTCCGTCCAGAACCACCAGCTGAACCTCGGGGTCGAGCAGAAACTCCATCGCCAGCGTCTGCTCGGTGTCACGAGGGGTGAAGCCCAGGATCGGCCGAGGTCGGTAGAGGTGGCGCTTGCGGTCCCAGTACTGGGCGTACCGAAGATCTTCGAGCCGTCCGGTCTCTGGGTTGGCGCGCGTCGTGATCGTGTCCTCGCCGCAGCGTATGACCACGCCCATGTTCCACAACAGCTCGTCCGCGCCGGACCCTTGGACCGCTTCGAACGGCAGCCAACGCTCTCCCGGGGAGCCGCTTTCAAAAAACCGATCCCGGTGGCTTTCGTCGAGCTCGCACTGCATGACCCCGCGGTACACCTGGTCGACGTTTTCCAGGGTGACCTTGCCGTAGCGCAGGTTCTCCGCCGCGATGCCCGACGCGTCGCACTTCAGCAACAGGTTCGAGTCCTCCGAGATGACCACGACCTGGAAACCGGAGCTACCGTTGTTCTGCGCCACCTCGGCGATGCGGCGCGCACTGGCGAGAATGACGTTGTCCCCGAGCTCGGTGGAGTACGGCTCGGCCACCTGGCCGTCGGGCTCCCACGCGAGCACGCCCCCGGCCGGGGTGCGGACGAAAACCTCGGGGTCCGCCTCGTCGCTCAGGATCCGGTCGACGCCGTGGTTGATGAGCTGGCCGCGCCGGTACTCGAGCATCTTGCGGGTCACCTGCCGAGCGGCGTGCCGCACGCCCTCCGGTTTGGTGCGCGACGTCTGCAACCGTCCCAACTCCTCGAGCACCTGGTGGAGCAGCACCACCACGTTGCCCCCGGTGAGCAGCCGGTCGAGGGCGTCAGGGTTTTCGATGAGGGCCGAGGTGTCAGGAATATAGACCGTGCCCGAAAGCGCGTCGGCGGTCGTCTGCATGTCGAGTGTCAGTCTACCATCGAGTTGCGGATTGCGGGTCGTGGACATCTGAGGGCGGATACCTTCGCTGGTGAGTTGTCGGTTGAACCGTGTCGGCCGGGTACTCGTGGCCGAGGAAGAAGAGCCCGGTCGGTGCCGGGCTACCGTGCGTTGCAGTTTGGCTGGGGTGCAGGGACTCGAACCCCGATTCTACGGTCCAGAGCCGCATGTCCTGCCATTGGACGACACCCCAGCAACCCCCATGCGGGAGGGGGAGCATTATAGCAACGGGCCCCGGAGCGTCAAATTACGTATTTCCCCACCGGGTACGAGATACGAGATTCTCCCTCCTACCCGAGGTGTGTGCTGGGTGGGCAGGAAATCTCGCATCTCGTATCTCGCATCTGGAATCTGAATTCACGCCTCGCGCAACCACCGGACGAGGTCCTTGACCTTGGGCTTGGAGCCGTGCATCAGGATCCCGATGCGGTAGATCTTGCCGACCAGCCACGCCATTGCGAGGATCGCGGCCACCATCAGCACCACCGATGCCGCGATCTGCAGTGGCGGGACCTGGGTGAGTGTCATCCGGAGGAACATCAGGATCGGGGTGAAGAACGGGATTAGCGACAGTACCACCGACAGCGCGCCGTCAGGCTGGTTCATGATCTGCACGATCAGCACCAGAGGGATCACCAGGAAGATCGTGATCACCGCCTGAAAGTTCTGTGCGTCCTGTTCGGTGTCGAACGCGGCGCCTACCCCGGCGTACAGGGTTCCGTAGAGCAGGTAGCCGAGCACGAAGTACACCACGAAGAACACCATCAGCGATGCCGGGATCGTCGGCAGCTCCATCCCCGCAAAGCCGATCGCTCCGAGAACTGCCGGCGCCGACAACGCCAGACCCAGGCCGGACCACAGCAGCATCTGGGTGAGTCCGACCGCACCGATCCCCAGGACCTTGCCGAGCATCAGCTCGAACGGCTTGACGGTGGAGATGATCACCTCGACGATGTGCGAGCTCTTCTCCTCGAGAACGCCGCGCATGACGTACATGCCGTACATCAGCACCGTCATGTAGATGATCAGCACGAAGAAGTACGACAGCAGGAACGCCTGGCCCTGGTCGCGGGTCTCTTCGCCACCGGCGCCGAGCTTGAAGGTCTTGAGATCGACGCGGCGGGTGAGCTCACCCACCCGCTCGGGATCGAGGCCGGCCGCCGTCAGCCGCTCGGCCACCAGCACGTTGTTGACCGACCGTTCCAGCACCATCAGCAGCCTGAACGCGGCCACGTTGAGCGCAACGTACTCGGGCTGCCCCTCGTCGGGCAGCGTTTCGGGAAGCACGAGGAGACCGTCGAACTCCTGCGCCTGCACACGTTGTTTGGCGCGCTCCCGGGTCGCCTCGGGATCAGGTCCCGGCTCGATTTGGATAAGCCGAACCTCGAGGTTCTCCTCGGGTTCGATCAGCATCTCGGCGACCTCGCCTGCGATTCGATCGACGTACCTGCCCGACAGGTCGAGGACGGCGACCCGGAACTCGCCGCCGCCGCGCGCCGCCAGCCAGGCTGGGACGATCATCATGCCACCCATCAACACCGGCACCAGCAGGGTGGAGATCCAGAATGCCTTGGTGCGGATCCGCTCCAGGTACTCGCGGCGGATGACGGCGGCGATCCGAGCCCATGAAACGGACCTACCCCACATGGTCGCGGTCCTCCTCGACCGCCCGCAGGAAGATGTTCTCGAGCGAGGGGACGAAGCGGGTGAACGACTCGAAGCTGCCGGAGCGGACCAGCTCGCGTACCAGCTCGCGCGGACCGGAGCCATCGGCGAGCTCTACAATCAGCTCGTCGGCGAGGGGTCGCACGGCGGTCACGTTTGGCAGCGCGGCAATGGCCGTCGCGTCGACCTCGGTCCGGACCCGCCACGCGTTGCCGCCGTAGCTGTCGCGGATCTCCGCGAGCGAGCCGGTCAGGATCGCGCGCGCCCGGTTGATCAGGCAGATGTGGGTGCACAGCTCGTCGACCTGCGGCAGCACGTGGGTGGAGAGCACGACCGTGACACCCTCCCTCGACATCTCGAGTAGCAGGTCCTTGAGATCCCGGGTGTTGATCGGATCGAGGCCGGCGAACGGCTCGTCCAGGATCAGCAACTGTGGCCGGTGGAGGATGGTGCCGATGAACTGGACCTTCTGCTGCATGCCCTTGGACAGGTCCTCCACCCTGTGGGTGGCCCAGTCGCCTAGACCAAACCTCTCCAACCAGGCACCGGCGCGACGCTTCGCCTCGCCGGGTCCCAAGCCCCGAATCGTACCCAGGTAGGTCAGGTGCTCGAGCACCTTCATCTTCTTGTAGAGGCCGCGCTCCTCGGGGAGATAGCCGATCTGACGACGGCGATCGTCGTCGACCGGTGCTCCGTCGAGCGTGATCGCGCCGCCGTCGCTCGATATGATCCGCATGATCATCCGGATCGTGGTGCTCTTGCCGGCACCGTTGGGCCCGAGCAGACCGAACACCGAGCCTCTCGGAACCGCGAACGACAGCCGGTCGACCGCCAGGTGGTCGCCGTAGCGCTTGGTCACGCCGTCGAGCTCGAGGATCGAACCGTTCATGAAGCCGCCAGATAATAGCAAGTGCGGGCGCGGGGGTGTGGAGCGGCGACGAGTCGCCGATCGGATGGAGTGGACACACACAGCCCCATCGAGCGGGTGGCCGGCCCCTTGCATCACCTTCCACCGTGTGGCACAATTTCACTCCCTGGGCTGCACCGGTAGCTCAATTGGATAGAGCATCTGACTACGGATCAGAAGGTTGGGGATTCGAGTTCCTCCCGGTGCGCCAGAGTTACCTCGTTCCATCGATACAAAACCGCATCATTCACGTCGTCCCCCACCCAGCCGACCTACGACGCGTCTCCCCGCCATCAGCGGGTGGCCCTGAGGCCGTCCCGCCCCCTCTCCAGTCGGGCTTCGCCCTCCATGCGACCCCCACGGCCAGGGCCACGTATCGCTGCTGGCGGTGAGGTCGAGTTCCTCCCGGTGCGCCAGAGTTACCTCGTTCCATCGGCGCAACACTGTCCTGTTTGAGTCGTTCCCCCCCTACGACGCGATCCACCGCGGCCAGTAGACGGCCGTACGCCGCCCACCGTTCTCTCCGGCCCGGCACGAAGCCAGACGTGTTGGAGCCCACCGCCCTCCGCCGTCGGTTTGGCGAAGCGTGAGCAAACCGAGTGCCGGGCCTGCGACCCCTGGTGAGTGGATCTTCGATTCTGGGGCTGCTTCGTCGCTTCGCTCGTCAGGGCGCCGTTCGCCACGCGCCGGCTTCGCCGGTTGGCCTTACGGCGCCTTCCGGCGCGCCAGGCGCCGTTCTCGACTTGTAGTTCGAAAACGGAGCCTGCCGCGGCATCGTGTCACGGTAACGCCCGGGGGCTCCCGGACGAACGGAATACGCTGCCTGTTCCCGCGGTTAAGGCGCCGTATTCACGTTGGGCACCGGGAATGAAGGAGTAGACCATGAAAACAGCGACCGCGTTGTCCTGCCTATTTCTGTGGATAGCCATCCCTGGCGCGTTCGCCCAGGACGGCAATCCGAACATCGTTCTGGTATTCATGGACAACTTTGGATGGGGCGAGCCCGGGTTCAATGGAGGCGGTATTATCCGTGGCGCACCGACGCCGCGACTGGACAGGCTGGCGGAACAGGGCCTCCGCCTGACAAACTTCAACGTCGAAGTGCAATGTACGCCATCTCGCTCAGCGCTGATGACGGGGCGTTACGCGATCCGCAGTGGCAACGGCACCGTTCCTCTCGGCGAGGGCGTCTACGGCCTGGTGCAGTGGGAAGTGACGATGGCCGAGATGCTCTCAGAGGCGGGCTACGCCACCGGAATGTTCGGCAAGTGGCACCTCGGCCGGACCCCGGGGCGCTTCCCCACCGACCAGGGATTCGACGAGTGGTACGGGGTTCCGAACTCGACCGACGAGTCGGTCTACTCGTCGTTTCCGGAGTTTGCTGAGAGCGGCGTCACCGAGACCTTCGTGATGGATGGCAAGAGGGGCGAGGTCCCGAAGAAGGTGCGACCGTATCGGCTCGATTACCGGCCGCTCATCGACCGCGATCTCACGGACCGGGCCATCGCCTTCATGGAGCGCCAGGTTGAATCCGAGAAACCGTTCTTCATCTATCTCCCCTACACGGCAACTCATTTCCCAACTCTTCCCCACCCCGAGTTTGAAGGGAAGTCCGGCAAGGGCGTTTGGGGGGATACGTTGATGCAGATCGACAGCTACGTCGGCGAACTGCTCGATACGATCGACAATCTCGGCGTCGCCGAGAACACCATCTTCATCTTCACAGCGGACAACGGTCCCGAAGCCCTCGAGGCAGGCAGTACCTCGATAACCGTAGAGACGGCGGTGCACGGCTCGGCGGGACCCTGGCGGGGAACCCTGTTCACCGGTTTCGAGGGCGCGCTGCGCGTCCCCTTCGCCATCCGTTGGCCCGGCAGGATCGCGGCCGGGACATCCAGCGACGAGATCTTGCACGCGATGGACCTGTTCCCGACTTTGGCCAGGATCGCCGGAGGCACGGTGCCGGACGATCGGATCATCGACGGGGTCGACGTCAGCGATTTCCTCCTGGGAAAGACCACGAAATCCGGGCGCGACGGATTCGTCGTTTACATGGGCAACGAGGTCTTCGGCGTGAAGTGGAGAGAATGGAAGATCCACTTCAAGGAGCAGGACGCCTGGGACACCATCCTGCGCACTTACTCGATGCCGCGCGTCTACAACCTGATCAGCGACCCACAGGAGCACGACAACGTCCTGTTCCCTCACACCTGGGTGCTCAAGGCCGGCCTGCCGCAGTTGGAGGAACACGTGGCGTCGCTGAAGAAGTATCCGCCGATTCCCACCGGAGCACCAGATCCGTACGAACCGCCGAGAAACAACTGAAGAAGCTCTCCGAGGACGATCAGCTGCGCGTCGTTCGCGCCGTGTTGGCGTTGGAGAAGGAGCCCCACCAAAAGGGGTCGCGAAAGCTCTCGGGCTATGACGACGCGTTCCGGATTCGCGTCGGCCGCTTTCGGGCCCTGTACAGCGTCACGGAGAGCCGACTCGCCGACTCGTCGTCCTGTTCCTGAAGATCGGCCATCGCAAGGATGTCTACCGGTAAGGAGTCCGAAGTGCGTGCCATGCAGCCCGAGGCACATTCGACCGCAGTATGATGCTCGTCGGAGATTTCCATGACCGAATCCAACGGCGGATGCAGGAAGTTCTTCACGATAGGCTGTGTGGGATGCCTCGGAGTGATCGCCCTGCTGATCTTCATCTCTGCGCTCACCTTCGGCATTGCCTGGTTCCAGGCGCAGGGTGTGGAGGTTTCCCATCAGGAGCTGACCCGAGACCTCGCGGCTCCGGAGGTAGCCGAGGGCGAGGTGTCGACCGACGAGTTGCCCATCGGGCTGTCGGAGGTGCTGGCGGCGGGCACCGTGCAGCTCGAACTCCACCAGACCGAGTTTGAAATCCGTCCCGGCCTTCCCGGTGAGCCGATTCGCGTTGACGCACGGTTCGACAGCAGTCGCTACACCCTGACCGAGGCGTTCAACGAGGGTGACGGCGAGGAGGGATGGGGCTATCGGATCGCCTTTCGGCGTGCCTCGCGGTCCGGCCTCCTTGCCGGCCTCAGGGATCTGATCAGCGGCTCCAGGCCGCGCGTGGTCGTCGTTCTTCCCCGCGACGTACCGTTCGACCTCGACCTGTCCGTCATGCAGGGCGGTGGCGAGGTAGAGCTCGGCGGCCTGTGGCTCACCAACCTCGACGTCGAGTTTCTCAAGGGTGGTGGCCAGCTGGAGATCTCGGAGCCGCTGCGGGCGCCCGCCGAGAAGGTTCGGATCGGATTTTCCATGGGCGGTGGGGAGGTCGTGGGACTCGGCAACGCCAGCCCGCGCGAGCTGGAGATCGAGTTCAGCATGGGCGGCGGCGACGTCGACCTGCGCGGCGCGTGGTCACGGGACGCGCAGATCACCATCGATCAGAGCATGGGCGGCGCATCGGTGCGGCTACCCAGCGGGGTCGAGATCCTCGGCCTGGACCGTCCCGGCGGCCTCGAGAGGCCCGGGCTGGACGAGGTCCCGCGGCCGGTGCTCACATTCACTGTGTCGAGCCAGTTCGGCGAGCTGGAGTTCGTCGACTGACGCCGACCTGTCTGGCAAGGCGGTGCTAATCTGCCCGGAGTCACGACAGAAGTACGGAACGATCGGCATGGAACACCAGGAAGCGAGGAGCACGAAATGGGCACGAGATTCGATCTAAGCGGCAAGACCGCGATCATCACCGGCGCTGGCAAGGGGATCGGGCGTAGCATCGCACGCGGGCTCGCCGATGCCGGAGCCAAGGTCGTGCTGGCGGCGCGGACCGAGGAGGAGCTGCAGGCAGTGGCTGACGAGATCGAATCCGTGGGCGGCGAGGCCCGGGTCCGCGTCACCAATGTCAGCCAGAGCGATCAGGTGGACGGGTTGGTGAGCGACACGGTCCAGGCCTTCGGTGGGGTCGACATCGTCGTCAACAATGCCGCCCGCAGCATCATGCGGCCGTTGCTCGATCTGCGCGAGGACGGCTTCGAGAAGATCTTCGACACCAATGTCAAGGGGACGTTTCTGCTCAGCAGGGCAGCCGCCCGCGTGATGATGGAGCGCGGCGGTGGCCGCATCGTCAACGTCACCACCATCGGAGCCGAGCGCGGCGGGCCGTTCATCGGCGTCTACCACGCGAGCAAGGCCGCGGTGAAGATGCTCACCATGTGCATGGCGGTCGAGTGGTCGCCGCACAACGTCCTCGTCAACGCCGTGGGGCCGGGTTTGACCAGGACCGAGTTCAGCCAGCCGATCTGGTCCAACCCGGAGATCGAGAAGTCGGTGACCGACCGTGTGCCGATGGGCCGGATCGCGGAGCCGGAGGAGATCGTCGGCGCGGTGCTGTTCCTGTGCTCCGACGAGTCCGGATTCATCACCGGTCAAAGCCTGTACGTAGACGGCGGGGCGCTGGCAGCCTCCTAGCCGGCACCTTCGAGAGGCGCCAGCCGGTCCAGGCCGTTCCATGCCGGAGCAGGCCAAAACCAATCCGAGCCCATGCTGCCAACAAGAAGGGTTCGTCCTGAACCGAGGGGACTGCTGTAGGGTTGATGGCGACGAATCGAGTGAAGGGCTCTGCCCGTTGACGAAGGGGACGCCGATGAACGTGAGACGCCTGGGAGTGCTGTTGTTGCTCGCGTGTGCACCGTCGTTCGCGGCGGACCCCACGACGACACCCGAGAACACCCTGGTGGCTGCGCTGGAACGGGAGGACGTCACGGCGTGCCTCGACTGGATCGACGCGTCCGAGGACCGTGCCGTGGAGTCGTTGATCTCGTTGGCCTCGATCGTCTCGCCATCGGGCCAGGAGCACGAGCGGGCCCGCTGGCTGGCGGAGCGGATGCGCGCCATAGGGCTGGAAGACGTCTCCATCGACGCGACTCCCAATGTGGTCGGACGGATCAAGGGGCGTTCGGGTCGGGCGCTTGTTTTCATCACCACGCTCGATGATCTCGGCACCATTGCCGAGCTGCAACGGGCGGGCGGCCCGAAGCCGCGGCGCGAAGGAGACAGAGTCGTGGGACCGGCGACCGAGGTCCAGTCGGTCAACGCCGCCATGCTTGTCGCGGCCGAGGCGCTCGTTCGATCGGGAGTGACGCCCGAACACGACATCGTGATTGCGTCGGTCGCTCAGGAAGAGACCGGTCTGATCGGGATGCAAGCCCTGTTCGACGTCTGGCAGGATCGGGCCGTCGGATGGGTGGACGTTCTGGGCGACGGTGAAGAGATCGTGTACGGTGCCGAATCGATCCACTGGTGGAAGATTGTGGCCCATGGTTCCGGAGGGCATACCGAGCAAGACGACCTCCCCAACGTCAACCAGGCGATCGCCCGTGCGGTGGACCAGATCCTCGCCTTGCCGCGTCCAGGTCGGCACGAGCACACGTACATCAATGTCGGAATCATCCAGAGCGGAGAGGTGTACAACCACAAACCGGTCTCCGGCTGGTTCTCCCTCGATCTGCGCTCGATGCAGGGGGACGTCCTCCGTGATATCGAGCACGATGTGAAGGCGGTGCTCGAGCGCGTCGAGGCCGAGACTGGTGTTCGGTTCGAGATGGAGCCAACCGTCACCATGGACGGCGGTCAGGTACCGGGGGCTCGGGAGTCGCGACTCGTTCGGATCTCGATCGAGGTTTCGCGACATCTCGGGTATGAGCCGACGGTCTCCGCCAGGGGCTGCTGCAATATGAGTGTCTCGGTCGCTCGCGGCCGGCTCGCCATCGGACTGCACGGCGTGCGCGGGGGGGGGCGTGCAACCAGCGAGGAGTGGGCAAGCATCCCCGCCATCGTTCGAACGGCGAAACACGTGGCGTTGTTGGCGGCAGCGTACTAGAAGGCGTGGCATATGCGAACGATGACGATAGCCTGCTGCGGAGGAGGTCTTGACTATGCCTGAAGCCGGGGTGAGGAGGTCCGTGGGGGTGTTCGGGGCGGTGGTGACCCTCGTGGGTTTCGTCATCGGCGTGTCGATCTTCATCCTCCCGGGGGCGCTCGCCGCGACCGCGGGACCGGCCGTGGTGCTGTCGTACTGCATCGCCGGGCTGATGGCGCTGTTCTCGTGTTTCGTGGCGGCGCAGATCGGGGCCGTCTTTCCAACCAGCGGTGCGAGCTTCATCGCCGTCAGCCGCCTCCTCTCCCCGTTCCTGGGTTTTGTGGTTATCTGGCTGATTATCGGCGCCGTCTCGGTGGCCATCGCCTTGGTTGCGTATGGCTTCGCCGACTATGCGTTGCTCCTCATGCCAGGGCTCGACCGCGTGGTCATGGCCATCCTCGTTGTCGTGGCGCTGGCAGGGCTCAACCTGCTCGGTATCAAGGAGACGGTGATCGGGCAGGGCCTGATGGTGGTCGTCTTCATGGCCGCGCTGGTCGTGTTCTGCTGTGCCGCACTGATCTCACTCGACGCGGACCTGCTCGTGCCCTTCATGCCGAACGGTCCAGGGCCCATGCTCGTCGCCGCCGTGCCCGCGTTCTTTTCGTTCGCCGGCTTCATGGTCGTGATCGAGATCGGTGGCGAGATCAAGAACCCCTCGCGAACCATGCCGCTCGCCCTCGCCATCAGCTTCTCGATGGTGCTTCTGGTCTACGCCGCGGTTTCTGTGTCGGTGGTCGGTGTGATTCCCTGGCAGGAGCTCGAAGGCGTGGGTGCGCCGGTGGGGGAGGCTGCGGCCCGAGTCCTGCCTGGATGGATGACGAACGGCATCAACCTGGCGGTGCTGGCGGCGGCGGCGAGCTCGATCAACGTGCTGCTGCTCGGCTATTCGAGAGATATCCTCGCGCTCGCCCGGGTCGGGGCGTTTCCCGAGACCTTCGCCCGGATCTCGCGCAGGCAGGGCGAGCCGGTGAACGCGGTGCTCCTGATCGCGGGCATATCGGTGGGCGCTGTCGCGGTGGGAGGCAGCATCGCACAGTTGGCGACCCTGGTGGTGGTCGGCCTGCTCGCCCTCCAGGCGGCGCTCGGGGTGGCAACGCTGCTCATCCCGCGCCGACTGCCCGTTCCCTACCAGGAGGCCGGATTCAGGCTGGGGCGGGTCGCGCTGCCCTTTTTCAGTGTCGGCCTGATCGCGCTGTCCGGAGCGTTCCTGGTCATCGCGGCGTGGGGCGACCCCAAGGTCGTCCTGATCGCCGCGGCGTGGCTGATGGTTGGAGTCGTCTACTACGGGTTGCGACGTTCCGCCCTCACGAGACGCGGCGTCGATGTCGCGCAGCTCATTTGGGACCACGTCGAGGAGCACGTTCCTCGAGACGGTTGAGCGTGCCGGTGTTGTCGGTCAGGACCGGACCGGAGGTGGAGTGCGACGTCGTGTGAGTGCTCGAGGAAGGGTCTCCAACAACTCGCAGTTGACAGTCTCGTCTGGAACGCAGCAATGCGATCACGTACCATCTCGATTCGGAGGTGCGAGATGAAGAAGCTGGGGCTCGTCGGCAGTTCTCTCCCCGCGGCGCTGTGCGTGGCCATCATGGCGCTGCTCATCGGCTGTGCTCCAGCACCGGACGAGGCGGCGAAGGGCGATCCGACCGACGAATTGGCTGCGCGATTCCAGGCCGAGTTGGATCGGATCCATCAGGAGGCCGAGTCGACCGACGAGAGTTTTCCGGGCGCCACGGCGGCGTTCATTCTGCAGGACGGCCGGGTATTCGGCTTTGCCACGGGCTTGTCCGACATCGAGGAGAACATCCCCATGGCGGCCGACATGCGGATGCCGTCGGGGAGCATCGGCAAGACCTACACGGCCGCTGTGGGCTTGAGCCTGCACGTGGACGGTGTGCTCGACCTGGACGAGAAGATCTCGAGGTGGATGGGCGAGGAGCCCTGGTTCGACCGCCTGCCCAACGGCAACGACATCACCCTGCGCATGCTGCTCAACCACAGCGCCGGCCTGGTCGATCACGTCTTCGACGTGGAAGAGTTTCACGAGGCGGCCAGGACCGTGTTCGGCTCGGGGGATCCCGAAGCGTACCTGGGGCCGCGGGAACTCCTCGAGTTTGCGCTTGACCGCGAGCCCCTATTTCCGGCCGGCGAGGCCTTCAAATACACAGACACCGGCTACATCCTCGCCGGCATGGTGATGGAGAAAGCGAGCGGATCGTCCTACTACGCCGAGCTCACCAGGCGCTTCCTCGAACCGCTCGGTCTAGAACTGACGTTGCCGCAGGATAGGCGCCGCGTGCCAAACCTCTCCCAGGGTTATGCGGTTCAGAGTGCCGCACTCTTCGGTGTTCCGCCCAAGGTGGTGGAGGACGGTGCGCTCGTGTTCAATCCGCTCATCGAGTGGACCGGTGGCGGCCTGTTCAACAACCCCCAGGACCTCGTGCGATGGGCCTCGGCGCTGTATGGGGGGAGTGCGATGGACGGGCCGTATCTCGACGACCTCCTCGGCTCGGTCGCGCCGGCCGGCCCGGAGCCTGTCGATGTGTCCTATGGGTTGGGGGTGGGGATCTACCAGACGCCGTTCGGTCAGGCGTACGGCCACTCCGGTTTCTTCCCGGGCTATCTCTCGACTCTGCGCTATTTCCCGGATCATGGCATCGCGGTGGCGATGCAGATGAACACCGACGCGGAGCAACCGTCACGCATGGACTCGCTGGTTCAGGTGGTCATCGAGGGCATCCCCAGGCTCTCCGCTGAGTGAACAGCTTCGATGCTGCGCGGTGAGCTACGACTGCTCTGCCGTGTCGTTGGCCATTGCCTCGGCCTCGCCCTCGAGCAGCTTGCGGTCGATCTTGCCGATGCGGGTGATCGGCATGTTCTCCCTGACGACGATTCGCCTCGGCACCTTGAAGCTGGCCAGCTGTTCCTTGCACAGCGCCATCACCCGCTCCTCGTCGATGGTGGCGCCTTCCTCGGGCATGACGAATAACCACAGCTGCTCGACGAAGATGGGGTCCGGGACCCCGATTGCGGCGGCCACGGCAACGGCCGGATCCTGAAGTACGATCTCCTCGACCTCGGCCGGCACCACGGTGTAGCTGCCCACCCGGATGATGTGCTTCTTGCGGCCGATGATGAACAGGCCGCCGTCCTCATCGAGGTAGCCCAGATCTCCTGTCCTGACCCAGCCGTCGGCGGTGAAGCCCTCCCTGTCCTCCTCGGGCATGTTGAAGTACGACCTGATGCCGAGCGGTCCGGAGGTGACGATCTCGCCGACCTCGCCCTGCGGCAACGGGGTGCCGTCGTCGATCTCGATCCGGATCTTCACGGTGGGCAGCGGCTTGCCGCCATACCCGTCCGCGATCTTGGCGAAGTCGTCCCCCGGCTCGGTGAGCGTCAGCTCTGCACCGGCCTCGGTGCTGCCGTACCCGGAGATGACCTTTGGCGCGATCTTCGCCCGAATGCCCTCGAGCAGCTCGAGTGGGACCTTCTCACCGGAGCAGATGGCGAGCTCTACCGACGAGAGGTCGTAATCGTCCAGGTTTTCCATCGCCAGGATGATGGCGTACATCGTCGGCACGCCGCCGATCCACTTCAGCTTTTCTCTCTCGGTGACGGAGAGCACCTCGTGGGGGCTCCAGGAGTTCATGAGGATCATCTCCGACCCTCCCACCAGCCCGGATCCGATGAACTCCACGGTCCCTCCGACGTGGCTCGGCGGCAGCGGCGCGATCATCTTTCCTCGCCCCTGGTCTGTGATGTACCGACGCATCATGTAGACCACGTCGAGGTAGGACATGAACGCCATGTTCCTGTGCGACAGCAGCGCCGCCTTGGGCACGCCGGTGGTGCCTCCCGTGAAGACCACCAGTGCGCCGTCGTGCGGATCCTGGGTCCACCTGGCCACCTCCAGCTCGCGGCCCAGAGGAGGATCGCTGGCCAACAGATCTTCGAACGAGGGTCCGAGCTCGTCGGAACTCACCACGACGGTCGTGATGTCGGCGTACTCCGATCCCAGGGCTTCGATGGTGGCTTTGATACCGCCGTCTCCGGCATCGGGATGCGCGATCATCACCTTGGGCTGGGCGTGAGACAGGAATCGGCGCAGATCCGCGAGCCTGAACCTCACGTCGAGGGGTACCAGGATCGCGTTGACCATGCCCGCGGCGACCAGGGTCAACACATACTCGATGGAGCTCGGGAGAATCGACACGATTCGATCTCCTGAGCCAATGCCCATCTTCAGGAACGCCCTGGCCAGCCGATCGGTCAGGTTTTGGAGCTCGCCAGCGGTCACCACCCTGTCATCTTCCCTGAGTGACGGGTAGTCGGGATCGATCTGGCTCCAGTGCTCGACATACTGCCAGTACGAGTTGAACACGGGCACCATCGTCATCGTCGCGTCCACTCCTTCAGGCCTTTGCCAGCACGTACGGTCCCCGGGGACGTCACCGAATGAGCTTCCCGTTCATCGATCGTCGGTGCCGCCCGGATCATCCGACAGGTAGAAGTCGAGCACTTTTTTTCCGCTTTCGAGCTGCTCGGGGTCAGGATCGGCGCCGTACACGGCCCGGTACCACAGCACGCTCAACGTTTCGGCGAGCTCTTCCGGAGACTGCACCACCTCGTGGAGCCGGGGATGGTCACGGGTGAGGAAACTGAGCAGGACGCCGTCGACCATCCAACTCATAGCGTAGGTGACGATCCTGCGGGTCGAGGGGTCGGTCCGTCCCGAGCCGAGCCGACGGTCCATCAGGGCCTCGACCCGTTCCAGCCATCCGCTGGTCAACTCGGACCAGAACCGGGAGGCCTCCGGATGGATGTGCGAGAACTGGACGAACGCTCGGAACAGACCGGCCTGCTCGAAGACGATGCGTGCATAGCAGACGGTAGGCTCCAGGATCTCGAGAAAGGGGTCGTCCGCGGTGCGGGAGGCGAGCATCGCGCGCTCGCCTTCCTCCAAGACCTCCGCCATGACCGCCATGGTGATGGCCTCCTTGTTCTTGAAGTAGAGGTAGAAGGTGCCGACGGAAACCTCAGCGGCCTTGGTGATGTCTTCGATCCGCGTGCCCTGATACCCCTTCTCCGCGAGCACCTTGCGCGTGACTACCAGGAGGCGCCTCTTGGTTCGCTCGCCCTTGGACAGCCGTCCCTTCGATCGAGATCCTTTGCCGAACAGAGGCCTGCTTTCCGTCATCTTCTCGGTCTCGACTCCCTCGGTCATCGTTCAGCGCGCTGGGGACTGACCACAGCTTCTCGGTTGATGAAATCATACCACAGTTGACAAAACCTGAATTCAGATTCATAATATACCCTAGATGTACTGGAACAACTTGAACCTCTGGCGTGTAGCTTCTCGTTCGCCGGCGGTGATCGGGAGAGGCCCGAAGATCTCGCGGTGTTCGTCACTGACAGGACGGAGATGCGTTAAGTGGTCTTGAATCTGACAGATGTATCAATGAAACGAGGGCGACTCGCGTCGCCGTCCCCTTCCGTCAACCGAGAAATCAAAGGAGGGTTCGTCATGAAAACCAACATCAGCGGGTCATTCACATCCTGGCTCGTCGTGTTGCTCGGGATCGCGATGCTGGTGCCCGCGGCGATCGCCCAGGAGGCACAGGAGGGCCAGGAGGTCGCGGCCGGGCAGACTCCCGAGGAGCCGACGGCTGAAGCAGGAGGTACCGAGTCGCCACCCGCCTTCATCGAAGAAATCGTTGTCACCGCGCAAAAACGCGAGGAGACCCTTCTGGAAGTGCCGCTGTCGGTGACCGCGTTTACCGCCGACATGATTTCGGACAACCTCATCACGAATCTCCAGGAGATTTCTATTCGCACTCCAGGGATGAACTACGGAAATTTCGGCGATCAGAAGCTCTCGCCGTTGTCGCTCCGGGGTGTGTTCGGAGATACATCGACTGCGGGCGCCGATCCGGCCGTCAGCCAGTACGTCGATGAAGTCTACATCGGTGCGGGTGCCGGCGCCTTCATCGACCTCTTTGACATCCAACGTGCAGAGGTGTTGCGCGGTCCGCAGGGGGTGTTCTTCGGACGGAACTCCATCGGAGGTGCCCTGAGCTACACCACCAAGAGACCGGCACACGAGTTCGAGGCCTTGTTTGAAGGGACGTACGGCGACTACAACTACCACCGTCTCGGCGCGCTGGTCGGCGGCCCCCTGGTCAAGGACAAGCTCGCGGGCAAAGTCACCTTCACCTCGAACGGCCGCGATGGCACCTTTCAGAACCTCTGGCTGGACCGTGATGTGAATACCCAGGGTTCATGGTCTGCTCGTGGACAGCTCTTGTGGACTCCAGGAGATGCAACACAGCTGACCTTGACCGGGGAACACTCGGAGATCGACCAGGAATCGCTTCATTACGAAACTCTGAAGTACAACGATGAGCAGCTCTTCGTCCAGCTCATCGACGCCTTCGGCCTGCCCCGGAACGAGGATCCGTACGACCGGGATCTCTACGGAGACATCGAGCAACCGGAGACTCTCGAAATGTCGGGTTACTCCTTGCACATCACGGCTCCGATCGGCGATGTGGGCCTGACCAGCATCACCTCGTATCGGGACCACGAGTACTCCAGCATCAGAGACACGGACGCGACGGGACTTCGATGGCTCTATGACGGTGATCCCGAGCAGGTGGACCGCTTCTCCCAGGAAATCCGGGTGGCCTGGGCAACGGCCAAAACGAGCCTCCTCTTCGGCGTCTATTACTACGACCAGACGAGCAACAACCAGAGCTTCGTCAATCTGGGTGTGGATGCCACCGAAATCCTGATAGGAATGCCGATGGAGATCGGGGCCGGCTCGGATGCCACACTGTCGACCACCAGCTACGCAGGGTTTGCGACCCTGACCTTCACGCTGAGTGACCGCGCGGATCTGTCGGCCGGCCTCCGATACACCAGAGACGAGAAGGAGATCGACTACTCGCAGGAGGATCCGCTGGAGCTGTTCGGGGGCACCTTCACGTTGCAGGCGAAGGACGACTGGGGAGCACCGACGCCGGCGTTCAACTTCCGTTACGCGTTCAGCGATGATTTACGGGGTTATGCCAACGTCAGCCGTGGCTTCAAGAGTGGTGGTTTCAATGACGGTCTGGGATCCGGAGATGGGATCTCCTTCGACCCGGAGTTCCTCTGGAACTACGAGATCGGTCTGAAATCCCGGCTCGCGGATGGCAGGGTGACCGCCAATGTCGCCCTCTTCTACATGGACTGGAGCGACATACAGATCGTGGCCGACAACCCCGACACCCCGAATTTCGACCCCATCACTGCCAACGCCGGCGCCGCCCACAGCACCGGTATCGAGGGTGAGGTCCTGGCCTTGCCCTCGCGTCACTGGACGCTCGGTCTGAACTTTTCGGTGCTCGAGGCCAAGTATGACGGCGGCACAGACCTCGAAGGGAATCCGCTCGACAGGATTCCCTATTCACCGGACTACACGGTGAACCTCAGCGCCGAGTACCGCGGCGGCCTGAGCGGTCGGACCAACTGGTTTGTCGGCGGAGGAATCCTGAGCCGCGGCGAGCTGTACCTCACCGACGACAATCAGGAAGACGGCCGAGTAGGCCCCTACAATCTCGTCGATGCTCGACTGGGAATTGAAGGGACAGATGGGCGTTGGCGCGTCACGGTGTGGGGCAAGAACGTGTTCGATAAGACGGTCAAACAGCGGCTGATCGACATGTACGACCTGTTCCTCATTGGGCAGAAGTTCATCGCGCTCAACGACCCGGCCACCTATGGGGTGACGTTGCGGTTCGCGTTCTGAGATGGAATCCGTCGCGTAGACCGGTGAGTTTCCAGGGGAACGCCTGGGGATCTGCGCGTGCTCACCGATCAGCACAGGCAGCGCGGCTCGATCACCTCCGGGAGGACCTGATGACGTTGGACAACAGCTTGGAGATCGGACAGAAGCTCGGGGTATCGCCGTGGATCCTGATCGACCAGGAGGCGATCAACCGATTCGGAGAGGTGACCAGAGACCCCGATCCGCAACACGTGGACCCTGAGTGGTCCCGACAGAACAGTCCATGGGGGACGACCATCGCCTTCGGCTTTCAGACCTTGTCCATGCTGTCGCACATGATGGCGAGCATCGTGGAGCACGACAACAGCAGGCTCGACTTCCACGCCTTCAACTACGGCCTGGATTACGTGCGATTCCTCGCTCCCGTGAGATCGGGGTCGAGGATCCGCGGCCATTTCACTCTCAAGGACATCGACCGACGCAAACCCGGCCAGACGAAGATCGTGTACCACGTCGAGGTGGAGATCGAGGGTGAGGACAAGCCGGCCCTGGTGGCCGACTGGGTCGGGCTGGCGGTCGATCGTGGCGGCCTCGACCGCATTAAGGACGAAGCCTCGACCTGATCAGCCAGCCTACGAGTCCGATGACAACAGCGGCGGGGCAGAGCACGAGGGAGACGACGAAGGCCGCCACGTGCAGGAAGTCGAACACCAGCGGCAGGATTCGAGTCTCACTCGAAAGCTCGCCCAGGGCGTAGAATACGTTGTGGAGCGCGGCGAACACCGGGATGCCCACGAGCGACCATGTGGCGAGCCATGCGAAGCTCCGCGGTCGCCGCCACGGATGGATGAGAGCGGACACGAGCAGACCTGCGGACAGGAACATCAGAATCAATCCCGGCCAGTTGGGTCCGTCGGAAGCCCAGACGAGCTGGGACGCGGTGGCCGCCAACGCTCCCGCTGCCGCCATCCCGAGCGTCACCTTGATGGACCTGGGAGCGTTGGGTGCTCGGTCAGAGGCTTCGGTCATGCAAATCTCCGAGATCGCCCCGTTGCGGCTTCCCCTGGGTCATCCGCTCCGTTCCAGCCGCTGCAATCGCTCCTCCGACCCCATCACGAGCATCACGTCACCCTCGTGGAACACGTACTCCGCGTCGGGGAGTTGGTCGGCGATCTGTTCGCTTCCACCGCTCCTGCGTTTGATCAACAGCACAGTGACGCCGAACCGCTTGCGGATATCCACCGATGCCAGGCTCCGCCCGAAGAAGCTCGGCGGCACCGGGATCTCCGCCATGCTGACGCCTCGGGCCCCTGGAATCGCTCGGGTCACAGGACCGTTGCCGACCGACACGGCCATGCTCGACGCCATGTCGCGCTTCAGGATCTCCGCGTTGTAGCACTCGATCACGTCCTGCGGCCACAGGGAGCCGACGATGCGTCCGTCTTCCACCACCGGCGCCTGGAACCGATACCTGCCGAACAGTCGCATGACCTCGTCGAGGCGATCGTCGGGCGCGAACACTGGGAATCCCTGTTTTTGCATCAAATCCGCGGCGACGATCAGCGACGCCAACGCCTCGGGCTCCTTGAGAACCGGCCGTACATCGTCGATGGTGATCGCGCCCAGCAGGATCCCCTCGTCGTTCACCACGAACACGGTATCGCCCGGGTGCTCGACGAAGCGCGAGATCACCGGCATGAGCGCGTCTGCCGGCTGCACCGACACGTACTCGTCGCGCATGAAGTCCCTGGCCGAGAGGCGGCTCAAGACGTTGGCCGACAGCCCCCCGCGGATGTCCACCCCCCGCCGAAGCAGCTTGAGGGTGTAGATCGAGGATTTCTGCAGCCGGGTCGCGAGCAGCGTGGCGATGATGCAGCTGATCATCAGCGGCAGGATAATTCGGTAGTCGCCGGTGAGCTCGAAAATCATGACGATGGCCGTGATCGGGGCATGGGTGCCCGCCGCAACCACGGCGCCCATGCCGACCAACGCATATGCGCCCGGGCTGCCTGAGACGTTCGGCCACAGAGTGTGGACGACGGTTCCGACCGCGCCACCGGTCATGGCGCCGATGAAGAGCGAGGGTGCGAAGATGCCTCCGGATCCCCCGGACCCGATTGTCAGCGACACCGCGAGGATCTTCACGGCGGCCAGGGCGAGGAGGATCTGCCAGCCAAGCTGCCCCCAGAGGGCCTCGTTGATCGCCTCGTACCCGACACCGAAGACGTCCGGGTAGCGGATCCCGATCGCACCCACCAGAGTGCCGCCGATCACCGCCTTCATCGGGATCGGAAAGCGCAGCGCATCGAAGAGATCCTCGGCGCCGTACAGCGCCCGAACGAACAGCAAGGCAGCGAGGCTGGCGACGATTCCGAGGAGTCCGTAAGCCAGCAACTCGGTCGCGCTGACGAGAGTGTAAGGCGGCACCTCGAAGGCCGGGAAGTCACCGAGGAAATGACGGCTCACGACGGTGGCCGCCACCGACGAGATCACGATCGGCGAGAACTGGGTCACTCCGAAATCGCCGAGGATGATCTCGACCGCGAACAGCGCGCCGGCGACAGGAGCGTTGAAGGTTCCGGCGATCCCGGCGGCGGCTCCACATCCAACGAGGGTACGCAGCCGACGCTCGCCGACGCCCAGCCACTGCCCGATGGAGGATCCGAGGGCCGAGCCGATCTGCACGATCGGACCCTCGCGTCCAACCGAGCCTCCGGAGCCGATGCAGATTCCCGATGCGAGGAGCTTCGCGATCACGACACGGGGTCGGATGCGTCCGCCGTGAAGGGCGACGGACTCCATGACCTCGGGAACGCCGTGCCCCTTGGCCTCGGTGGCGAACCGGGCGATGATCAATCCGACGACCAGGCCTCCGGAGGCGGGTGCCAACACCTTCCACCACCACGGGAGGTCGCGGAGATAGGCCAACGTCGGACTACCGACGTGCCAGAAGACCGTCTGGAAGAGCCGGATCGATTCACGAAAGCCGACGGCCCCCAGACCGCCGAGCACTCCGATGGCAATCGAGATGAGCACCATGTAGATGTGCTCGGTCTGCTTCAGGCTGACGTGCATACTCTCGAGGCTTCGGAGCACATCCTTCGGGCCGTACAATGGGCGCCTGTCGCTCATCTCGCGAGTTTACATGTCGCGACTCGAATCGGTCGTGCGGTGCCGGTGCCACGCCCACCACAGCAGTCGGGAGGATACGACGAGTGCCGATCCGACTGCGAGGTAGACGAACCCCACGATCTCGTGGCCGACCGCACCGCGCAGCAACCTCCCGACCAGAGCCATGCCCGCCACAAACCCCCAGGATCGGAGCGACAGAAAGCCTCCCAGACACCGTCCGTCGCCTCGCGCCTGGATCCGGTGAATCATGTTTCGCGCCGCGCGATCGAGCACGGCACGCGACTTGAGCAGCCCTAAGGCGACCGCTCCGGCAGCCATCAACGGCGCCGCCACGGTCGGTGCTCGGCACATCCATCGCACTCCGACAAAGGAGAGAACCGCGCCAACAACCGTCCACATGAGACCGGCGGCGAAGACGTGGACGTGGGCGGCCGCCGCGGGTTTGAACCTATCAGGCCAGTGGGACATGCGAACTCCCGACAGAAGACGATGGCGATTCAACCGGGGCACCTCCCGGTAGTCCCCTCACTGCAATCATAATGAGTGTTCGCGGCGTGAGAGAACCCGAAGAAAGCGGCCCGGAAGCCGCCCCCTGTCCCTTGCCGCGGGGCGGGTCTATGATGTTCGTGATGACCGGCGAAAGCGGCGACCCCACAATTCTCATCATCGACGACGAGCGTACATTCGCGGACACCCTCGCGAAGAGGCTCTCCATGCGGGGGATCGACTGTGCCGTGGCGTACGACGCGTATGCGGGTCTGGCACTCGTAGCGGAGAGGTCCTTCACCGGTTTGGTGCTGGATCTTCGTCTCCCGGACCTCGACGGGTGCGAGGTGTTGCGGCGGATCATGCGTCTCCACCCGGGCCTTCCGGTAGTGATCCTGACGGGCCATGGAACTGAGGACGACGAACGGGAGTGCATGAAGAACGGTGCCAGAGCATTCCTGAACAAACCCGTTGATCTGGCGCGCCTGGTGCAGTTGTTGGCGCAGAACGAATCCGGTGACCCGTGAGCCTGTCCCTCCGAGAGGTGGTACATGCGGTATGGCCACGGTTTTGGCGGGCCAGTTCGAAACGGTACTCCTACCTGACGTTTACCGACTATCGTCCCATGTGGCTCCTGATGTGCGGTCTTCTCTCGGCCTCGTGCCTGTTGCCGTTGATAATCCACGCCATAACGGATTACGGGCTTTCCCGAAAGACGGTGGAGAGGGAGGAGCGCCTTCGCACCGAGCGGCTCGCCTCGAACGCCAGGCGGTCCACCGCGCATTTTCTGCAGGAGCGGCTCGACGCCTTGGCATTCACCGCCCACAACGTCGGGATCGAAGCTCTCGGGAGTCCATCACAGATGGCCGAAGTCCTGAGCCTGTTGAAGCAGGATTTCGGCGGCTTTACCGACATCGGGTTGGTCGATGACTCGGCACGTCAGGTTTCCTACAGCGGCCCCTACGACCTCATCGGTGTGGACTACGGCGATCAGGAGTGGTTCAACCAGTGTCGCGCGCACGGCACGTTCATCAGTGAGGTGTACCGTGGCCACCGCGACGAGCCACACATTGTCATTGCGGTCGCGACGGCGGCACCGAATGGCACGTACTTCGCGTTGCGCGCGACCCTCGACACGTCGCGGCTGATCGGCATCCTCGCCCCGTACGCGCCGGCCGACCAAGACGACGTTTTCCTGATGAGTCGTACGGGGGTCGTCCAGACCCCGTCGCGGCGGTACGGGAAGGTCCTTGAGGAGGCGCTGCTCAAGGTGCCCCCGTTTTCGGACCGCACCGAGTCATATTCCGGCGTCGATCCCCACGGCGTTCCCGTCACCATGGGCTATGCCTACCTCACATCCGCTGGTTCGGAAACACCGTTCATTCTCGTGCTGTCGAGACCGAGAACGGAAACCATCGTATTCCTGTCGCAACTGCGCACGAATCGCGTGTTGGTGGTGGTCGCGAGTTCGCTCTTCATCATCCTCGTGATCACGGTGACGTCGTCGTTCATGTTCAACCGCCTCTACGACGCAGACCGGGTCAAGGGTGGCGCGCTTCTGAGCATGCAGGAGACGAGTCGACTGGCCTCACTCGGCCGGCTCTCAACCGGAGTTGCACACGAGATCAACAATCCTCTCGCCGTCATCAATGAGTCCGCCGGGTACATCAAGGATCTCCTGACGATGGAACGGCACGGCGGCCACCATGACGAACTCGTGGAGCAGGTGGACGCGATTCTCGACTCGGTACAACGCTGCGGTGCGATCACCACCGGACTCCTCGGCTTCGCGCGCGAGATGAACCTTCATCTCAAACCGGTCCGTCTCGAGGATCTGATCGACAGGGTCCTGAGCTTTCACCGCAAAGAGGCTGAGTACAGAGGGATCTCGGTGAGCTTGGACGTCGCAGAGGACGTCCCCTCGATCGTCAGCGATCCGGGCCGACTGCAGCAGATTTTCCTGAACCTCATCGGCAATGCCTTTCAGGCGATGGATACCGGCGACTCCCTGACCATCAAAGTTCGCAACAACGAGCCGGACAAGGTCAGAGTGGATGTTTCGGACACGGGGTGCGGTATTCCGAGAGAATATATTCAGCGAGTATTCGAGCCGTTCTTCACCACCAAGGTCGAACGGCAGGGAACCGGGCTCGGCCTGGCGATCACGTACAACCTGATACGCAAGCTGGGCGGGGAGATCAAGGTCAAGAGCAAGGTCGGCGAGGGCACCACGTTCACAGTGGTGCTGCCCGTGGCGCGTGGCGAGGAGGACGTGGATGAAGGTGTTGCTGGTTGACGATGAGAAGCGATTCGTGTCGGTACTCGCGAAGAGACTGCGCATGAGAGGTATCGACGCAGATTACGCGTTCAGCGGAGAGGAGGCCCTCAGCTTGGCCGCCGACACGCGGTACGACGTGATGGCGCTCGATGTCAAGATGCCGGGAATTGGGGGCATCCAGCTGAAAGCCAAGCTCGAGCAGCTGAATCCAGACGCCAAGTTCATCTTCGTTACCGGGCACGGTTCGCTGGAGGATTTCTCCATCGGCTCGCCGCAGGCTTCAGCGTACCTGGCGAAGCCGGTCGCCATCGACGAGCTCATCGAGACGATCCACAGGTGCACCGGGGTGTCGTCGCGTGGCGGGGAGGCCGGAAGATGAGCGGAGAGCCCGATTTCATCGCCACAGAGCAGGTTGATTTTCAGGGGCGTATCACCGCGAGCGTGTCCCACGAAATCAACAACGTCCTCGCCACCATCTCGGAGACTGCCGGTCTCCTGGCAGATCTGACGGAACTTGGGATGAGCGGCCGGCCTCTCGATGCCTCCGAGCTACGGAGGTGTGCCGATACGGTCGTCGAGGAGGTCAAACGCGGTTTTCGCGTGGTGAAGAACCTGAACGCGTTTGCCCACAGTGGAGATGAACCGGTTGCGGAGGTGGATCTCACAGAGCTCGTCGACCTGGTCTCGGGACTGACGCGCTACGTGAGTTTCTCCTGCAGGGTCGAAACCCGGAGCGTCGAGGGTTCGGGACCGAGGGTGACGACACGACCTCTCCTGTTGGAGGACCTCGTCTACCGCAGTTTCATCCATGGATTCAGGGCCGTCGGGCCGGACGGCTCGATCGGGGTCTGCACCACGTCTGACCAGGATGGTGGCCGGATCGTGATCTCTGGGCTCGGCGGCACGGGCGTCGAGGGGTTCCTCGATGACGACGTCCGCCGCATCGTCCATGCCCTGGGCGCGCACGTCGAGACCGACACGTCGCGCGGTGAAGTCCTCATCCGGCTGCCGGCACTGATCGAGATCGATGGTGCCGAGTCATTCCCGGCCGGCTCCGTGGCGTGAGATTCGGTCCGTGAATCCCTCCTCCGTGCCACGACCGGCGGCCGACTGGAGGGCAACTCCACCGCGCCGGGGCGCGACCCGGGGGGGATCGCGAGTGCTGTCCCACCGGGCCGCTTGCAACTCGCAGCTGGAAGGTTCACAATTTTGACCGACAACAGGTTCGAGCGCGAGCCCACAGGAGGTTTCTCATGAGCAGCGGGCAACGGAGAATCCAGCTTCTGATCGTCGATGACGAGGAGAAGTTCCTGGAGAGCATCGCCAAGCGTCTGCGGCTGAAGGACTTCGACGTCGAGACCGCAACAAACGGCAAGGACGCCCTCAAGGTGTCGAAGAGGGGGAAATTCGACGTTGCCATTCTCGACTTGAGGATGCCCGACATGGACGGATCCGAGGTTTTGAAGGTCCTGAAAAAGAAGCACAAGTACCTCGAAGCCGTGATGCTCACCGGCCACGCAACGATCGACTCGGCCGTCGAATGCACGAAGTTGGGGGCATTCGATTACCTCGAGAAGCCGTACGACTTCGACAAGCTCGTGGACGTGCTGCAACGAGCGTACAAGGCCCGCCTGATCAAGAAATTTCAGCACGACAAGCAGAAGAGGGACCAGTTGGATATGTTGGCGATGGGCTCGAGCCCGATGGCGATACTCAAATCCTTGGTGAGTATCGATGACGACGAGAAGTAGCGACACGTCACAACCGCGGACTTTCCTCGATCAACTCCGAGATTGACACGCCGTAGTCGCCCGAGGGTCCACTGCGAGCCGAGAGAGTCCAAGGAAGACGCGTGTGTCGCCCGGTGCCGTAAGAATGTCCAGACTCGAGCTCGGGAGGGGGTGGAGTTGAAAGGCAGTACAACGAAGGCTCTGTGCGTGCTGGCGACCACTCTCATCGTTGTGGTCGGCTGTGGGCTCGCAGAAGCGGCGATTCCGAGCGAACACGCCTCTGACGATCAGGTGACCGACGATGGAAGGCCCTGGTGGTTCTGGCCGCCCGTGCTCTTCGTTTTTTGTTTCGCGCTCGGGATCCTCGCGGTGATGGCGGGAGTCGGGGGCGGAGTGCTCTACGTGCCCCTGATCAGCGGGTTCTTTCCGTTTCACATCGACTTTGTGCGGGGGGCCGGGCTGATGGTGGCGCTTGCCGGGGCTCTAGCGGCCGGTCCAGGACTCCTGCGCCGCAATCTCGCGAGTCTGCGCCTCGCGCTGCCCGTTGCTCTGGTGGCATCGACTTTTGCCATCGCGGGTGCGATGCTCGGTCTCTACCTGTCCGCGCTGAATCCCGACATCATTCAGGTCTGTCTGGGCGTGACGATTACCGGAATCGCCATTCTGCTCTTGCTGGCGAAGAACACTGAGGCTCCGGTGGTCTCCAGGCAAGATGCAATCGGGATGGCGCTCGGACTGTCCGGCACGTACTGGGAGGAGGGAATCAAACAGGAGGTGAGCTGGAAGACTCACCGCACGCTTCCAGGGCTGCTCATGTTCGTGGTCGTCGGTCTCCTCGCCGGCATGTTCGGACTGGGTGCGGGGTGGGCAAACGTCCCCGTTCTCAACCTCATGATGGGCGTTCCGCTCAAGGTGTCCGTGGCCACCAGCAAGTTCCTGCTGTCCATCACCGACACCTCGGCCGCCTGGATCTACATGAACCGTGGCTGCGTCATTCCGTTGATCGCGGTTCCGTCGATCGTCGGGCTGATGCTCGGCTCACTCGTCGGCGTCAAGGTGCTGAGCAGGGCAAAACCCAAATTCATACGTTACGTTGTCATTGGAGTGCTGTTCTTCGCGGGTCTCAAGGCAATCGACAAGGGCCTGCATCTCGGACTGCTCGGATGAGAGGTGCACCATGACTGAAAGCCACCACGAGAGGCCGAAGACTCCTCCGGAACAGATCATCTACGCAAACCTGCTCCTGATCGGTGTGTGGTTTGGATTGTTCCTGCTACTGGTGACCTACACGATCTACTTGTCAGGCATCCTCCCACCTCACGTGCCAATCGCCGAGGTTCCGGGTTACTGGAGTATCGGGGTCGATGAGTACCTGCACGAAACCCAAGCCCCCCACGGATGGGGGTGGGTCTCGCTGCTCCTCAAAGGGGACTTCCTGAACTACGCCGGGTTCGCGTTCCTGGCGCTGACGACGATCGTGTGTTATCTCGTGCTCATGAGTGCGTACATCCGATCGAAGGATCGGATGTTTTCGGTCATTTGTGCCCTCGAGATATTGATCTTGACCGTCGCCGCAAGCGGAATTCTGGGGTCCGGAGGACACTGACGTCATGAGGCGTCTCCCGTTGTGCTCGCCATCACGACATGGTGTGACGCGTGAGTGCACGCAGGTGCCGCGCCGAACAGCAGGCATCGATGGGTGGATCGAAACGTGCGGGAGGGTGAGACATGGAAAATGATCGTCCCACGGTCTTGTTGGTAGACGACGATGAACAGTTCCTGAAATCCCTCGCGGAGAGAATCCGATTGCGAGGATTCGAGACGATGACCGCGTTGAACGTCAGCGACGCGATCGAGCTTGCCAGGAAGAACAGGTTTCACGTCGCCGTGGTTGACCTCAGGTTGCCGGACATGGATGGGCTCGTGGCCATCACGAAGCTCAAGGAGATACAACCCGACATCAGGACGATTCTGTTGACCGCGTACGGCGATGACAAGCTTCGGGAGGCCACGGAGGCTCTCAACTCGGCCTACTTCGACAAGCAGGACATGGGCAGCTTCTGGGAGTTCTTGGCCGACATCCCGTTTCGCAGAATCAGAATCCTGCTCGTTGACGACGACGAGGCGTTTCTGGGAACACTGGCGGAACGGATCAGGCTGCGAGGGTACGAGCCGTTGACCGCCGTCAACGTGCGCGACGCCGTCGAGCTTGCGAAAACGAACAAGATCCACGTCGCGGTCGTCGACCAAAGGCTGCCCGACATGGACGGGCTCGTCGCGATCACGAAGCTGAAGGAGATCCACCCGGGCGTCGAGACCATACTGCTGACCGCGTACGGCGACGACAAGCTCCGCGAGGCTACCGAGGCCCTCAATTCCGCCTACTTCGACAAGCAGGACATGGGCAGCTTCTGGGGCTTCGTGCGTGGAGTGCTGAGGAAGCTCGAAACGACCATGGCGGCTGCGGGCATGGCGACTGGAGGCGATCTCGACGATGCGGTGCGGATCGACTCCCAGGACGACGACCGAGATTGAGCCTGGTGTGGAGGCGCGTCAGCGTGAACGCCGATCTGACGATCAGGAGTCATCGAGCGACAATTGAGAGGCGCTCGAACCACTCGGACGCAAGCGATGGGAGGAATGCCTCCGCACGAATGTCACCGAACTGAACCATGCCGCATGGCGCCGATTCCCCTGAAACCGAGCAGGCGAGAATCCTCGTCGTGGACGATGACGAGGTCTCGCGGAAGAGCCTCTGTCGCGTGCTTGCCAGGCAGGGCCATCGGACAGCCGCAGCTCGGGACGGGTTCCAGGCGCTGAGTCTTCTCGAAAGCGAACGCTTCGACGTACTGGTGACCGATCTGGTCATGGCTGAAATGAGCGGCCTCGAGCTGTTGGAGCGTGCGAAGCACAAGAGCCCCGAGATCGAGGTCATCGTAATCACCGGTTTCGCGTCTATTTCGTCAGCCATCGAGGCGATCAAGCTGGGAGGCTTCCATTACCTCGAGAAACCCTTCAGGCCTGGTCAGCTCGAGCAGCTCGTCATGCGGGCTGCGGAGACGGTTCGACTGCGGCGGAGGGTCCGCGAACTCGAGGAGCGGGCCCGGGAGGGACTCGAGCGCCCGCAGATCCTGGGAGACAGCCGCGAAATCAGGAATCTCGTCCACCTGATACGACAGATCGCGCCGACCGACAGCACTGTACTCCTCACCGGGGAGTCGGGCACCGGCAAAGAGCTGGCAGCCGCGTTGATCCACCACTGCAGCAGGCGATCGACCGGGAGATTCCTGGCGGTCAACTGCGGCGCCTTTGCCGAGGATCTCCTAGCCAACGAGCTCTTCGGCCACGAAAAGGATGCGTTCACGGGAGCCACACGGACCCGCCTCGGGCTGTTCGAGAGCGCGGACGGAGGTACGTTGTTGCTGGACGAGGTCGGTGACATGCCGCTGTCGATGCAGGTCAAGCTCCTGCGGGCGATCGAGGAGCGGGAGATCATGAGGGTCGGTGGCAACACCCCCCATCCGATCGATGTTCGAATCATCGCCGCCACGAACAAGGACCTCAAGAAAGCGGTGGCCGCAGGGCTGTTCCGGCAGGATCTCTTCTATCGGCTCAACGTCATCTCGATCGTCATACCGCCACTCAGGAACCGTCGGGAAGACATCCCGCTGCTCGCGCAGTTCTTCCTCGGGCGCGCCGCGAAAAGAGCGGGCAGGGAGATCAGTTGTTTCTCGGATAGAGCACTTCAAGCGCTGGTGGAGTACTCGTTTCCGGGCAACGTACGAGAACTCGAGAATCTCGTGGAGCGCGCCGTTGCCGTGGCGCGGGGGGCCGACATCGGCTACGAGGACCTGCCGTCCGACCTCCGCGAGATGGACGTGTTCCCCTTCGAACAGCCGGACTCATCGGTGCGTACCCTGCGCGAGGTCGAGCGTGACTACATCCAGTGGGTACTCAGGCGGACTGGCCGGAACAAGACCAAGGCTGCCCGACTCCTCGGGATCGACCGCTCCTCGCTGTGGCGACGCCTGAAGCACTACGAAATCGATGAGTCGGGCGACGATCCCTAGCCCACCTCCAACCGGGCGTTGAAGTTTGCAACAGCATCGCTGCAGAGTTCAACGTTCGGAAACAAACCAGTCCCCCGGGTGATAACGAGGGCGAAGACCTTCGGATACGTTGCGAAGCGCAACGCTTCCGGTTCGGTCCTCGTGGGGCACGAGTGTCAATGTCCGTGGACCTTCCGGCGCGCATCGCGGCAATTCTCCACCTGGCACCGATCTTGATAGACACCGAGACTGGAGTGGACGGACCGCGAGAGATGCAGACACGAATCATGTTGGTATTCGACGCACTGGCACCGACGCACGAGGCGCTTCGGTACTCGGTGGAGCTGGCCCAGCGCATGGGCGCCAGGTTGGTCCTGTTGATGCTGCTCACGGACGACGTGGCGAAGCGCGTTCGCGCGGGGAGCGGTCCGTCCGATCGATTCGAGGATGAAGTCGAAGAGTTGTTGGCGGCGTGTGTCGAGCCTGCAAGGAAGGCCGAGGTGCCGGTGGAATGGGAGCTGAGAATAGGTGACCCATCGTCGGAGCTGATGAAGTTCCTCGCCGAGACACGGCCGGTGCACACCATCGTGTGGGGGGGAGATGGGGAGGCGGTGCGTCGTCGGGAGCGCATATCCAAGGGCCACTGGTTCGCCCGTATGAGAGATCGAGTCGAACTTCCGGTCGTCGTGCCGATGCCCAAGACATGAAGGGAAGGGTGGCGCAGTGCAGGTAATCTGTCTGTCCAGAGGGGTCTTCGTCGGTGGCGAGGAGCTGGCGGAGCAGCTGGCGAGCAAGCTGGGCTACGCGTGCCTGAGCCGGGAACAGCTGAGCGAATCTGCGACCGAGGAGGGCATCCCCGTCGGCAAGCTCGAGATGGCCATCACGCGCCAGAGTTCGTTCAGCGAGCGGCTGGCACTCGAGCGGGAACACTACCTCGCGTTTATCACATCGCAGATCTGCGACCGTTCCATGAATGAGGGCCTCGTCTACCATGGCCGCACCGCCCATCTGTTGATGTCGGGGATTTCCCACGTCCTCCGCGTGCGGGTGGTGACCGGTGAGGAACGGAGAATCCGGGCCGCGATGCAGCGATTGGGGGTCGACCGCCGAAGGGCTCGCCGTTATCTCGAGGACGTCGACGACGACTGGCGGAGGTGGACGCACTCCCTGCACGGCGTGTCGTGGGAGGACACCAGCCACTACGACCTCACTCTGAACCTCGATCAACTGAGCGTCGAGAACGCGGCCGCCGGGTTGACGGCCATTGCCCAGCTCCCGGACTTCCAGGTGACACCGGCCTCCCAAAAGGCCGTGCTCGACCTGAGGCTCGCGGCGCACAGCCGATTGGCGCTCGCACGTGACGACCGTACGTCTCAGGCCGCCTACAAGGTGCGGGCGGACTCGGGAGTGGTCACGGTGAGCTACCTGCCGCACGATGCCGGTCGTGCCGAGGCCGTGGCGGCGGTCGTGTCGGGCGTTGCCGGTGTCAGCCAGGTGCGCTCGACAATGGCCACCACCAACATCCTGTGGGTGCAGGAGGAGTTCGAACCCTCGTCGGATTCCTTTCGCGACGTCGCGGAAATCGCGACCAAATGGAATGCTGCGGTCGAGCTGGTGAGGCTGGCATCCGAAAGGGAAGCCATTCCGACGGCGGATGAGCAGTCGGGAGGAGGGAATCCCGCGCCTCCTGCGAGGGCGCTCGCCGGATCTGCCAGCTACGACGGAGGCATCGAGGATGACGTGGAGGAGCCTTCCGAAAACGGCGGAGTCACTCCGACAATCGAGGAACTCGCAAGACTCGGGCGATCGGGCGGTGGCCGCGTGGTGGCGGGCGGTGCACATGGTTTGGTTGCCTCGATCGATCGGTCGGTACCGTACTCACTGGTGGTGTTGGGTGAGGTGTTCGGTGACCGTGGGCATGCGGCGAAGATCAGAATGAGACGAGAGCTCCAGACATTCCTGAGCGATCACATCAAGGCGCCCGTGGTGGCTGTCGAGGAGTTGAAGCAACAGTACCTGTTCGGGACGCGAGATGTCTTCCGCGCATTCGCCCTTTTGGTTGCGGTCGTGATCCTCTTCATCGCGGTGTTTTCTCACCAACGGCAGGTGCTCGACTTCCTGCTCGGTGAATGGTGGACGGAAGGTAACCTCGGACACGTGGTCGCCGCTGGTGTCGTCGCGCTGGTCGTGCCCATAGTGGCGTACCTGTACGGATCGTTTTCGAAGATCGTGCTCAAGCTCATCAAGATCGAGTAAAAGGAGAAGACAGGGCATGACCTCGTTCCTGGTTCAACATTTCATAGTCCTCGACCTCACCACGGCGTTGGAGGTGGTCCTGCTGGGGTTCATCGGCGGCGTCCTGTCCGGCTTCATCGGCAGCGGCGGTGCGTTCTTCATGACGCCGGGGATGATGAACCTCGGCGTGCCGGGGATCGTGGCTGTCGGCAGCAACATCACCCACAAGTTCGGCAAGGCCATGATGGGCTCACGCAAGCATGCGGAGCTGGGCAACGTGGACCACCGGCTCGGGGCGTACCTGATCGTCACGTCCTTCCTGGGAATCCGGATTGCCGTGTGGATCAACAGCATGTTGTTCAAGGGGGGCAGCGGCGATCATGGTGCAGGGGGGAGCGCGGGGTCGAACCTGTACATCAGCCTGGTGTTCGCCGGTGTGCTGTCGCTGGTCGCTGTGTCGATGCTCCGCGATGCGCTGGGGTCCGGCGGAGACGAAGGGGAGTCGGGGCCTTCGAAGAGGATCGCCGAGGCGTTGGCGAGGATTCATCTGCCACCCTACATCCGCTTTCCGGTTGGCGACACCAGGATTTCATTGTGGGTTCTGCTGATGGTGGGGCTCGCCACCGGGTACCTCGCCGGGACGATCGGCGTCGGGGGCTTCATCGGTGTCCCCGCCATGATCTACGTGTTCGGCGTACCGACCGCGGTGGCCGCCGGGACCGAGCTCTACCTGGCGATGTTCATGGGAGCGTTCGGCGCGATCAACTACGCTCTCGAGGGGTACGTCGACCTGCGCCTGACCATGCTGCTGTACCTCGGATCCTTGGTCGGGATCTACATCGGTGTGTACGGTACCAAGGTGGTCAAAGAGGTCGTGATCAGAATCGTCACCGGCACGGTCATCCTGCTGTGCGTCGCCAGCCGGGCGATCGCAATGCCGGTGTACCTGCGTCAGCTGGGATGGATCGAGATGAACCCCTGGTGGGATACGTACCTCAACCTCGCCAGCAAGGTCATGTTGTTCGCGGCAGGCGTTACAGGCACGGTGATCATTCTGTGGAACGTCGTTCGCGCGTACCGCCAGCGCCGACGTATCCAGTCCACGCTCATGGAGGCACGCGCCGCTGCTTGAATACCGAGCGGAGATGTGAAGACAGGAGGCATTCGATGGCAAAGATACCGGCAAACAAAAAGAAGTCGACTCTCGACGATTGGATGGTCAGGGTCTCGTTCGCCGAGGCGGGGGAGGCCGACCAGGGGTTCGAGGCCACCGAGCTCGATCAGACGAGCAAGCTGGCGCTCGATAAGATCATGGTCGTGAGGTCGGAACGAGAACAGGGAGAAGACGAGGAGGACAAGATGGCGCCCCCCGTATCGGAGGAGCGAGCTGACGGCGACAAGCTCCGAATCATGATCCTCGACGACGAGCCGATCGTGGGCAAGCGTCTGATGCCTGCCCTCTCCAAGCACGGCTTCGAGGTCGAGGTGTTCGAGGATCCACGAAAGGCACTCGCGCGCCTCGAGGAACAGGAGTTCGATATCGTCGTGACCGACGTGCGCATGGAGGAGGTGGACGGCATCCAGGTGCTGGAGCACATCATGTCCACGTGCGAGCGCACCAGGGTCATCCTGATCACGGGCTATGCCACGGTCGAGGTGGCGCGGGAGGCGCTCGTGAAGGGTGCCTTCGACTTCATCGCCAAGCCGTTCAAGCCGAAGGACCTGCGGGCAGTCGTCAACAAGGCGGCACTGTCGCTCGGGCACCGCGGGATTCTGTAAAATCCGGGGGGTTACTCGGCTAGAGGTCCCGGGGAGGCGAGGTTGACTTCAACCGGTGCAGGCAGACAGTCATTCGACCTGCCCCCGAGGGCCGATCTCACCGCGCTCGATGCGATCGCGGAGGAGGCACAGAGCAGCCTGCGCGACCGTCGACCCGTCTCGATTCGGGTCCGGCTCGGCGTCGGGTTCGCGGTCTGGATTTCCCTGAGCGTCTTCCTCACCGTAGCATCACTGTTCCTGATCGACCGTGTCAGGGACAAGCTGTACGTGATGGAGGCCACCTCGAGCTACGCGTTCGAGGTGCAGCAGGCGAGGCGGTACGAGAAGAACTTCTTCCTGTACTGTGCCGATCTCGACCAGGCGCTGGCCCACGTGGATCGCGCCGAGGAGATCCTGAACGAAAAACGCGCAAGCATCATCTCCGTGGTCGGCAGCACCAGATTCGACACGATTTCCGGCCACCTGTCCCGATACCGCCTGCTGTTGGGGGATCTGAGCGGCCATGAGCCGTGCATCGCCGTCGAGATGTCGCCGGTCCTTGCCGAAATCGAGGCTGGTCTTCGAGAGCACGGGTCCGCGATGGTCAGCAACGCGCATGAAGTGATGGCGCGCGAGCGCTCCCAGGTGAATTCCATGCTCACGTTTTCGCAGCGCGTCCCGCTCGCGTTGCTGGTGCTCCTGGCGCTGTCGATCGGTTTCCTGGTGCTCTTCATCCGCCGCCAGATGCTGGCCCCGCTGGACAGGATGGTCGACGTCGCGAGAAGGGTCGCCGAAGGCGATCTGACGATGGTCAAGGGGATGCGGCGCTACCGCGACGAGTTCTCCGAGCTGGCAATGGCCATGAACCACATGATGTACCAGCTCTTGGTGAGGCAGGACATGCTGGTCAACGCTCACAAGCTCAAGGCGGTCGGTACCCTCACCGCCGGGGTCGCGCACGAGCTCAACAACCCCATCAACAACATCATGTTGACGGCGGAACTGTTGCGCGAGGATTACGCGGACTACTCGGACGCCGACCGTCTCGACATGATTCAGGACTTGGTGGGAGAGTCCGAGCGCGCCCAGAGAATCGTCCGCAATCTGCTCGACTTCGCCCGCGAGAGCGGGTCCGAGGCGGAGGCCGTGGACGTCGCCGAAATTGTCGACGATACGGTGCAGCTGTCCGCCAACCAGGCCAAGCTGGCCAACGTCAAAGTCCGGGTGGAGAGCCGGTTGGACCTCCCCTCGGTGTACGGTGATGCCCAACAGCTCGAGCAGGTTTTTCTCAACATCGTGCTGAACGCCTTCGACGCGATGCCCGACGGCGGTCGGCTCGACATCGCGATCAATCTCACCGACGATCGAGAGTATCTCGAAGTGGAATTCGATGACACCGGCACGGGAATCCCGCCGCACAAGCTGACCGACATTTTCGATCCATTCTTCACGTCCAAGAAGCGCGGCAAGGGGACCGGGCTCGGTCTCGCGCTGTCGCTCGACATCTTGAAACGGCACGGCGGTGACATCCGGGTCCGGAGCGAGGTGGGACGCGGTACCACGTTCACCGTGGTGCTCCCCGTCGCGAAGGTGCCGGCCGACCTCTCGAGCCCGATCGAGTAGGTGTGATCTTCGTTGACCGACGAGCGGTGCCGAAGTACTTGTCGCAGTTGACGGCCACACGTTCTGAAAGTGTGCATCATCGCCGACCTGAAGGACAGAATCCACGAGGAGATGCGAAGGGAGCAGCTGTCCCACGACAAGGCACGGAGCCTCCTGCTCGCCTCTCGAGTCGAAATCAGACTCGTGAACGGCTCTGACATCTCCGGCATCTGCGCCCAAAAGGGGGAGGTCACCGTGGAGTTGCGCGCCCCGTTGGTCCAGGAGGTGCAGATCGTCGACGAGATCAGACAGAAGCTGGAGGGTACTCCCGGCCTGGAGGAGGCCTACATCAGCGTGACCCACGCCGGGTATGCGTCCTGGTGATGTGGGCGAAGCGCACGCTCACTTGTGTTCCATACCCCTCCATCGCTTGACCGCCTGCCAGTTCAGGATGCCGTTCCACAGCAATCGGTAGTCCGATCGATTCAGATCCCGGTGCATGGGGTTGAAGTTGTAGGCGACGATCGCTCCCCCGCCCTTGGGCACGGCGAGAATCGCAGGTCGGCCCTGGAGCTCGTGCTCGTTGCGGGCGCCGCCGCTGACGACCATCGGTCCCGAGTCCGGCGGGACCTGCCCTGCGGCATCGGGGAAGGTGGTGCCCCACTGGAGGACGACCGGTCTGGTGTCGACCGGTCCGTCGAGGCAGGCCGTGCAGGAGGCCATGCGAAGCCAACGCCGCGGCAGGTCGTACACCGGGTAGTTGGCGCGGAACACCGAGGTGGTGTCCGCATAGCAGTAGGCAATGGGGTGGTCGGGGTCGGGGAACCGTGCCATGAGCTGCACGCCCGGGGTGGCGACACCCGAGACGTTTGACCGGCGTACGCCGCGCACCATCCCCCCGTCGAGCACCAGCGTCGATCCATTGCCGAGAGTCATCAGGAACCCCCCCGCTCGACGAAGTGTTCGAGGGCGGCGAGGCCTTGCCAACCAGCTCCTCGGCAACCTCGGCGACCGCCACGTCGAGACCGTCCTGCGTTGGCAGGATCCACGAGCCGGCCGGGAACTCATGTGAGCCGACGCGGAACGGCTCCTCGGCGATCCGCAGCGAGAACTCCTCCAGCCGGTAGCGCGCCTCGAGCAGTGCCTCCTGTCCGGCGTCCCGCAGCAGGTAGACCGATCCGGTGCCATCGATGCGGCCAGATGCCCGGACCGCGCCAGTGATCGGCGCCGACTCCACGTGCATGATGCTCGGATCGTTGATCACGACCGTCGTGATCCCGTAGTGCACCGGCAGCGCCCACGAGGAGTTCCAGGAAGTCGGTTGGTGACGGGATACCCTCGGCCTCGGGCACGTAGGCTACCCAGGGGGTGACGAAGTGCGGATCGGTGGTGTCGCGGGCGATCGCCTCGACCGAGCCCGGCTCCGGGCGGTCGGGCGCGTAGGGGTCCGCATCGCCGGCGTTGACGGACGCGCCTGCCAGCAGAAAGCCTGCGAGGAGCGCCCACAACCGTACCATCGAACGACCTGACGTTCCTGAGACTGCTGATTGCATGCCGAGAGCCTATGAGCGAATCTGCCCTTTCCGAGGTCGTTCCCGTCGGCACCCGGCCGCGGCTCGGCGCGAAGACAGAGTCAGTCCGCTGGAGACGAGCCCCACCTCGAGGCGAAGGACATCACGACGAGGACGAGGATCGACAGGATGGGCCCGAAGAACAGCGGATGGATGTGGCCGAGGAAGACGACCTTCTCGTGGATGAAGAAGTGGCTCGCAACCCCCCCTGCGGCTCCTGCGAGGATCGCCCAGAACCCCGCCGCCGGGGCGACGCGGCGCCAGTACAGCCCCGCGATGATCGGGAAGAACACCGCCGCGTGGGAGACCAGCACCGACAGAATGACCGCGTCCACCACCCTGGGGGCGGTCAGGGCAATCAGCAGCGCCACGGCGGCGATGCCGACGGTGGCGACTCGGGACACGGTGAGCAGGTGCGTCTCCGACGAACCCCTCGCCAGCAGTGGCTCGTAGATGTCCTTGGCGAAGAGGGAGGAGCCGGCAGCGAGAAACGACGACGCCGTCGACATGGTGGCCGCCACCACCCCGGTGAGGAAGAGACCGCGCACCCCGGGCGGGAAGATGTGCATGATGAGGGCCGGCAGGGCCTCGTCGTGGTGCGCCAGATCCGGCAGCAGGGCTGCCGCCGACATCCCGAGAACCGCGACCGCGCCACCGAACACCACGTAGTTGAGGCCGGTGTAGAGGTAGGCGAAGCGGGCCGCATCCACCTTCTTGGCGGCGAAGACGCGCTGTACGTACGCCTGGTCGGTGCCGTAGGAGTAGAAGCACAGCGCGACCCACGCGAGCGGCTCGATCACGCCCAGCTGTCCGAGATCGAACCTCTCGGGCGGTAGCGTCCGCTGCAGGCCGGCGACCCACCCTGCATGCCGGAGGGCGAGCGGGAAACCGATCACCACCGCCGCCATGAGCACGAAGTAGCAGATGACGTCGGTCCAGACGACCGCGAGCAGGCCCCCGCCGTAGGTGTAGAGAACGAAGACCACGGTCACGACCATCGCCGCCGCGACCATGGACACGTCCATCATGGTGGAGATCGCCAGCGCCGATACCAAGACCTGCACCGCCAGGAAGATGATTCCCGAAAGCAGCTGGCTCACCGATGCCAGGCGGCGGGCGCGGGCGTCGTACCGGTTTTCCAGGAACTCGGGCACGGTGTACAGCGACAGCTTGCGCAGGGCCACGGCGACGGTGAACCCGAGGATGATCCAGGCCGGCACCGCGGACAGGTTCCAGAACATGCCGGCAATGCCGACGGTGTAGGCCAGTCCGGCGCCGCCCACCAGCCCCGAGCCGTTGAACTCGGTCGCGGCGAGGCTCAGGGCGACCGGCAGCTTGCCGAGGCGGCGGCCGGCGAGGTGGAAGTCGAGGCTGGAGTGGACACGGCCCGAGGCCCACCTGCCGATGCCGACCAGGGCGAGGAGGAAGACGATCAGAATCGAGGCGTCGAGCATGACTCGCGTTCAGGGTAGGCCGGCGCGGCGGTCGGCGGCCGCGACCACCTCGCGCAGGACCTCGAGCGTGGCGTCGGGCAGTGGTTCGGTCGTGTAGCTGGCCAGAGCCTGGTGCACCGCCTCGCGTGCGGTCTCGACAAGACTGCGCTGCCCGGCCTCGGCCCAGGTCTGGTGCGACCCGCGATCGAAGAGGCGCGGGTACCAGATCTGCCGGTAGTGACGCAGGGTGTGTTCGTGTGTGAGAAAGTCGCCTCCCGGTCCCACGTCGTCGATGGCATCCAGGGCCAGGGTCTCCGGTGACAGCTCCATTCCGGCGAGCAGGCGCCTGACGAACCCGATGGTCTCGTCGCAGATCGCGATCATCTCGTACGAGCACGTCATGCCCGACTCCACGTAGCCGACGTCGTGCACCAGGTTGGCTCCGCTGAGCGCGGTCCACAGGATCCACAGCGCACTCTCGATGCCGGCTTGGGCATCGGGCAGCTTGGCGTCCGAGCAGCCGGCAAAACCCCACACCGGCAGCTGGTAGCGGCGTTGGCCGAGCTCGGCCATGGCCCTGCAGTGCAGCATGAACTCCGGACTGAAGTAGCCGGCCACCGTGGTCCTCATGTCGAGGGGGCCGCTGCCCGAGCCGTAGACCACCGGCGTCCCCGAGCGTCGCAGCTGGGCGATGGTGATGCCGCTCAGGATCTCTGCGTTGGCCATGGCCAGGCTGCCCGCCGAGGTCACCGGGGCCGAGGCACCATCCACCGCGCCGGGTGCCCAGACAAAGGGCAGGCCTCTGTCCGCCAAGAACAGCATCTTGCGCAGCGCCTCGCCCGAGTGCTGCAGCGGTGAGGAGGGCTCCAGATAGGCGAGCAGGAAGGGTCTCTCGGCCAGAGTGTCGGCGTCTCCGGCCACCGCCTCGGCCATTGCGATGATGTCCTCGAGCCCGCTGTCGTCCCATGCCGTAAAGACGAGCGGCTTGACGGTGTTGCCGAGCATCGCCAGGAACGAGTGACGGTCCGAGGTGGCCGGCGCCACGTCAGAGGGCAACGCCATGGACATCACGAAGTCGAGGTTGGGCAGGGAGTCCGCGAGCCGGGCCGTGTTCGCCACGTCCGACAGCAGCGACCGCCGCCGCTGCCCGGTCTCCAGGTCCAGGGTGAAGGGGAGGTCCGACCCCGTGCCGAAGGCCGTGCGTCGGCCCTCCAATCGGACTGCGGGCTCGCCGTTCCTGTTGCACAGGGTGATCCCGGACGGGAGGTTGGCCAGAGCCTCCTCGATCACCTCTTCGGGGAACCTCACCAGGTCGTCGCTGACCTCGCACCCTGCCTCGCGGAGGAGGGCGAGGGCGTCGTCGTCGAGGACGCGTACTCCGGTGCGGCCCAGGATCTGGAGTGTGGCGTCGTGGATCTGGGCCAACTGGGCGTCGGAGAACAACGGGAAGGCGTGGGCGAGTGTGTCGGGTTCGACCGGTGTCGGCACGGAGGCAGCCGCTCCTTTCCGAAGTCGTTGATCGATCTTGCCACATCTTTTGACCGGTGGATGAAACGGTCAGGTGTCGCCGAGGTGGCACGTGGTGCCGGCTGAGCGTTACCATCTCGTTGAAGGGGGCACCATGTCGACACAGCGAGTCCCTGTGACCGGAGGATGCCTGTGCGGTGCAGTCCGATACGAGTCCACGGCGCCGCCCAAGCTGGTGGGTTTCTGTCACTGCCGGATGTGCCAGAAGGCGTCCGGCAACCTGTTTGCCGCCTTCGCAGACTTTCCTGGAACCGCTTTCAGGTTCACCCGCGGGAAGCCCAGGCACTATCGTTCGTCAGAGCTCGCGACCCGCGGCTTCTGCCAGGAGTGCGGAACCCAGATCGTGTTCCAGTACGACGGCTCCGAGGGCCCGGCGATCATGATCGGGACCCTGGACCATCCGGAGGACTGGCCCGCTACGTGGCAGCACAGCGGCATCGAGAGCAAGGTGCCGTGGTACACGATCAGCGACGACCTGCCGCAGACGAGGACGGAGGAGAGCGAGTTCCTGCAGGAGGCCAGGAGGCGCAACGCGTCACGGAGCGACCCTACCCATTAGGCCTCTTTCCTACTGAGCATGAGCGGCTCTCACCACTGAATCGAGCAGAGGGCCGGGGCTCACTCCCCGGCCTGCAGTACCTCGTACACCGCCGTCGAGATCTGGATGTCCTGAACGGCGACCCCGGTCAGATCGGCAACGGTGATCTGGCGATCCGAGGTCCGCTGCAGTGACGGGTCGACGATGACGTTTCCCAGCTCGGTCACCCTGGCCTCGTCGAGGACACCCGCCGCGAGGGCCTTGGAGATCTCGCCGCGCACCCGGCACTGCTCGATGCTGTCGGCGACCACGAGGTCCGCCCTGCCCAGGATCGCGGGCTCGAGCTCCACCTTGTCCGCCGTGTCCGAGCCCATGGCGGTGATGTGGGTGCCCTCCCTGATCTGGTCGTCCCGCAGCAGCGGTGTCCGGCTCGGCGTGGCGGTCACGATCAGGTTGCAGGAGGCGGCGATCTCGTCACCGTCCAAGGTTGTCTCGATCGTGAATCCGTGGCCTGCCATGGCCGCGCGGTACCCGTCGAGCTCTCCTTGATCGACCCCCCAGACGATGAGGTCTCGACAGGAGATGATCGGGAGCAGCGCCTCGATCTGCATCCGGCCCTGGACCCCGGCGCCGAAGACGCCGATGCGGTCTACGTTCGACGGGGCGAGGTACCTCGCGACGACCGCGCCGGCCGCAGCCGTGCGGACGTTGGTGAGGTGGCACTCGTCCAGCAGGATGCACTCAAGCTGGGCGGTCTTCTGGCTGAACACGAGCATCAGGCCGTCGGCCGGCGGTAGGCCGAGCTTCACGTTGTCGTAGAAGCCCGAGGCCACCTTGATGACGAAGTACTCGTCGCCCCTGATGTAGCCGTACTTGATGTGGACATCGCCCGGGGGGTCGTCGAAGACCAGCTCGCCCACCGGCGGAACCACGACCTTGCCCTCGGAGTAGGCCACGAAACCCTCTTCGACGGCCGACACGACGTCCAACCCCTCCAGGGCTCCCTCGATCTGCTCGCGAGTGAAGATCTGTGGCATGGCTGTGCCCTTTCTGAGAGACATTATCCACGACCGATCGGCAAGGGGCCGGGGATTGCTCCCCGGCCCCGTCGTAGTGTGATGCGCTGATTGCGCCTGTCAGAACTCGATGCCGAGACGTATCTGCAGCCGTCTCGGCAGGGTAATCCATGCGGCGTCGGGTGCAAACGTCTCTCCCGCCCGGATGGAGAGGGTCTCCCAGTAGTCGATCGCGTCTTCGTTCAGCAGGTTGTAGAGCTGCAGGTCGGCGTTGATGACCACCCCGCCACCGAGGTTGAAGGTCTTGCCCGGGGAGAGGTCGATGACATCCTGCAGCCGCGGGCCAGGGACATCTTCGAGGCCGTGGACTGGGTCCAGCTCGAGTTCTCGCGCGATGCAGAGGGCGGGGCCTCCGGCTTCGAGCTCGAGACCGAGCGCGCGACCGGTCTGATCTTCACGAGGCAGGAGGCCTGGCTAGAAGAGCTCGATGGTCGCGGGTGGGCGGCGGCTGATGTCGAAGGCCGCCTTGGCCGCCCCTGAGCGCCCGCAGACCTTCTCGCCAATCCCCGCGAGAACGTCGAAGTCCAGGGCCAACGGACGAGCGGTGCGCACGTCGTCGCTCTCGACGATCTTGACGCTCACCGGGTAGCCGCTCCGGCCGGAGTCGAACACCTCGTAGAGGATCCTCGGCAGACCGGACGCCTCGCCGAGGGCATCGTAGAGCTTCGTCACGGTCGTGTGGTCCACGGCCGGCCCCGTCACCCACAGGATCGGAGCGTAGAGTTTGCTCCGCTGGGCGTCCACCGCGGGATCGATCCACATCGCCCTGGTCTTCATCTCGAAGCATGCGGCGTCGCGTCCCACGATGCCCTGGGCGCAGCGGCTGAACTCGGGGTTCTCCTCCATCTCGGGATCGAGGCAGGGCGCGAAGTACTGGAACGGGGTGCGCACCCCGGTCGCCTCATCGTATCGGAACGGCTCACCCCACAGCTTCTCGAGGTGCTCGCAGACCATGGTCTCCACGACATCGGTGGCCACCTTCGAGACCCGGAGTTTGGCGGCGCTGAAAGACCCGCCGACCCGCAGCAGCTGCGCCGGGCCGGGACAGGGGATCTTCATGGCGAACTCCCGGGGCATGCCGAGTCGGGCGGCCACCCTTCTGACGTGGGGTTTGTAGAGCGCCGAGAACGGCTCGAGCTTCTTCATGCTGTAGGGGAGGTTCACGTTGTGCTGGATCTGCCGGTTCTGGTCGGTCATCACGATGTCGGGGAATATCGTGCCGTCGGCGATCCAGTTCGCCTGGAGAGCGGCGATGTGCTTGTTGGAGGTCAGCGTGTACAGGCTGCGGAACATCTCCCGCTTGAGGGTGCCGTCCTCGACGCCCTCGAACCAGGGGACGATCAGCTCGCCCGTGTGGATCACCTCGAAGTTCGGGAAGTCACTGAAGATTTCGGCCGTCACCTGCCACTCTTCGCGGCCGCCGATCAGGCGTCTGAGCCCGTCGTCGATGAAGAACGGATGGAGCCTGTCCCCGAGCACCTCTTTCAGGAGAAATCCCACCGTGGTGCTGTCGACACCGCCGGAGGCGGAGAGGGCCACCCTGTCCGTCGGACCGACCACCCCGTCGATCCACTCGAGGGCTCCTTCGACGTAGTTGGCCACGTCGAAATCCGCCAACCCCTCCGGCATCGCGTAGTCGTACCGATGAACCGTCAAGTCCGCCATGTTTCCCCCTTCGGCCAGGCAGCCGGGTCCAACCGGCTCACATCTTAGCGCGGACGGAAACGGGAAGATTGTCGCCGAGCGCTGTCGCCGGTGGGCCTGCAGCGCGCCGTTAGGAGACGGAGACGGAAACGGAGACAGAAACGGGCCGGGCACACACGCCCCGGCCCGTCGATCTTCATTGCGCGCACCAGAGCGGCGCTACGCGCGGTTCATGGCTTCTCGATCACGATGTCCCACATCATGTCCTGGTGGCTGTAGCAGATCTCGTGGAACTCCTGCAAGGTGTCCTCGTGCGACTCCATGAGTTCGGTATAGATCCCATCCCTCGCCGCGCGCACGTTCGAGTGATCGTCCCCGGACATGGTCCAGATCCGGCGGTATTCGCCGCCGATCATGTGCTCCATCCAGCCCCAGCTGGAGAGTTTGCCGGCTCCGACGTGCTTGTTGAACACCGAGGCGAAGACATCCTTGACGATCTCGTCTGCGCGCCGCTGCTGGCTCATCTTGCAGTTGTAGTACACCGAGAAGGCCGCGTCGCCGCGGTCCACGGGCAGGTCGCCGGCCCGAGAACCGACCACGTACCGCCACACGTAGTCCACGTGCGAGCCACAGATGTCGCCGAGCGCCCGCCCCATCTCGGGGTTGGCCTCGTCGACGGCCTCGCTCGTCGACTCGAGCGCCGCGAAGAGTGCGTCGAGGTCCGACGCCGAGTGGTACAGCAGGCGCCGCCACTCGTTGCCCGTGTGGTGGGCGAGCCACCCCCATGACTGGATCTGACCGGCCTCCACCGCGGCGTTGTACGGTCCCGCGAACGCGGCTTCGACGATCTCGTCGGCCAGTTCCTGCCGGGTCATGTCGCACTGGTAATAGATGCCGTAGACGTACGGCAGTGATGCCTCGTCCTCCTGGGCCAGGCTGACCACCGGGGTCAGCGCGGCCACCGCGAACACGGCGACTCCGACGACATTCTTCAACATGGTTTCCTCCTTGTGTTTGTGAGTGTGTGCCGACCGGCCTTACGCTGGTTGCCGACCACACTCTGTCCGGTGTTTTGGGTTGATTCTAATCTATGATGAGACTCTATATCAACCGCGTGAAATGTCAAGCTCTTTCTGCCGCGCGCGGCCGGTCATCAGGCACAATTCCAAGAACACGAACGGTCCTACAACCCGTGCTTCGCGAAGAGCTGAGACCTGAGTTTCAAGCCGGGGGAAGGCCGGAACTCGTGAATGCCGTCTGAGCGATCGGCTGGATCAGATCTTGATGAAGATCCGGCGCCGGTACATCCAGGCCAGCACCAGGAACCAGCCGACGACCCACGTGATCGCGTATCCGAGGGATGCGGCGTAGGGCGGCAGCCACGACGAGAACACGCCTCCGTAGACGAGCTGGTGCAGCGACGCATCGCCGACTCGGACGTAGGCAAGCGTTCGTGCGAGGACTCCGCTGCCCACGAAGACCGCGATGGCGTTCATCCCGTAGACCGCAAACACCCGGCCGATCGCGCGATTGCCGCGGACGTCGATGAACCGGTAGCACAGTGCCAAACCGCAGAACGCCAGGCCGGCCGTGAACACCGCGTACGAGCTGGTCCAGATCGGCTTGTTGATCGGAAAGAACCAACCCCACACGTATCCGCACACGACCAGCAAGGTGCCGCAGGAGAACAGCCGCACGAGCCTCTTGGCGGGCTCGATCCGGCCTACCAGCAGCAGGCCGGCGAAGACGCCGAACAGGGTGCTGGCGATCGCCGGGATGGTGCTCAGGATTCCCTCGGGGTCGTACACCTTGGCGTCCTGCCAGACGTGGTCACCGAACACGGTGCGATCGATCCAGCCCGCCAGGTGGCCGCCCTCCGAGTTGATGTCCGGGGCCCCCAGTCCGGGCACCGGCACCAGAGTCAACACGGCCCAGTAGCCGACCAGCGTGGTCAGCGTCAGAATCTTCAGGGTGCGCGGCCGGCAGCTGAGGACGAGCAGCGACACGACCAGGTAGCAGACCGCAATTCGCTGCAACACGCCCGGTATGCGCCAGGTTGCAAGCAGCTCGGCGAACGACCGCGGGCCGAACAGTCCGAACGGATATCCGTTCAGAAACAGCCCGAGACCGAACAGGATGAGCGACCGCTTGACGACCTTGGCGACCAGCGGACCTCGGGCAGCTCCGTCGTCGACGCGACGCTTGAGGGCGAGCACGATCGCGACGCCGACGATGAAAAGGAAGAACGGAAACACGAGGTCGGTGGGCGTCCAGCCGTGCCACTCGGCATGCTCGAGCGGCCAGTAGGTCGTCCGCGGGTCGCCCGGGTTGTTGACGAGGATCATGGCCACCATGGTGATGCCGCGAAAGGCGTCGACCGACAGCAGGCGTTCGCCCGAGCGGGTTTTCGTGTCGGATTCCGCCATGGTGACTCCTCGATGACGGGAGACGACGGGAGCTGCGATGGCCCGTGCGCCTCCCACGGGTCGGCGGCGTTCGACCGGTTCAAAACTCCAGCCTGCACCATACCCGATGCGAGTGGAGGAGGGCAGCCAGAAGCTGTCGAGAGATCAGCCTCGACCGCCCGCCATGTGCCCAGCCTCCGGAAGCGACCGCAGGCGCAGCATACTGACGATGCCCACCACGGGGCCCGGGACCAGCACGACGAAGACCGCCGCCCAGCCGAGGGTATCCAGGAGGGCGGGGACGAGCCGCAGCGTGACCAGGGTGAGCAGGAAGCCGAGGCTCGTCTGGACGGTCAGCGCGGTGCCGATGTAGCGCGGGTCGCTCAGCTCGGTGAGGGCAGCGCTGAACTGGGCGCTGTCGGCGATCACGGTCAGCCCCCACAGCAGGCAAACCACGGTGAGCAGCCCAGGGAAATCGAAGAAGAGTCCTGCAACGAGGGAACAGCTGCCCGAGATGGCGAGGCTCCAGGTGGTGATGCGGACGCGACCGAGGCGGTCGGCCCACGCACCGGCTACCACGCACCCCACGGCGCCCACAGCGATGACGGCGAAGCCGGCGAGCCGGGCCGAGGTCGCGCTCCAGCCGACCTGGCGGTAGGCGACCAGCAGGAACACCGGCACCCACGTCCACATGGCGTACAGCTCCCACATGTGGCCCATGTAGCCGAGGTTCGCGAGCCGCATGGGCCGTTCCACGAGAACCCGCGCAACGAATCGAGGATTGAACGGTGCCGATCCGGAGGTGAACGGACCTTCTCTGAGGGCGAATGCGGCAACCGCGGCGCCGACCAGCGCGAGTGCGGACGCGGCTAGGAGCACGCGTGGCCACGGTGGCATGCCGCCGCTGACCCCGAACGGCACCGCGTTGAGGAGGTGCGGGCCGGCGGAGCCGAGGGTGAGCGCACCCACGAGGATGCCGATCCCGAGACCTCTGTCGGCCCGACACCACGTGGCCACGAGCTTCATGCCAGGCGGGTAGACCCCGGCGAGCGCGGCACCGGTGACGAAACGCATCGCCAGCGCGGTCGCCAGACCACCGCGACCGACCGCCTCGAGGGCCGGAATCACCGCGTTGGCGAGGGCTCCCATGACAGCGCTGGCGGAGATCAGCCGCGCGAGCGTCACCCTGTCCGGCAGGCTGAAGAACGCGCTGAGCAGGGCACCGATGACGAAACCGATCTGGACGCTCATCGTGAGCCACGCCCGCTGTCCACCGTCGATGCCCCAGTCCTCGGTGAGCTGTGGAACGACCGCCGAGGCGGAGAACCACAACCCCATGACCAGCGACAGGACCAGCGCGAGCAGCGCCACCTGGCGCCACTTCCCGGCCAGCGCCTGCGGACGTTCTGGGACGCGATCTGGGTGATTATCTAGACTCACTCTCAAAAGAGGCTACACCTGCGGCCGCGAGGGCGCCAGGCGCGGCTCAGATGACACCCGGGTGATGTGCGCGAGCTTTGGCGAGCCGTCGTGTCGGCTTCGACGACAAGGGGACGGTCCTGAGGCCTGTCACGGGGACCCACACGTCTCGGCGCGGGCCCGTCGGAGTTGTGTCGTGATCGGCACCGGGGGACTCGTTTCAGTCAAGGGACGTTCTCAGCTCGATGGGAAGGTGTCACATCGTGTGTCCGCGAGATCTGTGACAGGTTCCAGCGCGTGCGGCCGCCGGCGCGACGTCGGGCGCGTCTGATCCGATGTCCGAACCGGTCGGTGCCCGGCGCCGTCGCCGAAGACAGGCGACCTCGCCGCTGCCTTGTCCTGCCTGGCTTCCCAAGGGTCCGATGCGCACTGAAACGGTTGTTTCGTGTCGCAAGATCGAAAGCGGACAGGTGCGCGGATTCGAGCGACGACCCGGCTGGCACGGATCGTGCCTCTCGGACGAGTGAACTATCGGCGAGCGACGCCGACGTGAGAAGGGAACCATCGGGAGTGATCTCACCGTGAAGATGTTCCGCGGAAGGAGGAACCCATGTCGAAGCCGAGTACCAGAATCCTGTCGGCCGCCTGCGTGACCATCCTGCTCTGCCTCGTCCCGGCCGTGGCGACCCCTCAAGGCGGTGGAGCGGGCCCCGGCCCCGGAGCGGGCCAGGCGGCGACGACGCTCACCACCTTCGTGACCGATGACTTCTCGGGCTCGGGCGTCTGCGCCATGTGTCACAGCAGGCTCACCGATGCTGATCTCGAGGACGTCTCGAACGACGCGCACTGGCGGTCCACGATGATGGCCAACGCGGCCAAGGACCCGCTGTGGCAGGCCAAGATCAGCTCGGAGGTGGACCGGGCGCCGCAAGAGCTGAAGTTCGCCATCGAGGAGAAGTGCGCCCGCTGCCACACGGGCATGGCGCGGTACCAGGCTATCACCGACGGCACGCCGGTGGAGGTGCTGGCCCCGGGCTTCCTCGATCCCGCCCATGATCTGCACGAGCCCGCCATGGACGGGGTGTCGTGCACGCTCTGCCACCAAATCACGCCGAAGGATCTGGGCACTCCTGACAGCTACACCGGCAAGTACGTCATCGACACCTCGACCTTCCCGCCGGACCGGCTGATCTACGGGCCCTATGACAATCCGTTCGGGAACCCGATGCGGCAGTCCTCCGGTTTCGAACCAATCTTTGGGGCTCAGATCGAAGACTCGGCCCACTGCGGCTCGTGCCACACCCTGTACACACCCACTCTGGATGCAGACGGCGAGCCGGTTGGCGAGTTTCCCGAGCAGACCACCTACCTGGAATGGGAGCACAGCGGTTTCGCTCCAACGTGCCAGGACTGCCACCTGCCGCAGGCTGTGGGAGCCGTCGTGATCAGCAACCGCCCACCCCGGCTCGCGCCCCGGCAGCCGTTCTGGCAGCACCACTTCGTCGGTGGCAACAGCTACATGGTGCGACTGCTCAAGGCCAACGCAGCGGACCTCGGAGTGACCGCGGACGCCGAGCACCTCGACGCAACCATCGGTCGCACCCTGAACCAGCTCGCGGGGCAATCGGCCGAGCTCACGGTCACACCTGTACGCACCGGGGACCTGCTCATGGTCACGGTGGACGTCGTGAACCTCGCCGGCCACAAGCTCCCGAGCGGGCTGCCGTCGCGGCGCGCCTGGCTGCACCTGCTGGTCACCAAAGGAGGCGGCGCCGTCGTCTTCGAGTCCGGCAAGCCGACATCCGAAGGCAGGATCGAGGGCAACGACGCCGACCAGGACCTCTCCACCTTCGAACCGCACTACGACCTCATCACCTCGTCAGACCAGGTCCAGATCTACGAGCCGATCATGCTGAACACAGACGGCGAAGTGACCTACACCCTGCTGAGGGCGGACTCGTACGCCAAGGACAACCGCCTGCTGCCCGCCGGCTTCGACAAGGCCACTGCCGAACCCGACTTCGCGGTTTATGGGAGCGCCTTGGGTGATCTCGACTTCCAGGGAGGCTCGGATCAGGTCGTTTACGAGATCGGCATCGGAGAAGTGGCCGGGACCTTGCGCGTCACGGCTGAACTGCTGTTCCAGAGCGTGTCGCCCCCGTTCGTCGCCGATCTGGCGGAGACCGACACCGACCTGGTCAAGCGGTTCCTGGGGATGTACGACCCGGCGGCCAACACTGCGGAGTTGCTCGCTCAGGTCCAGCAGACGGT
>JBFELO010000017.1:0-51391 GCA_041552055.1 Candidatus Sulfomarinibacteraceae bacterium | reverse complement strand
GGCGGCCGCGTGCCGCCGCCACCGCTCCCCACCGGAACCCCCTATCCGTAGTACACTCCGCGCCTGAGTTGAACGGACCCGAACCTTCCCCCCCGGCACTGCTCGTGCAGACCACACCCGGCCGCAGAGCGATCCTCTGCGGTGTGTGGATCATGCACGGGTCGGCGCACGAGCTGCCCGAGGTGGCGGGTGCCACGCACCTCGTCGAACACCTCACCCTGCGGCGATGCGGCGAGCACGACCGGCGGTCGCTGGCGCGATTGGTGGACAGGCTCGGCGGCGAGGTCGACGCCTGGACCAGCTTCGAGATGATGGGTGTGACCGTGCAAACCACCGTGGACGCGTTCGACGATGGGATCGGCTTGCTGGTGGACGCCGTCATGACGCCTACGTTCGACCAGGGTGATGTCGAGCTGGAACGACGGGTTTCGTTGGCCGAGCTGGAGCTCATCCGTGACGACCCGGTGGAGCAGGTGGAGGAGGCGATCGCACACGCCGCCTGGGGGAGCCACCCGTTGGCGCGCCCGGTGATCGGATCGGCGACGTCCCTGGCCGCGCTCACGCCACAGGCGCTGCGGGAGCACCATCGGACGATGATCTCACCCGGTCGCATGCTGGCCGCGGTGGTCGGCGACGTGGAACCCGCGAGGGTGGTCAAGAGCGTGCAGCGGCTTCCGCTCGATCGGATGCCGACGCCGCCGAAGCTGCCGGCCTTGCGCTGGTGCGGTCGGCGGCGGGTCCTGACCCGGGCCGGAATCGACCAGGTTCACGCGCGGTTCGCCTTTCCGACCATGGCGAGCGGTGACCCGCGGGTCGTGGTGCTCACCGTGCTCAACAGGATTCTCGGCGTGGGAGCATCCAGCCGCCTGTTCCAGCGACTGCGCGAGGACGAGGGCCTGACCTACGACATCTGGTCGGCAGCTGCGTTGCGCCGGCTCGGTGGCATGGTCGAGATCGGTTGGGCCTGCGCGCCGGATGTCTATCCAGACGTCCGGCGACTGGTGTACGAGGAGCTGGCACGGTGCAGGGTCGACATCGATGAGGACGAGGTCGAGGTGGCCAAGGAGGGGATCCTGCGCGGGCTCGCCGCCGACGCCGAGCAGCCGGCAGCTCGCTGTGCCATGGACGTGGCCGAGCTTCTCGAACGTGGACGGCGCTTCGAACCGGAAATCGTCGCCGCCGAGATCTCGGCGGTGACGGTGAATGACGTCAGGGTGTTCGCCGACAGCCTGCTGCAACGAGAGCGGATGGCGGCGGCGGTGTGCGGCCCCGAGGGACTGGAGGTCGAGGTCGCATGACGGTGAAGGTGCGGGTTCAACGCCTGGAGCACGCGGCGGGACTGCCGCTGCCGAGCTACGCATCGGTCGGAGCCGCCGGAGCGGACCTGTGCTCTGCCGAGGCTGGTGCCGTGGAGATCGCTCCCGGTCAACGGGTCGCGCTGGCCACCGGGTTGGTGATCGAAATTCCGGATGGTTTCGAGGTCCAGGTGAGGCCTCGCTCTGGCCTGGCCGCGCGCCACGGCCTGACCGTCGTCAACGCGCCCGGGACGATCGACAGCGATTACCGCGGCGAGGTCAAGGTGCTGCTCGTCAATCTCGGGGAGGAGAGCGTGACCGTGGATCGTGGTGATCGGATCGCCCAGATGGTGGTCGCGCCGGTCACGCGCGTCGAGTTCGTGGAATCGGAACACGTGAACGACACCGACCGCGGGGCCGGTGGCTTCGGATCCACCGGGAGGTAGCGGTGGAGGTGCTCGTGCTCGCCTCGGGTTCGTCGGGCAACGCGGCCGTCGTGTGCTCGGACGAGACCGCGATTCTGGTCGACGTGGGGGTGTCGGCACTGCAGGTTCGGAAACGGCTGGAATCATTCGGGCGATCCGTCGTAGACATCACCTCGATCGTGCTCACCCACGAACACTCCGACCACGTACGCGGCCTCGAGGTGCTCCTCAAGCGCGACCCGGTGCCGGTGTGGGCCACACAGGGAACCTGGTCTGAGCTGCCGGTCAGCACTGCCAGTGGCGGACAGCTCTACTCGGGTCAGAGCCGGACGATCGGGTCGCTGAAGATCACGCCGGTGGCGACCAGCCACGACGCACGCGAGCCGGTGGCATTTCTATTTGACGACGGCAGCCGGCGCGTCGGCTATTGCACGGATACGGGCACGTTCACCGGGCTCCTCGAACAGCGTCTGGCCGGCTGCGATGTGTTGCTCGTCGAGGCCAATCACGATCGCGACATGCTCCGCAACGGGCCCTACCCGTGGTATCTCAAACAACGGATCGCCTCGCGTCTCGGTCACCTCGGCAACCACCAGACGGTGGAGGCGGTGGAGCGGCTGTGCTCGCCCGAGCTGAAAGCGGTCGTCGGACTCCACCTGTCGGCCGAGAACAACACGCCGGGCCTGGTGTGCGACACCCTCGGCGGCTGCGTCCACCCCGGCATTCCCGTCACCGCTGTCCCGCGAACCGAGATGCTGCGGGTCGTGTGCGAAGACGACGGGGTCCAGATCGACCGACAGCCGGTGCCGCCGTCGAACCGGAATCGAGTCTAGACCGCGTCGCCCACAGCTGATATTGCGGGCTCGGCTTCGTCGGGAGGATCTGACGTCGCCGTCACGTGCCTGGTCAGGCGGGCATGTCTTCGCTTTTACTCTGCTTCGATATCGGAATTATCTTGCAGTCTTCAAACGAAATGTTACACGGCAGGCTGAGGCTCATTCTTGCGTTCATCAAACCGGCAATTTCCATACCTTCGATCACTTGGCAGCCGTTCGGTGTGACCGCATCACGGACAGTTTCATTCGCCGTATCGCAGCCAAGGCTGATCACGGCTTCGTGTTCTTCTGCAGCTTTCCGGAGCTTCTTTCGGCGGCCTGTAGTCCACATGCAGACAAACCACTGGTGATAGAGCCTGCTCCTGAAGACCTTTGTTTTGACACCCTTTTCACTCAGTCGGAATTGCAGGTCCTTGATGTGCTGCTCGAACGGGGCAGACTTGAGCCAACTTCTGAAGAGTCTCATGAACGGTTTTCTTTCGTTGACGGCCGCAGTCACCGCGGGACACATGTTGCAGGGAACGATCAGTGCAGAGCTCACACCTGCTGCTTGCGAGACGATATCCAGGTCTTTGAGATGAATTGGCATGTCCACAACCTCCTACCAAGGATGTTCTTCCCAGTTTCACGATCCGGCCTCCGGCCAGTCGAGATGATGTCGGGCGACCGCCGATAGTTGCGATGCCCGAGGCCGCCCCAAGACTCTCAGCAGCCGGGTTTGCGGTCGCAGCGAAAGACGTTCTCCTCGTCGCGGTAGAACCTGCACTCCTCGTCGAGTGCCTGCTTGAGACGGCGGCGGGCACGGTGAATACGGATCTTGGCGTTGGCGATCGAGCAACCGACAATCTCGGCAACCTCCGCCGCGGTTTGCCCTTCGAGGTCATGCAGCACCAGGGCCGTTCGGTAGTCCTCCGGCAGGCTGTCGATCACCTCTCGCACGCAGCTGCTCATTTCGTCGATGACGAGCTTCTGGTCGGTGTCCGCGTCGTCGACGTGGGTGGTCTCGTCGATGTCGACCATCTGGGTCCTGTTCTGCGGACGCCGGAAGTGGTCGGTGGCGACCCGTGTGGCGATGGTGAACGCCCAGGTCTTGACACTCGAGCGTCCTTCGAAGCCCGGCAGAGCCCGTGCGATCTTGAGCAGGGTGTCCTGCAGAAGATCGTCGGCAGTAGCGCGGTTACCGGCCAGTCTTTCGAGGTAACGCCGAAGCGGACCTGAGAGCTCCTCCACCACATCTTCAAACGCCACATGCGAGGTTTCATGGCCCATTCTGCCTACCCTTCAGGTGCCCTGGCCGCCCTTCGCTCGAGCCGTTTGTCGAGTTGGCGTGGGAATCGAGGAAAGCCGGGGTCGCTACACATTCTCAGTCGCTTCGAGTATAGGATCTCAATTTCGAACATGTTATCAGAAACCAGCCGATGCCTTCGACCGGAGTTGCCCGCAGTTGCCGACCCCCACCTATGACTGCCGCTCCGGGTGGACGTATGGAGTGACGCTCTCGAGCTCGAGCGAAATATTGCCGGGCAGAGAGAATCTCGGCTGGATACTCATGATCCCCTCGGCTTTCATGCCTGGGATCACCTGGCAGGTCGTCGATTCGACCGTTTTGCGAACAGTCTCGAACGCGGCTTCACACCCCAACACCACCACTGCTTGATACTCCTTCGCGCGCTCCAACAGCTTTTTTCGTCGCTTGGCGGTCCACATGCAGAGAACGAATTGGTGAAGCAAGTTGCTCTTGAATACACTCGTCTTGATCCCTCTCTTTTCGAAGCTTTCTTTCATTTCTGCTATCAGTTGCTCATACGAGGCCGTCTTCAACAGCCTGCGAGGGAACTCTATATAGGGTTCGTTGTTGTCTACCGCTAGGCTGGCAGCGGGGCAGAATCGGCAAGGCACAATCAAGACTGATGCGAAATTGCCAACCTCGGGAACAACGTCACGTACGTCAAGATTAAATGGCATGGTCGTCTCTCCTCGCTTATGACTGATCCTCAAAACTCGATGAATCCTGTTCGCCAGGCATTCCGGCCAGAGCCTCCGTGCGACTCAACGTCGCCGGACTCCCCAAAAGACTCTCAAGAGCAGGGATCGCTCGCTTCTGCGCAGCCACAGCCCGCTCCGGCAGTTTGAGCCATATCGTTCCCGCTCTCTTCAATTCTCGCCAGTGCGGTCTCGAGGATCGTTCGCGCCGGGACCTGCCGCACCTTATCAGCGATCTGGAGAGCCTCGTTGATCTGGGTGTCGCTGAGTCCGGCCTTCTTCGCCCCTGGAATGTGGTACTCGATACATGGCACGCAGTTGCTCGCAAGGGCGGCGCCCAGTGCCACCAGGCTTCGTTCACGGTTGTTCAACTCACTCATTCGAACCTCCTTGGAGCCTGTCGAACTCGAGGCTCCTACTCCGGAGACGGAAATGCAGCGCCGAGGGATACGCCAGCGCGTTCAACCGTTGTGCCAGAAGAGGTGCGCGCCCACGAATTCAAGAGAACTTTGGGCAAGAAAACGCCGCCGCAACCCCGACGGTGGATGCGAGCGGCGGCGTTTCAGGCTGAGGTTTTATCGGTCGCTGGCTGACCAGGAGCAACAACGCCATCTGTCCGCGCTGCGGGAGCGTGATCCGCCGCACCACCTGAACCATTCGTTGCCCGAGCCGCGCTGGAGAAGCGAGAGCAACAGCGCACCACCCGCCACTATCAGCAGGATCGGCACCAGGCCGAACCGGATCTGGTACAGCTCCCATACCCCGCCGAGAAGGAAGAGAACGCCGACCACCAGCCAGAAACTCTCGATTTTCAGACCGAAGTACCGTCTGGCCACTTGCCCGAGCAAGATGATGGCGGCGACGCCGATGAGCCCGACGCTCCACGTCAGGTCCATCAGGAGCGACGCTCCCACCCACACGAAGAACAGGCCCCAACCAGCGGCTTCCAGCCTTCTGCCCATCCCTTTCTTGTGGTTTGAATGGAGTTTTTCTGAATTCTCAGTTCTTTCGGTCATGACTCGTGTTCCTTTCTCTGATTCGGGCCGATGGTCAACATGTTGTTGATCTCACTCGTTCGAATCTCCTTCGAACCCGTCGGTTTCGCGGCTCCTGCCCTTGAGACGGAAATGTCGCGTCGAGGGATACACGCGCGAATGGTCTATTCCACTTTGCCGCAATGCCACCGGTTCGGGCCGCATAAGCCGGCATAAAGCACCCGGTGGATCTCTCGTGGGTCTCAGCACGTCTTACCCACCAGATGCCGCGGCGGCTGGCCCCGGCGCGAATCCAAGCCCGGAGGAACCAATGAAAGAGGATCCAACATTCACACTCGAGGTCGAACGTACAAAAGGCAGATGTCCAATCGGGGAAACGGTCGGACAAGAGAACATTGACCAGGGGAAGATTCCGGTGTTTTCGTGCGAGGGCGCGTGCATTCGCGGAGAGATCGCCCGCCAGGCCGCCAACATTGTGGCTCGGCAGGATCCGTACTGCCGAGGGTGCCACGGCGAGCTTTTTGCCGTTCCCCACTCGGCCATGGCGATCTGGGCAAAGAACGCGTCCGCGGTGATCGTCATCGACGGCTGCTTCCTGCGATGTCACGGGAGGATCATGAAAGGCCTCATCGGCGAGGATCGGTTGGTCGAGTTCGACGCACTCTCACACCACAAGAAGTACACCGACATCTTCGACATCGACGGAGTCCCCGAGGAGGAACGCAAAGACACTGCTCGATCAGTCGCTGACCGGGTGTGAGAGTCCTTGGAGATCTGACACGTCGCCAGCGAGGACACGTCCCAAAGAAAACCCGATCGGGAAGGAACAGTGGTGAGAATCCAGTTCAGTCCATGCGATTGGCGGAGCGCCAGCGGAGCCAATCGCATGAATCGGAATCAACCGTGTTCTCCGCGTTTCCCGAACGGGATCCCCAGTTTCTTCATCCTGGTGCGGAGAGTGTTTGGGTTCACACCGAGCAACTCGCCCGCACCTCCGGGGCCGTGGATCTTTCCGCCGGTTATTCCCAGCACCCGCTGAATATGGCGCCTGTTCACCGTGTCGAGGTCGAGATTCTCGTCGCCGGCTTCCAGTGGAGGGCCGCCGGTTCTTGCCGGAAACGACGTACTCAAATCATCAAATCTGAGCCGCCCGCCATGGTGCAAGATCATGGCCCGCTCCACCAGGTTCTCGAGCTCGCGCACATTACCTGGCCAGTCGTGGGCCATGAGGTCGTCGATGGCGCCGGGCGCCAGCCGCGGGGTCTCACCGATCTTCAGCTCAGCAGCCTTGCGTTCGATAAAGTGCTGCACCAGTGCTGGAATGTCGCTCCTACGGTCGCGAAGCGGAGGCACGTCGATCGGAAAGACGTTGATCCGGAACCACAGGTCCTCCCGGAACCCCCCGGCCGTCACCATCGCTTCGAGGTCCTTGTTGGTGGCAGTGATGATCCGGATGTCCACAGGGATACGGTCGGTGCCACCGATGCGCTCGATTTCGCGGTGCTGGAGGACACGCAACAGCCGCACCTGCGCCTCGAGCGGCATCTCGCCAATCTCGTCGAGCAGGATCGTGCCGCCGTCGGCTCGCTCGAAGCGACCGCGCTTCCTTGACAGCGCGCCGGTGAAGGCCCCCTTCTCGTGGCCGAAAAGCTCGCTGTCCAGAAGGGATCCGGGGATGGCGCCGCAGTTGACTGGAATGAAAGGACCGTCACGACGAATAGACCCCAGATGGATGGCATTGGCGATCACGTCCTTGCCGACACCGGTCTCTCCCGTCAGCAGCACCGGGCTGTCGGTGGGCGCCACCTGCTGGACCTTGTGCATCACCTCGCGGAGGCCGAAGTCGGCGCCGACGATCTCGTCTCCCGCGATGCGCTGGAGTTCCCTGTTCAGGTACCGGTTGTCATCGGCCAACCGGTCGCGCAGCCGAATCACCTCTCGATGCACGAGGGCGTTGGCAAATGCGATCGTGAATGGATCCTCGAGCAGCTGAAACAGCCCGGCGTGTTCGGCCGTATAGCAATCCGCGCTCTCTGTCGTCAGAACCGCAGCCCCATAACGGCCATCCTCGGTCGCCAATCGCATCCTCAGAATCGACCACCCTCCGATTCCGTGAAAGGCGAGCATGTCACGGGCGACCGGGCTTCTCTCCTCTGAATCGATGACAACGACATCTTCCGGCTCACCTGCAACACGGCGCTGGATCAGATCTCGCGCCTCATCGGCGAGCGGAGTCAGGAAATCGACGACTTGGCCCCTCTCGGCGTTGGCAGTGGCAACCGTCCGCATGGCGCCGAGGTCTGACTCGTAGACCTGGAGAAACATGCGGTCTACGGGGATGAACTCCCGCAGGTACCTCACACACGTAGACATCGCCTCTTCGATTTCCAGACTCCCGCAGATTTTGAGGGTCGCGTTGCGAAAGAAGTCGTTCTCGTCGACCATCGGTGACAGCTCTCCCAGTTACGATTATTCATAATTCTATCTGTAATTGTGAAATACAACAATCAATAATTACCAAATAGCACAATCAACAAAGATCACATTCCACAAGTTGTTGGGATCAAACAAATTCATGAGTTGGCACGTTGTTCGCAAAATGTCGAAGCGGAGAGGAAGCTGAATCATGAAAACGCTGATTTATGGCGCAGGACCCATCGGACAATGGCTGGCTCTCCGCCTGCATCAGGCTGGCAAACACGTCACGCTCCTCGCTCGAAATCAGACGTGCCGATCACTCCGACAGAAAGGCATCGAGATCGTCGACGGTCTCACCGGAGAGCGGCTCACTGCCAGACCGAGGTTGGTGGACCGGCTGAATCCCGAGGACCGCTATGACCTCGTTGTCGTAGCCATGCAGCGGAACAGTCGAATCGCTGTCTGCCCGGTGCTGGCTCGGAATCCGCATCTCGAGAACATCCTCTTTTTGGGCAACGACGTCGGGGGCTTTCACCGGTACCTCGATCATCTGCCCGCTGACCGGGTGGTGCTCGGCTTTCCGGGCGCCGGTGGAGGGTTGCGCGAGGACGAACTCGTGATCATGGACCGGACGAAGCGCAACGACCCCTTCGGCGAGATCTACATTGGTGAGATCAATGGAGTGACTCGCGAACGAACCCTGCAGATCGCGAGGTTCATCGAGACGGCCGACATCAAGGTGAGCGTCGAAAACGACATGGACGGATGGCTCAAGTACCACTTCGCCTTCATGGCTCCCACTGCAGGGATCATCTTCATGAGGGGCGGCGACCTTCGTGCGGTGGCGACCGACAAGCAGGCGATCCACTCCTACTGCCGCGCCTGTCGTGAGGCCGGGAATGTCCTGCGCGCGATCGGGTATCGCAGGCGCCGGCCCCCGGTGTTCAATCTCTACTACTGGTTGCCACGGTGGATGGAGCCGCTGGTCTTCAGCAGGCTGTTCGGCTCGCGCAGCGCCGAGATCCGATTCGGGCTCCACGCCCGAGTGGTCGGGCCCGAGCTGCTCGAGCTCACAGAGGAGTTCGCCGTTCTCAAAAGCCTTGCCGGGGTGGAGACCCCCTGCCTGGACGCGCTGCTCAAACATGTGCCGCGGCAGGAACCGTTTGTGGACCGGAAGGAGGTAGCCTGATGACACGTGCACTCGTCGCGGGTGCCACTGGTTATCTCGGTGGATTCGTGGCACAGGAGTTCAAGGCCAGGGGCTACCTTGTTCGTGCCCTGGCTCGCTCGCCCGAGAAGCTCGGCAATGTTCAGGATTGCTTGGACGAGATTGTCCAGGGCGAGGTCACTCGACCCGAGACGCTCGCGCACATCTGCGACGGCGTCGACGTGGTTTTTTCGTCGATCGGCATCACCCGGCAGAAGGACGGGCTGACCTTCCGCGACGTCGACTACCGGGGAAACAGGAACCTGCTCGAGGTCGCGCTCCGGGCCGGGGTGAAGAAGTTCATCTACGTTTCGGTCTTCAACGGCCCCAACCTGCTGCATCTGGACATCGTCAGGGCGCACGAGGATTTCGTCGACGAGCTCAAGGCTTCGGGGATCGACTACACCGTGCTGAGGCCGACCGGCTACTTCTCGGACATGGGCGAGTTCCTGGAAATGGCGAACAAGGGCCGGGTCCATCTCATCGGACGAGGTGACAACAGGGGGAATCCGATCCACGGCGCCGACCTGGCAGTCGCCTGCGTCGATGCCGTGGAGGGCACAGAGACCGAGATCGACGTGGGTGGACCGGAGGTCCTGACATACCGCGAGATCGCGGAGCTCGCGTTTCAGTCGCTGGGCAAACCTGGACGGATCACAGTTGTCCCCGCGTGGGTCATGAGGCTGGTGGTTGGGTTGACCAGAATCTTCAGCAATCACCAAGGTGAGCTGCTCGCGTTCTTCACGACTGCCATGACCAGCGATGCGGTCGCGCCTGCCGTGGGCGTCCGCCGACTGAAGGCTCACTTCGAGAGCCTGGCGTCCACATACGAGAACGAAGAGGCACGAGATGACCGTCCGTGAACTCCCCATCGTGATCACGGGAGCGTCATCCGGCATCGGCAGAGCGACTGCACTCCAAATGGACCAGCAGGGTTGCCGAGTCTTTGCCGGCGTCCGCAAAGAAGTCGACGGTGAGGCCCTGAAGAAGATGGCCTCTGAAAGGCTGACCCCCATTCCTCTCGACGTCACCGATGACGTATCGATCGCGACCGCGGTCGCAACCATTACCGACGCGACGTCGGGGGAGGTCTCCGGCCTCGTCAACAACGCGGGGCTGTCGCTCAACGGGCCGCTGGAGCTCGTTCACGTTCCGGACATCAGGAAGCTCATGGACGTCAACGTGATCGGGTTGCTCGCTGTCACCAAGGCTTTCCTGCCTCTTTTGAGGAGGAGCAGAGGGCGGATCGTCAACATCAGCTCGGGGCACGGTCTGCTGGCGGTCCCCGACAAGAGCGTGTACGCGGCATCCAAGTTCGCAGTGCAGGCCATCAGCGATAGCCTGCGGGTCGAGCTGAGACCCTTTGGTGTCTCGGTCTCGTGCATTGCGGTCGGGAAGGTGGACACCGCGGTCCTCGGCAAGATCGTCGCCGATCGCGACAGGATGATCCGTACGGCAGATCCCGCGATCGTCGACCTGTACTCCCCTCTCATCGAGTTCTTCGATAGGGAGGTCAAGGACCTGCCGGGGATCGCTCCCCGTGAAGTGGGCAGGGTCGTCTCCGAGGCTTTGATGTCGGTGAAGCCGAAAACCCACTACCTGATCGGTCCGGGTGCAAGGAAGATGAGAAACCTCGCATGGCTGCCGGTCGGGCTGCGGGATATTCTGCTGCACAAGGCCATCTATTCGAGGAGGCGGTCATGAACGCCCTGGAGATCGTGCACCTACGGTCGTCTGGAGAACCGATCGAAACTCTCGGAGAGCGGATCAGAGAATCGATCGAAGCGGAAGGCACAGATGCCGAGGTCGTCACGCTTTATCGGCGGCAAGGGCTCGAAACCGACGTCGGTGTTCATATCCGCCACGTGAAACCGCGCAGAGGGAATGGACAGAGCACCCTCGCCCTCCGACTCGCATCAGCGCTCAGGGCTTTCGGGCTCGTCGAGCACACGGTGTGGGAAGAGATGACGGCCGAGAATTGACCGGAAGAGAGGAGACGATCGTCATGGCGTTTCTTGATCCATCCGTCCCGATCGCCACGTGTGAGGCGTCGGATTGCATCGCATGTCCACTGTCCGATGGAGGTGAGCATGGGCTTCGGTACCTTGTTACTCGTTAACGCGGTTGTCGCGGTCCTCGCGGGCATCGCGTGCATCCTGGCACCGGCGCAACTTCTGGCAACCTATGGGGTTTCGTTGACCCCAATGGGGTTGGTCGTCTACCAATTCTGGGGAGCCGCGCTCGTCGGTGTTGGATTGCTGACCTGGATCGCACGAACGGCGGAAAAACCAGGGTCGCAAAGGGCGATTGCATTGTCGCTGTTCATCACGTACGCAATCAGCTGTGTGATCGCCGCGCGGGGTCAATCTGCGGGTGCGAACAGCCTCGGTTGGTCCACAGTCGCGCTCTTCCTGGCGTTGGCCTTGGGCTATGGCTGGCTGGCAGCAACCCGGTCACGCACTCTCGAGACGCACTCGGAGAGAAAGGAGCAACCATGAACGTCACCGAGCTGAGTCAATACGGGAAACCGTTGGGACTTCCCAGGGAGGCACAGAGGAAACAGGTCGGTATCGTGTTCTCCGCCCTGCGGGAAAGGTTCGGCCTCACCGGGATGGTGCCCTTCTTCATCCGTGTGCTCGCCGAACAGCGTCGGATCAGAAGAACCCATCCCGACCTCGTAGATAAAGCTCGTGAAATCGGCCCGGAGGTCGCCAAGGAGATGGTGTTGTTGGCCTCTCTCTTTGAGGTCACGGCCAGGCGCAACGGCCGCGAGGAGGCTTACGAGTTCCTCAAGAGCATCTTCCAAAGGGTGGCAATCCACAGCATGCCCGGCATCTATCAGATCGACGAGTTGGTGCAGTGTGAGGGCGATGCCTTTGAGAACTTCAAGGAGTTCAACGTAGCCATGTTCGAGGCCATGGACCGGGAAGGGACGTGGAAGTCCGACACGATCGTGAACGAGGAGGACCGGCTGCAGATCAGGGTCGTCACATGTGCCAACGTCGATTTGTTTTCTGCCCTCGGCTGTCCCGAGCTGGGCAAGCTGGGCTGTGACCATGACCTGGCGGGCTACCCCGTGATTCTCGACCGTGTGGACGCCGAATTTCGACGTCCATGCACGCTCGCTTCCGGTGACGACCACTGTGATTTCAATTTCTACCGCAAGGGAACGGCACCGGCCACGAAGCACCTCAACAAATGACGGTGAAGATGCGAGCAGCTTGATTCAACCACCTCAGCCGCGCGGCGACGGAGACGCCCCGGTCTTGTCTTCAGTCGGCAGGCTCGAGTGGACAGAACAGGAGTCGCCATGACGGATCAAGAGCAACGTCCACCCGACGGCATGCGGAAGGACCTCCCGCTGTGGGTCAGAGGCGTTGTCAGGCTCGTGGCGGTCTGCGCGTTCATCTCGATTCCCCTGTTCTGGGGTGCCGGGACTCTCGATTGGCAACGTGGCTGGGCTTTCCTTGCGCTGCTCGCGTTGACTTTCGCGGTCAACCTGACGCTGTTGCTGAACAAGAACCCAACGTTGGTGCGCGAGCGGTGGAAGCGCCGCAAGGACACCAAGCGCTTCGACAAGACATTTGGCTGGGCATACCTGGTGGTGGTGGTTGCGTTTTTCGTTCTCGCCGGGATGGACGCCGTGCGGTTTCGGTGGACGTCGATGCAGTCGTCGCTCCTGTACGTCGGAGTGGCGATGCACGTGCTCGGGATGATCCCGGTACTCGGGGCGCTGCTGACCAACCCCCACCTGGAAACCACGGTGAGGATCCAGACCGACCGGGGGCATAGGGTAGTCTCAGAAGGACCATACCGGTACGTGCGCCACCCCATGTACGTGGGCATCAGTTTGGCGTTTTGGGGCTGGTCCCTGGTCCTGGGGTCATGGGTGGCGTTTGGCGTCGCTTGCGTTGTGGTAGTTCTGCTGGTCATACGAACGGCCCTCGAGGACAGGACATTGAGGAACGAACTGTCCGGGTATACCGAGTACTGCGAAAAGACGCGGTATCGGTTGATTCCAGGCGCGTGGTGACGATGCAATGAACTTGAAAGATGCACTTCGTAGGTCCCCGGCCGTCTGCCTCATGGTTGCTCTCGTCTTGGCACTGCGCGGGCGTCTCCGTCTGCGTCATCAGTTCGTGGGCAGAGCCGTGGTGATGGAAGGCGGGCAGTCCTTTCACGTCTTCCGTCACCTGTCTCGAAGCACTAGCTCAAGCGGTACGCCCGCCATCCTGGTCGTTCGGTTCAGATTCAAGAAGTTTTCCCAGGGTTTCAACCGGTTGCTCTCTTTGGTTCCAGTCCCGCTGATCGGAGGGTTCCCCGGGTTTCGTGACAAGGTCTGGATGGTCGACGAAGAAACTGGCGACTGGCAGGGGGTCTACGAGTGGGAGTCGGCCGATGCCGTCGAGCAGTACTGCGAGTCGTTTGTACTTGCCGTGATGACTCGCCGAGCAGTTCCGGAGACGCTTTCCTATGAGGCGAATCCACGAATGCAGCTGGCGGACTACCTTGAAAGACGGATTGAATGAGCGGGTTTCCAATCCTGTAACCCGAAGCGGAGGGGTCATCATGGGAATTCGAGAACACTGGATCAACCTCCTCCACCGGGCGGCGACGGGCACGAAACGATCACGGACGCTGCTGACACCGATCGGTGTCGCGGTCTTCGGTGCCTTCACGGCCTTGTTCGTGTTCGCAGCGCTTCTGGTCGACAGGGTGCTGAGTCTGCCGAGTCTCTTGCCGGAGGCCGCGAGGCTTCCGGTGTCGGTACCGGTGATGGCGGTGGGAGTCGCGGCCACGGGCTGGTCCGCACTTCACTTTCTGAGGGTCAAGGGAACGCCGGTACCCTTCAATCCGCCTCCAAAGGTGGTGGACACCGGGCCATATCGATACGCCAGGAATCCGATGCTCACGGGAGTCTTCCTGTTTCTTTTCGGCCTGGGACTCGGCGTGGACTCGTTTTCCCTCGTGTTCTTCTTCACACCGTTGTACATACTCTTCAACGTGTGGGAGTTGAAGGCGATCGAGGAGCCCGAGCTGGTGCAGCGGTTCGGCGACGAGTACATCGAGTATCGAAAGCGGACCCCGATGTTCGTTCCGGGTCTGCTTCGAGATCCAAGTTGAATGGCCGATGGAGAATTCCCGACACTGTATGCTCGTCGCGAACGACTCGGGACATGGGGAGCAGAATTGAAGAGCGCGATCCCCGAGCACCTCGAGCGAGAAGCGGGCAACGCTCTCTTGACGATCCCCGGATGGTCGGAGCTGCGCGGCGAGAATCGAGGAGGAAGAGATGCCCGAACCCGGTTGTGCGACGTGTACCTTTCGTGCCAGGTATGACGAGCGACCGACGTCCTTCTTGGGACGCATCTGGCGGTGGCACGTCAATTTCTGCCCCGGCTGGAAATCCTACATGAATTCGCTTCCGGACGACCACAAGAGGATGATCGTCGAGAAGTACAAATTCCCGGCGAGCAAGTTCGCCTGATCTCGACGACGAGGTGCGCGATGGCCGAGCAGCTGCATGTGGTGGATGCGGAGACGTGCCTGGGCGACGGCATCTGTGCCGAAGTCTGCCCGGAAGACATCCTCGAGCTGGGTGGACGAGAAGGTGGCCACCGTCGATGGGCGCGCCGATGCCTGCATCCCGTGCGGACAGTGTGTGGCGGTGTGTCCCACCGAGTCGCTCACCATGCCGATTCTGGCTATGGAGGATTTTCGAAGACTACCCAGGCAGCCCTTCGGGTATGAGGAGTTCTTTGACTTCCTCAGGTTGCGCCGAAGCGTCCGGGTCTTCAAGGACAAGCCTGTGGAGCGCGAGGTGATCCAGAAGATCCTCGACGCCGCCGCCACCGCGCCGATGGGCGTCCCGCCGCACACGACAGAGGTCGTCGTCATCGCCGACCGTGAAGAGCTCGACTTCCTGTTGCAGGAGTTCGTGAAGGAGTACGAGTTTCTGGTGAAGGGATTCTCCAATCCGATCATCCGCACCATGATCCGCTTCAAAGCGGGGGCGGAGGATTATCACACGCTGAAAAACTTCATCGTGGATGTGGCGCGGCACGCCAACGGGGTCTATCACGAGCGCGGCGGCGACAACTACCTGCGCGATGCGCCGGTGCTGATGTTGTTCCACGGCAACCGCTGGACCATGTCGTACGAGGAGAACGCGCATCTCGTCTGCCACCACTCCATGCTGGCCGCGCTCTCCCTGGGGCTCGGGTCCACAATCATCGGCCTGATTCCACCAGTCGTGGATCGTTCGAAGTTCTTGCGAGACCGCTACGGCATCCCAAAGGACAACAAGGTCCTGACCTCGCTCGTGCTCGGCTACCCGAAGTACAAGTATCGGCAGAGCATCCGCAGGGACCTCGCGGACGTGCAGTTTCATTAGAGGAGGGCCGGGCATGACGCGGAAGGCAGCGAAGACAGGCCCCGGGGCGATGGTTCTGGTCGCCATCGAGCAGTACTACCCCGAGGGCGAACGCATCATCAGCGATGATCTCGCCCAGCGGATCCTGCCCGTCGGCTTCAGGGCCGAGGTCCGGCTGATCGGGCGGTTCAGGAACTGGATCATCCGGAAATCAGAGGAGAAGGTGCCCGGCCTCTGGGCCGGCATCATGGGCCGGAAGCGGTACATCGACGACATCATCGCCGAAGCCGTTGGCATTGGCATCGAGGCGGTGGTGAACCTCGGGGCGGGCTTTGACACCCGCGCTTACCGACTTCCGGCTCTCGCCGATGTGCCGGTGTGGGAGGTGGATCAGCAGCAGAACATCGACGCCAAGAGGTCGAGACTGGAGAAGCTGTTCGATGAAGTTCCACCTCACGTGGCCCTGGTGCCGATCGACTTCGATCACGAAGATCTGCCCGCCGTTTTGGCGACGCACGGCTACAAGCCTGGTAAGAGGACCTTCTTCATCTGGGAAGGGGTCATTCAGTACCTGAGCGAGAGCGGCGTTCGGTCAACCCTTGCCTCCCTGGCCGATGCGCCGGCGGGCAGCCGGCTGGTCTTCACCTACACCCCGAGGGATTTCATCGAAGGAGAGAACTTCTACGGCCAGGAGTACCTCTACAAAAAGATGTTGCTGAGAGACAAGATCTGGCTCTTCGGTTTGGATCCCGAAAACGTCGATGATTTCGTGGGCGAGTACGGTTGGCACGTTCTCGATCACCTCGATTACGAGCAGCTTGCCAACCGGTATGTCAAGCCGACGGGGCGCAAGCTCCGGTCCATGGCCATCGAGCGGATCGTCTACGCGGAGAAGTCCACACCAAGATGAGGGTACCGGAACAGAGTGGTCCGCAGAAGACAAAGCGACAAGGAGAATGACATGGAAAAACTGGTGATGTTGGGCCAAGCGGCGACCGGTTTGGGAGTATTGCTCATGGGATTCGCAGCGCTGTGGTTTGTGTCGGTTTATCAGGAGAGGAACAAGTAGCCGCCCGACGACTCCCATAGGAATGGCACCGATGGGCAACGGTGAACACCGGAGGTCGCGATGAAGAGCAGCATCGTCGAACACCTGAGTCCGGAGTTCGAACCGGTAGCGGTGATCTGGAGCGACGCCCTCCCGGAAGACGCTGTCGAGTTCAGGGAGGGCAGGTTCGGCTGCATTCTGCACCTGTTTGCCGAGGCCTCTCGGCGGAGTCGTGTGGCCGGCGGAAGCCGTGACACGATCGTCTGTTCCGGGGGCCGCGCCGCGCTCGGGTTCGGCGTTGACTTCGTCGAGTCCGAGGCGCAGCTCGACCATTACGCGGCCATCTTCAGCAAGGGCCTCGAGTCGGCGCGCGATCAGGTGGCCTATCGAGAGAAGATGGACGCAGTGCGGCCGAGCTGGCGACCCCTGTACGAGTTCGGCGAACGGCGTCACTGCAGTTTCGACATGGCCAGGGGGTGGATTCTCGACTGCCTGCCCCGCTACGACATCCCGAACCGATACGTATTGTTCAAACCGCTGAGCCAGACGGATGAGGAGGAGAATACGCGCGCGGTCATCTTCCCGGTCAGCCCGCTCGAGCTTGCCGGCCTGAACACACTGTTGGGTTCGGTTGTCGAAGGCGCGGACCCGGTGCAGGTCCCTCAGGGCGCCGACTGCTTCCGCATCGCCTGCTTCGCCTACGCCCAGTACGACGCGGAATCACCGCGCGCCGTGCTCGGCATGCTCGACGTTGACGGGCGCGAGCTGATGCGCAGACAGTTCCGCGACGACATGTTGACACTCACGATACCCATGCCGCTGTTTCTGCGCCTCGAGCGAGAGGCAGGGAACTGTGTGTTGCAGACCCCTGCGTGGTCGAAGCTGCGTTCCGGTGGTCACTGAAGGAGCCCGAAGACAATGAAGACAATCCTGGACATCGTCGATCGAACACCGGAACCTGCTCCGTGGTCAGAGGGCGACAACATACCCTGGGATGACCCCGGCTTCAGTGAGCGGATGCTCGCCGAACATCTGAGTCAGGAACACGATCTCGCGAGTCGCAGGTGTGAAACGATCGATCGCCACGTCGAGTGGATCTTTTCAGAAGTCCTGGGGTCCCGTCCTGCCAGATTGCTTGATCTCGCCTGCGGCCCCGGGCTTTACACAATTCGCCTGGCAAGACTCGGCTGTGAATGTGTCGGGATCGACTTCTCCCCAGCGTCGATCCGACACGCGCGAGACGTCGCCGACGCACAGCTATCGTGCACCTACCATCAGGCGGACGTGCGAGACGGACGTTTCGGAGCGGATTTTGACCTGGTGATGATGGTCTATGGACAATTCAATGTGTTTCCCCGGAACCGCGGACTGGAGATCCTGAAGAATGCTCATGGTGCCCTGAAGCCCGGGGGGGCCCTACTGCTGGAGTTTCAGAGCATCGAGCAGATACGCCAGGGTGGGGAGAACGCTAGGAGCTGGTACACAGCTCCCTCGGGGCTGTTCTCCGAGGCGCCGCATCTGGTTCTCCAGGAGGACTTTTGGCATGCGGATGGCGGAGTGTCCACAACCCGGTTCCTGGTCATCGATGCCCAGACGGGCGCGGTCAGCAGCTATGCCCTCAGCAACGAGGCCTACACCGAGCATGATCTCACCGATGCCCTTCGTTCGGCGGGGTTTAGAGAGACGGAGAGATATCCGTCATTGAGCGGAAAGACCGTTCACGCGGACCACGATCTCCCGGTTGTCGTCGCTCGGAGGTGAGACCCGTGGACCCGTGTGCGAAAGAGCAGCGATGCACAACGATCCGAGCCAGGGATTGGGCAGTTCGAGAATCGGGCCTATTTCAAAGACCGGACAGACGAACACCGTGCTGCCCACGATTCACAACCCTGGAGCCATCATCTGATACATGGTCTGGAGGTAAAACATATGCACCGGAGCGGCCTTGGCGGACTGATCATCGACTGCAGGACAGATGACCTTGATCGAGAGGCGCGATTCTGGAGTGAGGCGCTGGGGTGTGAGATCCGCCCCTCCGATGATCCGGATGACGCGGACTACGTCATCCTGGGTACGCCCGAAGGGAGGCCGTACATCGAGCTGCAGTCGGTCGAGCACCCGAGCAGGGTGCATCTGGATATCAAGACCGATGATCTCGAAGCCGAAGTTCAGCGCCTCGAGCGGCTGGGAGCGACCCGAGTGAAGAAGGTCAAGCACTGGTGGGTCCTGGAAGCCCCCAGTGGCCATCGATTCTGCGTGATACCGCTCCACCACGGGCAAAACGTTGGCGAGCTCAACACATGGGACGGCAGAGACTGACACCTCGATCGAGCGGACCGTGAGAGGGGCTCAGGGGTTGGCAGGTACCTACGGCACCTGGGGATGAGGGGGCGGCCGGCCGCTGCGAGGCCTGGGATTGTGGGGATGCGGGGATCTTCGAGGCGATGCTCTGTCAGGACCGAACATTCACCCCCTCATTTCCTCACCCCCTCATTCCTCTCCTTCGCACCACTTTCGCGCGTTCTGGAAAATCCTCAGCCAGGGCGAGGCCTCCAGATCGCGGCGCCAGTCGGCCGGCATCCAGGGCCATTGCCACATCAAAAAGGCGCGTTCGGGGTGGGGCATCATCACCAGGTGACGACCGTCTGGCGAGCACAATCCGGCGATGCCCTGCGGCGATCCGTTGGGGTTGTGAGGATAGGCGTCGGTGATCTGGTTGTCGTCGTCCACGAACCGCACCGGCGCCAGGTTGTTCTCGATGACCCCTGCGAGGACCGACGAGTCCGGGAAGAACGCCCGCCCTTCTCCATGGGCTACCCAGATCCCGAGGGTGGATCCCGCCATGCCCCGGAGCATGATCGAGGGGCTCGACAGGATCCTCACCGAGGTGAAGCGCGACTCGAACCGGCCGGAGGCATTCTGGATGAATCGGGGTTGCTGGTCGTCGGAGAGGCCTCGGCACGGCAGCCAGCCGAGCAGGGCCATGAGCTGGCAGCCGTTGCAGATGCCGAGCGAAAAAGTGTCCAGCCGATCGGCGAACTCCTCGAACTGGCGACGCAGGTCGGCGTTGAAACGTATCGTGCCGGCCCACCCCTTGGCCGAGTCAAGCACGTCGGCGTAGCTGAAACCGCCGACCGCCACCAGGCCGCGAAACCTCCGTAGATCGACGCGACCTGCCAACAGGTCCGACATGGTGACGTCCCACGGCTCGAGGCCGGCGGCGAAGAACGCCGCCACCATCTCCCGGTCGCCGTTGGAGCCCTCCTCGCGCAGGATCGCCACCGGGATCTTGTCGCTGCGCTCCAGAACGGTCGGTGCGGTGAGCTCCGGAGTGAAGCTGAGTTCGTAGCTCGGCCCGGTTCGCTCGCAGAGCCCGGACTCCTCCTGAACCACGCACTCGGCGTTCGCCTGCAGCCGCTCGAGCCGGAAGCTCGTGGCCTCCCACAGGTCGCGCAGATCGCGGCCTTCGTCGACCAGGACGGGGTCGCCGTTGATGGCAACACGAATCTCGGTCTCGGCGAGCGTCGAGCCGATCGCGACACCGGGCACGTCGGCCGCATCGAAGGTCGCCAACACCGTCTCGAGGTCCTCCTCGGCGACCTCGAGGACGAGACCGAGCTCCTCTGAAAACAGGACGGCGATCGGGGCGGCCGCGGCCGCCTCGGCGGCGAGGTCGACCTCGATTCCGCAGTTGCCAGCGAACGCCATTTCAAGCAGGGTGGTGATCAGGCCGCCGTCCGAGCGGTCATGGCCCGCGGTGACGAGGTCCTGGTCGATCAGACTCTGGACGGCGCCGAAGGCGCGTTTCAACAGGGCGGGATCCTCGACGTCGGGACTGGCGTCGCCCACCTGCCCGTACACCTGAGCGAGAGCCGAACCTCCGAGGCGCCGGTGGCCACAGCCCAGGTCGATGTACACGAGGCGACCGCGGCCGGCCAGTTCGAGGTCCGGCGTCACGGTCTGAGTGATGTCCGGGCAGGTGACGTAGGCCGAGATCGTCAGCTCGCCGGGTGCCTTGACGGCCTCGCCGTCAGGTGCCAGCGCGGCCATCGAGATGGAGTCCTTGCCGCCGTCCACCGCGATCCCGAGCTCGATCATGACGTCGCGCATGGCGACCGCTGCGTCGTACAGCGCGGCTCCCTCGCCGGGCAGCTTCGCCGCCCACATCCAGTTGCCGGAGCAGCGGACGTCTTCAAGCGCGCTGACCCGCGCCCACACCAGGTTGGTGAGCGCTTCGCCGACCGCCATCCGCGCCATGGCGCCCGGATCAAGCAGGCCCTTGATCGGCTGCTCACCGATGGCGGTTGCGGCGCCGGTGACGCCGAAGTGGCTCTGGGCGATCACCGCCACATCGGCCACGGTGAGTTGCAGCGGGCCGGAGCACTGCTGCTGGGCGACGAGCCCGGTGACGCTGCGGTCCACCTTGGTCGTGAGGAATCGTTTGGACCCCACCGACAGGAGACGCAGCACCCGCTCGAGGGCCTCGCGGACCGTGAGTTCTTCCGGGAGCTGAACAGCCTCGGTCGTGGTTTCGACCCGTTTCAGTTCGAAGGTCTTCTGGGGCATGTCACCGAGGACGTCTTCCAGCCGCAGGTCGACCGGGGTGGACCCCTCCTCGGAGTCGTGCACCACGATTCGCCCGTCGCCCGTCACCCTGCCGACGAACGACACCGGGACTTTCTCCCGCTCACACAGAGATCGAAACAGCTGCTCGTGCTCCGGGCTGAGCAGCAGCGCGTCGTTCTCCTGGTACTCGGCACCCCAGATCTCCAGCACCGAAAGGGTGTCGTCGCCGATCGGGATCTCCCGCACCTCGATCTGCGCCCCGGCCGGCTCGACGATCTCCTTGAGCACGTTGCAGTTGCCACCAGCCCCCTGGTCGTGAATGCTGACGATCGGATTGTCGTGGCCCAGCTCGCAGCAGGCGCGGATCACCCGGTTGACCTTCTGCTCCATCTCGGCGTCGCCGCGCTGGACCGCGTTGAAGTCGAGTTCGGCGACATTCTCGCCCTGCACCATGCTCGAGGCCGCACCGCCCCCCATTCCGATCCGATACGCCGGGCCGCCGATCTTCACGACCCACATCCCGGGCTCCGGCGCGTTCTTGTCGGAGTGATCGGCGTCCATCTGGCCGATGCCGCCGGAGAACATGATCGGCTTGATCCACTCTCGGCGATCTCCGTTCGGCAATCTCAGGCCGAACGATCGGGTGAAACCCTGGATCACCGGCTCGCCGAACTTGTTTCCGTAGTCGGAGGCTCCGTTGGAGGCTTCGATTTCGATCTCCAACGGAGACGCCAGGTTGTCCGGGTAGACGAAATCGGGGTCCTCCCACGGCAGGTCATAGCCGGGGATGCGGAGGTTACCGACGCAGTACGCCGCAGTGCCCGCCACATACTGTGCGCCGCGGCCGGTGGCGTGGACGTCGCGAATTCGTCCTCCGGTTCCGGTCTCGGCACCCGGGAACGGCGCGACTCCCGACGGGAAGTTGTGGGTTTCCGCGGTGAAGATGATGTTGGAGTCGAGCTCGCGCAACGCGAAGGGAGCGGGTCCGACAGCCTCGATCGGTATCACGGTACGGATCCGGTAACCGCGGATCGAGCTGGAGTTGTCGTGGAACGCGATCACGCTGTTGTTGGGGTTGGCCTCGAGCGGCTGCCGGACGAGGCCAATCAGGTGATCGGGCATCTCCTGCCCGTCGATCACCAGCCGGCCCTTGAAGAACCAGTGTCGTGAGTGCTCGCTGTTGGATTGGGCGATGTCGAAGCACTCCACGTTGGTGGGGTCGCGACCGATCCGATCCCGGAACAGCTCGGTGTAGTAGTCGAGGTCCCAGTCGTCGAATGCGAGACCGAGCTCGCGGTTGATGTCCTCGAGAGCCCTGCGACCCTGCTCCAGCACCGGAACCGTGCGCATGGCCTCGGGCTCGACTCCCGCCGCAAAGCTCTGCAGGGGAGCTGGATACGGGCATTCGGTCATGCGGTCGTGAACATCGGCGAGGAATGCCCGCAGCTGTTGTGCCGAGAGTTCGGACTCGGAACGCAGGAGATATCGCCGCGAGCACTCTATTCTCGCGACCTTGTCGAGACCGCATGCATGACACACCGAAACCGCGTTCGTGGACCACGCCGTGGTGAAGTTCATGCGCGGTCCCACCTCGAGTACCGTGCCTTCGTGGTCGTCGAGGAAGGTGGAGGGGCCGAATCGATCCGGTTCGAACGTCTCGGCGAGGAGCCAGGCGAGTATGCGGTGTTCTTCGGTACCGAGATCGGCGGTGGCATCGATGTTGAAGCAGTACTCGGTGTCGATCGTGGAGATGGCTGGCGAGACGTTTCTTCGTGCGATCTCGAGGAGGCGGCTGCGGTGGGTGGGGGAAACTCCGGGAGATCGGTAGAGGTGGAGCAACGTCATGGGTGGGTTGTAGCAGGGTTCGTTGCCGAGTGCCAGTAGATTGCAGAGAGACGGCTTGGGGGTATGGCCGGTGCCTGCGGCACGTGGGCTTGGGGAGTGAGCGAAAGTTCTTGGGCACGTGTGCTTCAAGACACCACGCCCCACGCCCTCAATCCCCGTGCGGACAAAGAGTCACTACGCGGGCGACCGATGACGATCGACTGGGGGTTGTCTGCGATCCTGAAGACGGCTAACTTCGTGAGCGAAGGGGATGCCAGCGATGACCACCTACAAAGACGCCGGAGTCGATATCGAGGCCCAGGACCAGGCGTTGGAGCGGGTTAAACAGATGGTCCGCGGCACCTACACCGATAGCGTCCTGTCCGACCAGGGCGCTTTCGGCGGTCTGTTCAAAGTGCCGACAAGGGGGATCAAGGATCCGGTGCTGGTGGCCTCGGCCGATGGCGTCGGCACCAAGCTGAAGGTCGCCTTCCTGTCCGACCGCCACGATTCGGTCGGTCGAGATCTCGTCCATCACTGCATCAACGACATTCTGGTCCAGGGAGCGCGGCCGCTGTTCTTCCTCGACTACCTGGCGACCGGTCGTCTCGACCCGGATGTGGTGGCCGAGGTGATCGGTGGGGTGGCAGGTGCGTGCGCCGATCACGGTGTCGCTCTTCTCGGCGGCGAGACTGCGGAGATGCCGGGCTTCTACGGCGACGGAGAGTACGATCTCGCGGGGTTCGTCGTCGGCGTGGTCGATCGGCGCCGGATCCTGGACGGTTCGCGGGTCGAGTCCGGGGACATCCTGGTCGGCCTGCCGTCGACCGGCCTCCACACCAACGGCTACTCACTCGCACGCCAGGTGTTTTTCGAGACGATGAACCTCGGCCACGACGAACCTGTGGTCGAGCTGGGGCGGACCGTTGCCGACGAGCTGCTCGCCGTCCACCGATGCTACCTGGACCCGGTGTGGCCGCTGCTCGAGAAGGACCGGGTCCACGCCTTGGCCCACATTACCGGTGGCGGCCTGACCGACAACGTGCCGAGAATCCTCCCGGAGGGTCTGTGCGCGGTGATCAAGGTGGGTGCGTGGGACATTCCCCCCGTGTTCCGAATTCTCGCCGAGGTGGGCGACGTGCCGGAGGCCGACATGTGGCGCACGTTCAATCTCGGCGTCGGCATGGTGTTGGTGGTGTCCCCGAAGCGGCTCGCCAAAGTGCTCAAGGTGCTGAAGAAGAACGGTTGCCCCGGCTTTCCGATGGGGAACGTCATCGAGGGCGAACGTCGGGTCGAGTACGATCACCCACCCGAGGGCTTTCCTAGCGGCCTGCGGTAGCAATTCGCTTCATGGATTGCTGTGGAGTGGCGGCGCGATCCGTTCGGCACGAGCGATGGGAAACCTCGCAACCGGTAAGCGCCGTGATAACGGGTGTGAACGTATCGCCTGGACGGTCAGGCAGGCGAAGCGAACGGGATTCCGACGACAGCGCGTTGTGCGGGCGTGCCATCCTCTCGCCTTCTGCGGGGTGCCGGGTACAGGATTTCGAGGTCCACGAACTCCGGGGACATCGCGTGGCAACGGGGCCTCGAAATTCTGTACCGGGCTCCCACGGGGAGCGCTTTTGGGAGGGGCGCGCTGCAGCTGCGGCGATCTAGCCGAACGAGGGGTCAGTGGGCCCAACATTGTCTAAGGGGACTCCCTCTGGGAGAGCGCTGGGGGAAGGGCGCGTCGAAGCTACGTTGGCCTCTCCGATCGCGCGTGGCGGTGCCAGGCACCCTGTGCTGGAGTCGGTTGTCCATGCCTGTGCGGGCGACCGGGTGCCCGGCACCGGCTGTGGGGTCGCGTTGGCGCTCTGCTCGCGACATTTGAGGGGTGCCTGGCAACAGGCGACTCCGCATCGGGCGGGCGGGCGGTCCAGCGACCAGCGACAAGAGACCAGCGACGGTTGGGCGGGTGACCGAGCGACCAGCGAACAGCGGCGTGCCTGGGGCTGGGCGCCGCACCGCCGAAGGGCCGCAAGGCTGCAAAGCCCGGGCGGGTGGAGGTCCAGCGACTAGCGGCGAGCGACTAGTGACGGGCGGGTGGGGAATGGGGTCCACGAGGGAAAGGACGGTGTTCAGAGTTCAAGATTCGGTGACGGGGGTTGGGACGAAGACGAAGATGAAGACGAAGAACAGGGGCGGGACTTCCGCGAGTGGTTGGTCTCGAATGGTGGATGCGATAGGATGCCGCGACTCGTTGGTACGCCCGCCCGGACGGGCGGGAGAGGTTCGCGAAATGGCGTTTGGACATCCGAAGGGTCTGTTCCCGCTGTTCTTCACCGAGATGTGGGAGCGGCTCGCTTTCTACACGATGGTCGGCATCCTGCTGCTCTACACCACCGACGTCGAGCGGGGGGGCCTCGGCCTGCCGGCGGCCCAGGGTAACGAGATCTACGGGCTGTACCTCGCATTCGTGTACTTCACCCCTTTTCTGGGCGGCATGATCGCCGACCGGTTCCTCGGCTACCGCAAGGCGGTGGCCATCGGCGGCCTGATGATGGCGGGCGGACTCTTTCTGATGGGGATGCCCGGCTTCACCTTCTTCGTGGCCGGGTTGGTCGGGTTGATTCTGGGAAACGGCATGTTCAAGCCGAACATCTCGGTGATGGTCGGCAACCTGTACGGGGCCGGTGACCCAAAACGGGACAACGGCTTCAACATCTTCTACATGGGGATCAACGTCGGAGCACTGCTCGCGACCCTGGTGGTCGCGCCGATGACCCGCAACGTGTTCGGGTGGCATTGGACCTTCCGCGCCGCCGGCATCGGCGTGCTGTTCGCGGTGCTCATCCTCGCGAGCCAGTGGCGAAAGCTCGCAAGCGCGGATCGCCAGCCGGAGCGCAACCCGGACGACACGAGCTTTGGCGATATCCTGCTCAAGATCATCGGTCCGGCGTTCATCGTCGGTATCGCGGGCTACTTTCTGGCCAAGGCATACCTGCCACCTTCAATCCCACTCCGGCCGGCGGTGTGCGGCTTTCTCGCCGGCAGTATTCCGGTGCTGTTCTTCTTCGTGCGGCTCGGCGTCACTGCCAAGGAGGACGAGAAACCCGGCCTGCTCGCCCTGCTGCCGGTCTACGTGGCAGGCGCCGCGTTCTTCATGATCCTCCACCTCAACGGCAGCGCCATGACCCAGTGGGCGCGCGACACAACGGACCGAGAGGCCAAGGGTGCCGCCAAGGCGTTGACGACGGCGCTCCCGTCGATCCAACAAGAGGCACTGCCGCTCTACTACATCAACGCCGCCGAGGACGTGCCGCGGCCCGATCCGAGCAGTTTGCTGGTCGTGGCCGACGAGCAGATCGCACGCATGTATGGCCAGCAGCGGATGGACCAGGCCGCAGTCCAGGCGGTCGACGCACTTGACGCGGTGGAGGCTGTCGAAATCGATTCGGCAGCACCACCGGAGTGGGCGGCCCGCGCCTCGGATGTCTACGGTACCGGCGTTGTGCAGGTCGAGCAGACCACCGACTCGCACGGTGTGCCAGTTATCTCGGTGTCGGTGCCGGACGGCGCCCGACCGGTGGGTGAGGTCGCCTTCCTGCGTGTCGACGGTGGCGATCGGATTCCCGTGTTCCTCGTCGACCAGGCCACCTACGACGCCATCTACGAAGGCTACCGGGAACGGTACGACCACGACCCCGAGCTGCTGCCGCCGGGACAGTTTCTGACGGTGGTCAATTCGGAGGTCTACCAGTCGTGGAACCCGTTCTTCGTGATCATCCTGACCCCGCTGGTGGTGGCGTTCTTCCAATGGAAGGTGAACCGCGGCAGTGGTGTGCCGACCGCGCACAAGCTGTTGTGGGGCATGGTTCTCACGACCGCTTCGCTGTTGCTGATGGCGGTCGGTGGTCTGATGTCCGACGGCGGCAGTCTCAAGGTATCCGGGCTGTGGCTCGCCGGCTTCTACATGGTCATCACACTCGGCGAGCTGTGCCTGTCGCCGATGGGTCTATCGCTGGTGACGAAGTTGTCACCAAAGCGATTGGTTGGGCTGACCATGGGCGGCTGGTTCCTGGCGGTGTCGTTCGGCAACAACTTCTCGGGCTTCTTCGGCGGCATCCAGCACATGATGAGCCCGGTTGCCTTCTTCCTGGTGCTGGCGGGCGTCGCCGGCCTGGTGGCGCTGTTCATCCTGGCGTTGTTACCCAGGCTCGACAGGGCGATCACCAAGTACGGCGCCTGACCGCTGAAACTCGAGCTCTGAGCGAATGGCATGAGCGGCAAAAAGCTCCCGTCCACCGCATACCGGTTGGAGGAGGGTCAGGAGTACGTCCCGCTCACCCACGGCAAGACCTTGACGGAGTTCACCGTCAAGGCAGCACTCTCGGGTGTTCTGCTGGGGGTGATCTTCGGGGCCGCCAACACATATCTCGGTCTCAAGGCCGGTCTCACCATCAGCACCTCGATCCCCGTCGCCGTGCTCACCGTCGTGGCTTTCCGCCTCTTTGCAGCCTTCGGGCTGAGGCACAGCATTCTCGAGACGAACATGTCACAGACGATCGGATCTGCCAGCTCGTCCGTGGCATCGGGGGTGTTGTTCACGATTCCCGCACTCTTCATATGGGGAATGAGTCCCGCCTGGAGACAGATCACCCTGCTCGCGATGTGCGGGGGCCTGCTCGGCGTTCTCGCCATGATTCCTCTACGCAGGTACCTCATCAAGCGCGAGCATGGCCGGTTGCCCTACCCCGAGGGAATGGCCTGCGCCGAGGTGCTGGTCGCGGCCGAGGCCGGGGGCAGACAGGCCACGCCGGTGTTCCTGGGTATCGGTGTCGGGATGTTGTTCAAGCTGATCACCGACGGCTTCAAGGTCGTGCAGGGCAAGTTCACGGTCGGATTGGGCTACAAGGCCAGCATCGCCGCGAGCGTCTCGCCGGCTCTGATCGGCGTCGGCTACATTTTGGGAGTTCGGATCGCGACGGTGATGGTGGCCGGAGGTGCGCTCTCCGCCCTCGTCATCATTCCGGCCATCAACCTGTGGGGATCCGGCCTGACCGAGCCGCTGTATCCGGAGACGGTCAAGCTCATTCGCGATATGTCGGCCTATGAGATCTGGAACCGCTACGTCAGGTACATCGGCGCGGGAGCGGTCGCCACCGGTGGGATCGTCACGTTGATCCGGTCGATCCCGACGATGATCGAGTCGTTCAAGCTCGGTCTCGGGCAGCTCACCAAAGGGATCGGCCAGTCCTCGGTGGAGCGCACCAATCGTGACCTGTCGTTCAGGACCGTGATCGTGTGGGTGTTCGCCATTCTAGGCGTGCTCACCGTGGTCCCGGGCATTCTCGGATATATCGACGCGATCCCAGTCAGAGCGCTGGCATCGTTGATGATCGCGGTGTTCGCGTTCTTCTTCGTGACCGTGAGCTCGAGGATCGTAGGTCTGGTCGGGGTAACGTCGAACCCGACCTCGGGGATGACCATCGCCACGCTGCTGGGTACGAGTCTTGTGTTCTTGCTGTTGGGGTGGACCGACCTGGAAGGCAAGGCGACCGCCCTGATGGTGGGGACTGTCGTGTGCATCGCGGCCTCGATCGCGGGTGACACGTCCCAGGACCTCAAGACCGGCTACGTGCTCGGCGCGACCCCCCGGCTGCAGCAGATGGGCGAGTTGATCGGGGTCATCACATCCGCAGGAGTGGTGTGCCTTGTCGTGATGATGTTGGATGCGAACGTTGAAGGCGGTCTCGGGGGATCCGAGTTGCCCGCACCGCAGGCTGTGTTGATGAAGCTCGTGATCGACGGTGTGCTCGATCAGAACCTACCCTGGGCGCTCATCGGCATTGGGGTGGCCATCGGGCTGGTGGCCTCGATGTTCAAGATTCCGGTGTTGGCGTTCGCGGTCGGCGTGTACTTGCCGCTCTCCACGATGGGCGCGGTGTTTCTCGGTGGCGCCGTGCGGTTTCTCGTGACCTTGAATCAGACGCCCGAAGTTGCCGAGCAGAGGCGAGAGCGAGGCGTACTGTTCGGGTCCGGGCTCGTTGGAGGAGGCGGTCTGACCGGCGTGATCCTCGCCATGTGGGTGGGTCTCAGGGGCGGCGAGAAGATCGAGGGGTATCCGCCGGACGTCGCGCCCTGGGTCGAGATGGTGATTGCCGCGGCGACGATCCTGCTGATCCTCGGATGCGTTGCCTACGTAGCGAAGCAGAAGCACGACGAGTAAGGGCTGGTTTCACCCGTCTCCGAATCCGACTCAGCGTTGTACGGTAATTCAGCGTCGGAGACGGAGACGGGCACGGAGACGGAGACGGGTCAGCGGTTCCTTCCCCGGAGTCTCTCCACGGCCTTGTGCAGGCGCCACGCCTTGGTGGCCTCCATCGCTTCGATGACGCTGCCCAAGCGCTCGATCTCGGCGTACAACCGCGTGAGGTGCTGCTCGTGGCCGTCGATGACCCGTTGCGTTTCCCGCTCGAAGTTCGCCGTGTAGGCCTTGAGGCGCTCGAGTTCGTCGTTGAGGCGGTGGTAGGCGTCCTGCGCAGCGGTGTGCAGCGACCGCAGATCGGCGGCCTCGGCGCCACGTGCGGCACTCTCCTCGGCTGACCGAACGGCCTCGTCACGCAGTCGGGTGACCGCTCGTGCGAGTGCCTGCGGTGTGCACAGATCGCGGTGTCGCTCGATGACCCGTGCCTTCATGGAGACGAAGTCGGGCCGCTGCGACGCCTGGGCGCCCAAAATCTGGTCGCCGCCGGTACGGAAGTGGCGGTACTCGCACGTGACCTGGCGGTGGTGGTGGAACCGAGCACGCTGCGAAAGGCGGATCAACAGATCCCAGTCCTCGAAGAACTCGAACTCCGGGTCGAAGGGCCCCACCTCGTCGAGCAGTCGCCGCTCGATCAGCAGCGTGTTGAACGGGATGTAGTTGTCGACCAGCAGCAAATCGGGATCGAAGTCCCGGCTGTAGGGCAGCCGACGCGCCGCCTCCTGCCAGCCACCGTCGGAAGCGAGCTCGTACACCGCGGCCGCGGCGTCGGTGTAGGCGACCCGGACGTCGGACGCCGCCACCAGGCCGACCAGGGTCTCGAGGTGCTCGGGTTCGGCGAGGTCATCGTCGTCGAGGAATGCGACGTAGTCGCCGGTCGCGGCCTCGACACCGGCGTTGGCCGCGGCAGCCCGGCCGCGATTCTCCTCGAGATCGACGCGAACGACTGCCAGCGGGTAGTCGTCGCGAACGAACGGCGATTGACCTCCATCGTTCACCAGGACGACCTGGACGCGGCGGTAGCTGCCTGTGGCCAGGCTTTCGAGAGCCTCCGCGAGCAGGCCCGGCCGGTCCTTGGTGCGGACCACCACGCTGACGAGCGGACCCTCCCGCACGATCCGCTCGCTCGGCATGCCGCCGAGGGTGCGGACGAGGCCGGCCGGGCTGTGGGTCACGAAGTCGTCCAGCTTCAGGTCGCGATAGCCCTCGGCCGCCGTGACCGAGGGCGGCAGCGAGAGCGCTCGGTAGCGGCGCAGCCCGAGCGCCGCCTCGAGGTAGTTGTGGAGGGCCAGCTGACTCTCGTGGTGCTCGATGGCCGCGGCGAGCATCGGAACCTCGTCGCTCACGTCCACCAGTATGTCGGGCGTGGTCGGCTGGTTGATCTCGTACAGCATGATGCGCACGCCCGCCACGGCACGATCCAGCTCGGCGTCGCCGCGCAGCGGGGCCAACACGCGGTACAGGGCCGAGAACGCTGCCCGGTGGTCGCCGGTGTTCTCCAGCGGCGACACGGACAGCACCAGGTCCGGTCGAAGCTCGAGCAGCGCGCCGCGGATCTCCTCGGACGCCTCCTCGACGTGATGTGCGAGACGTCCGTCGGGGATGTCGAGGTTCCGGACGTTTTCGATACCGAGGACAGCCAGTGCGCGGATCGCCTCGTCACGGCGGCGGCATCCGTAGGCCTCGCGATCGTCGGTGACCTCGTCGCCGCCGCTGGAGTCGGTGAGGAACAACACCCGGACATCGGCGCCGCGCTCGGCAAGACGGGCGAGTAGTCCCCCGCACCCCAGGAGGTCGTCGTCGGCGTGGGGCGCCAGCACCAGGGCGCGCTCGGCGGCGATGTCGGTGGTGCCTCCGGGCAGCGAAGAGCGCGGCTTCATCCCGTCGATGGTAGCAGGAAACGGAGTTCCGGGCCGCAGCCGAACGTACCCGGAACGGGATAGGCTGAATGGTGCCCGGATCGAAGCGGGCGACCTCTCATCACGACTCGCCTTTGGTACCATCGCTGCGTGGGTCCGGAAGTGTCGCGATGAGCAGAGCTTTCTTCATCTGCCCCGAGCCGGTGCGCGAACTGACCGCCGGTGTCGGCAGCCGCTTCCTGACCCTGGCGCGGGTGGTGGTGGAGGCGGGCAACCTGGTCACGCTGGCGGTTCCGAACGACCCCGACGAGGCGCGAGTCGACGCCGCAGGCGTGCGGATCGTGCGGGCAGATCCCGAGCGGCTGGGATCTCAGGCCGACGGCCACGACTGGGTGTTGCTGCACGGGCATCTGGGCAACCACTACCTGGCCCAGCGCGACGACCAGCCCGTCGTGGTGGACCTGTACGACCCGTTCATGCTCGAGAACCTTCACTATCAGCGCGAGCTCGGTTTTGACCCCTACAACACCGACCTCGCGACCTGGCGCCTGCAGATGGCTCGCGGTGACTTGTTTCTGTGCTCGTCGCAGGAGCAGCGGCTGTACTACCTCGGCTGGCTGACCGCCCTTGGGCGCGTCAACCCGCTGACCGTCGAGGAGGATCCCGGCCTCGACCGGTTGATCGTCGAGCTGCCGTTCGGAACGCCTGCGGCCGACCCGCCGCCACCACCCGGCCGCGCCGGGGTCCTGGACGGGGTGCCCGACGACGCGCCGGTCCTCTACTTCGGTGGGATCTACGACTGGTACGACCCGCTTGTGCTGCTCGAGGCGCTCCCGCAACTGCTCGAGGCCGATCCCCGGATCGTAGTCCTCTTCGTCGAGCACCCGCATCCCGAGCTCACTCCCCTCGGGGTGGCCGCCCGGACCAGGAAGGTAGCCGACGAACGAGGATGGCTCGGGCGCCAGGTTCGGTTCGAGGGCTGGCGGCCGTTCCAACGTCGGTTCGAGCTTCCGGCGGTCAGCGATCTGGCGGTGGTGTGCCACCGGCCCGGCATCGAGACCGACCTCAGCCTCAGGACGCGACTGGTCGACCTGATGTGGCTGGGGCTGCCGATGGTGGTCACCCGGGGCGGGGCCATGGCACGCGTGGTCCACGAGACCGGGGCAGGGGAGGTCGTCCCGCCGGCCGATCGAGACCGGCTGGCGGGCGCCGTCCGTCGGCTGCTCGACGATCCGGAACGAAGACGGCGCGCCTCGGCCGCGGCACGAGACTGGTCGCGTGAGCGCACATGGCCCAGGGTCGCGGCACCGCTGCTCGAGTTCGCTCGGCGGCCGTGGCGTGATCCTCACCGCACACGGTTCGTGGACGTCGAGGGGACCGCCGATAACGGCGCGCAGGAGCCTCTGGCACGACGGTTACGGCGTGTCGTTCGTCGGTTCGGAGGCTCTCGTTGAAGGCGTCGGTGATCGTGGTGACCCACGCGGGGGCCGAACACCTGGGCGACACTCTGGCGTCGCTCGCGCCGTACGCCGACCGTGTCGACGTAGAAGTGGTGCTCGTGGACAACGCGTCGGTCGACGGCTGCGCGGATGGCGTGTCGCGCCGTTACCCGTGGCTGCGGGTCGTCCGATCACAGCACAACCTTGGCTTCGCGGGCGGCGTGCAGCTCGGGATTGCGGCGGCCGCTGGCGACGTGCTCGTGCTGCTCAACGACGACGCGGCGGCCGAGGCCGGCTTCGTCGAGCAGCACCTCGAGTGCCTCGATTCGTGCCCCGAGGCGGCGGCGAGCGCCGGCCGTCTGGTGAGCTGGGACGGGGCGCGCCACGATTTTCTGAGCGGAGAGGTCACCTTCGACAGTCACGCGTTTCAGGTGGGTCAGGGGTGGCCCGTCGGCGAGCTGGAGCTCCCCTCGGACGGGACGCCGATGCCGTTCGCCTGCGGCGGCAACATGGCCATCCGTCATCGGGACTGGAAGGAGAGTGGAGGATTCGACGGCGGCCTGTTTGCCTATTTCGAGGACGTGGACCTGGGCTGGCGGCTGTGGGCAGCCGGCCGCCAGGTTGTGGCGGCGCCGTCGGCGGTGGCCCGCCATCGCGGGGCCGCGACGTCGGCGAGGCTCGGAGACTTCCGGCGCGGGGTGTTGTACGAGCGGAACGCTCTGCGAACCTTCTTCGCGTGCGCCGACGACGAGATGCGTGGCGCGTTCGGTACGGTCGTCCTCACCACCTTCCTCCACCGGGTGGTCGCCTTTGCCGGTGAACGGCCGGAGTTGGCGTCGGTGGTGGCCGATCCGTTCGGCGGCGTGCCGCCCCCGTCTTCGTGGTTGGAGCGCTGGCGGCGACGGCTGCGCGAGCGGGGCTTGGCCGGCAGTCTTCGCCACCTGATGGCGAGGATCGTGATGGGCCGGCGCGCCGGTGCGCCGACGCTGGATGAAGGGTTGTTGTTGATGCAGCTGCGTGCCGCGCAGGGTTTCTTGTCGGGCCTCGACGAGACCGAGGGCAGAAGGGCGGAGCTGGAGAAGCGGCGGGCTGTTCCCGATCGTGAAATCGTTGCGCGGTTCCCGCGCCTGGTCGTCCCGACCTATCTCGGAGACGATGCGTGGTTCGCTTCGGAGGCGTTCCGGTCGCTGCTGCCGGAGGACTGGCCGGTCGAGTTCAAGCACCTCGACGAGGTCATTCATCCGGACCTCCTCCGTCCTTCGACGTAACAACGGCAAACCGCAGATTACGCAGACCAGAGCAGATCAGAGAACGATGCCCACAGATCAAACAGATCCACCACCCGCCCGTCGCTGGTAGCTGGCTACTGGTCGCTTGATCCCCCTCCCGCGTCCGCGTCCGAGTCCGCGTCCGTGCCCGACGAAGCCTCCCGTTCGATGAGGCCGGCGGTCCAGCGACCAGCGACAAGAGACGAGCGACGGGCGGGCGGGGCCGGTGAAAATGAAGACGAAGACGAAGAACGGGTGGGCGGGGAATCTTGTGCCGCATCTCGCATCTCGCATCTGGGTGGGCGGGGGACCTGTGGGCAGTCCTCCTCGGAGGTGGTGGCTTCGCAAAATCTTTGCGTTCTTGGCGTCTCTGCGTTTCAATTGTGGCCCAGGGAGTGTCGAACGACGTGGACGTTCTCGAAATATACGAGGGGGGCGGGAGTTCACCCGTCGAGGATCTGGCGTTCGAACGCTGGATGCTGGAGCGCGCCGCGGCCGGAGTGTGCTGCGCTTTCACCTACTCGTGGGAGGGACCCGTTGTCGTGCTGGGCTACGCCCAGGATCCGGAGGATGTGGATCTCGCGTGGTGCCGGCGGCAGGCCATCCCGGTGTTGCGGCGCCTGACAGGCGGCACGGGCGTGGTCCACCGCGGCGACATCGCGCTGTCCTTGGCACTTCCGACGTCCCATCCGTGGGCCGCGGGGGTGGTGGGACTCTACGGCCGGTTTCTCGAGGTTCTCGAGCCGGCGTTGAGGTCTGTCGGGAGCGACGTCCGTCGGGTGCGCGAGCCGCGGCGGGCCTCTCGAGTCAGATCTCCCGTCTGTTTCGAAGATCAGCTCTCCGACACCCTGCTGGTGGGCGACCGAAAGTCGGTCGGGTGTGCGCAGACGCGCCGCGGCGGCGCGGTTCTGATCCACGCAGCCCTGTTGCTGGGACTCGATCCGCCCCTGTACGCGCGGGTGTTCGGTGTGCCGGCGGAGCGGATTGCCGGGGGGCTCGCGCCGGCGGTGCCGAACGGGGACTGGCGAGAGGTCGGTGGGGCGATCGTGCGGCAGATCGCCGCGGCGCTCGGACTCGAGAGGACACGGCCTGACCGACCACCCCTCCCCGGTCGATTCCTGGAGCCGTACCGCCAGTCACGCTGGGCTCCTGTGTCGTGTGGCTGAATATCGAATGAATTGGCCGCGTACTTAAGTATAGGCTCAATTGTGCGCTAAAGTGCCACGTTGTCTGGCATCACGGTCGAAATTTCCGACGGTCAGGGCCTGTTGGGTACGGTGAACAGTTTCAGGGGGGGTCGAATGCCTCGAACGCGGGTCTATGAAGCGGTGACAGAACGGCTGGAGATCCTCGATATCGAGGGGCGGGTCGATGGCCCGTTGATGCCGGAGCTGTCGGCGGATCAGGTTCGTGGGTTGTACCGCGACATGGTGATGATGCGAGCCTTCGACGACAAGGCGCTCAAGATGCAACGCCAGGGCCGCATGGGCACGTGGCCTCCGATCCGCGGCCAGGAAGCGGTCCAGGCCGGGGTCGCCCTCGCCATGGGCGATCAGGACTGGCTGATTCCCGCGTTCCGCGAGCACGGCGTGATGGTGCTGCGGGGATGCCCCTTGCATCTCATCTTTGCGTATTGGGCCGGAGATGAAAGGGGTTCGGCGTTCCCGGAGGGCGTGCGGTGCTTCCCGGTGGCGGTCCCGGTCGGCAGCCAGTGGCAGCACGGGGCCGGCGTCGGGCTGTCGCTCAAGCTGCAGGGTGAGGACGCGGCAGCGGTCGTGTTCGGCGGGGACGGCTCCACGTCTGAGGGCGATTTCCACGAGGCTCTCAACTGCGCGGGGGTGTTCCAGGCCAGGACGGTGTTCGTGATCCAGAACAACCAGTGGGCCATTTCGGTTCCGCTCCACCGCCAGACCGCCTCGGCGACCCTGGCGCAGAAGGCTCACGCGTACGGGATTCCTGGGGTCCAGGTGGACGGCAACGATGTCTTTGCCGTCTACAGCGCGGCCCGCGAGGCGCTCGATCGGATCCGGGCCGGTGACGGTCCGACGCTGCTCGAGGCGGTCACCTACCGTCTCGGTGACCACACCACGGCGGACGACGCCAGTCGGTACCGGGATCCGGACGAGCTCCGGGAGTGGGAGCTTCGGGACCCGATCCTTCGCCTCCGTCGCTACCTCGAAAGCAGCGGTCTGTGGGACTCCGCTCGGGGCGAGGTGCTGGAGGAGGAGGCGCGCGCCTGGGTCGACGCCCAGGTCGAGAAGTTCGAGGCGATGCCGCCCCAGGAGCCAGGCGAGCTGTTCGCTTACATGTACGCCGAGCCGACACCGATCATCCGCGAGCAGGAAGCCGCGCTTCTCGAGGAGGTGCAGGGATGAAGTCCGATCCTGCGGGTTCCGGGAGTCCTGACCGTCGCGGGCTGCACGCGGTGCCCGAGGCGGCGACCGAGAAGCTGACGATCGCGCGCGCCATTCGAGACGCGATGCGGGACGAGATGGCTCGGGACGAGCGTGTGATCGTGCTCGGGGAGGACGTGGGGATCGACGGCGGCGTTTTTCGCGCGACCGAGGATCTCATCGAACAGTTCGGACCCGACCGTGTGATCGACACGCCGCTCGCGGAGAGCGCCATCGTCGGTATGTCGGTGGGGCTCGCCGCCACCGGCCTGCGTCCGGTCTGCGAGATCCAGTTCATGGGCTTCGTCTACCCCGCCATCAATCAGCTGTTTGGTCACGCGGCCCGGCTCCGCAACCGCACCCGTGGTGGCCTGTCGGTTCCGATGGTCGTGCGGATGCCGTACGGCGGTGGTATCCATCCGCCGGAGCATCACTCGGAGAGCTATGAGAGCCTGTTCCTCAACACGCCGGGCATCAAGGTGGTGGTCCCGTCGAACCCGTACGACGCCAAGGGCCTCCTGATCTCGGCGATCCGCGACGATGACCCGGTGCTGTTCATGGAGCCGAAGCGAATCTACCGCGCCTTCCGCAGCGAGGTCCCGGTCGAACCGTACACGGTGCCGCTCGGGTCGGCAGCGATCGCTCGCGAGGGCGACGATGTGACCCTCATCGGCTGGGGTGCGATGGCGAGACTGTGCCTCGACGCGGCCGAGGTCCTGGCCCACGAAGGAGTCTCTGCAGAGGTTGTGGACCTGCGCACGCTCAATCCGCTCGACCGCGAGACCCTGCTCGCGAGCGTGGTCAAGACCGGGCGTGCAGTCGTGGTTCACGAGGCTCCACGCACCAACGGGTTCGGCGCGGAGGTTTCTGCGCTCATCAACGAGCACGCAATGCTCCAGCTACTCGCCCCGGTGGAGCGGGTGGCAGGTTTCGATGTCGTGTTTCCGCTCGCGAAACAGGAGCACCTCTACCTGCCCAGTCGGGAGCGGGTCATTCGGTCGGTGAAGAAGGCACTCGCCTTCTGACACCTCCGGGTGTCGAATCATATCTGTTACCATCTGCGGGCCGCACTCGCCACAAACAAAGGAGCGTGGGTCCCGTGGAGCGCAACGTGGAAATTGGAGAGTGACGGAGGAGCAGAATGGCGTACGTCTTCACCTTCCCCGACGTCGGTGAGGGTATTCACGAAGGTCAGGTGGTGGAGTGGCTCGTCGCCGAGGGAGACGCCGTCGACGAGGACCAACCCCTCCTGAAGGTCGAGACCGACAAGGCGGTGGTCGAACTGCCGTCGCCCAAGGCCGGGACCGTGCTCAAGCTTTACGTGGCCGCCGACGCCACGATTCACGTCGGAGAGCCCCTCGTCACGATCGGGGAGGCCGGTGAGAGGGTTCCCGACGATGTCGGGCCGACCGATTCGGATCTGCCGGTCCCCGAGCCTGACGGCAGTACCGCCGCAGTTGCTCCGCCGGTAGAGGCCGCCGCGCGCCGGCCGTTGGCCACTCCGCGGACCCGAGCCCGTGCCCGTAAGCTGGGTGTCAACCTACAGGGGCTCCAGGGTACGGGTGCGGGAGGGCGGATCACCGACGAGGACGTCGAGCGCGCGGCGCGTCGAGGGCCGTCGCTCGAGATTGCCGCCGAACCGGCTCGGCCTCGAGCATCAGCGCCCGCGCCACCGGTCGGTGGCGGGACGGTGATGGGCACCGAGGATGGCGAGGTCGAACGGATCCCGCTGTCACACCTGCGCAAGGTGATCGCCGGAGCCATGCGCACGTCCAAGCAAACCTCGGCGCACGTCACCCACGTGGACGAGGCCGACGTCACCGATCTCGTCGCCCACTACAAGAAGTCGAAGCCCACCATCGAGGAGAGGTACGGCGTCAAGTTCAGTCTGCTGCCGATGTTCATCAAGGCGCTCGTGGCCGTGCTCAGGCAATACCCGACGTTCAACGCCACGGTCGATGAGGAGGCCGGTGAGTTCCTGCTCAAGCGCTATTACAACATCGGCATCGCGGTCGACACACCGGAAGGCCTCATCGTGCCGGTGGTCCGCAACGCTGACCAGAAGGACATGATCACACTCGCGCGCGAGGTGGGGGATCTGGCCGAGCGCGCCAGGTCGCGCCGGCTGGACCTTTCGGAGCTGCGCGGCGGCACCTGTACGATCACCAACATCGGGCCGCTGGGTGGGGTGTTCGCGACGCCGATCATCAACCAGCCCGAGCTCGCGATACTCGGCCTGCACGCCATCAAGGAGCGCCCGGTGGTGGTGGACGGCGAGATCGCGATCCGCGACATGATGTATCTGAGCGTGTCGTTCGATCATCGATGGGTCGACGGGGCCGAGGCGGCCCGGTTCATGACCGATTTGGTGCGGCTGGTGTCCGCTCCCGGTCTGCTGATGGCGAGGCTGTAAATGGTTGTCGGTTCTGTTGTGCGTGGGTGTCAGGTCGTCGTTATCGGTGCTGGCCCAGGTGGTTACGTCGCTGCGATTCGTGCCGCGCAGCTCGGCAAGGATGTGATCCTGGTGGAGAAGGAGGAGCGCCTGGGGGGCGTCTGTCTCAACGTGGGATGCATTCCCTCCAAGGCGCTGATCCACGCCGCCGATCTGGCCGACGAGCTTCGCGGTGCGAAGAAAATGGGCCTGAAGGTGGAGGGTCTGTACGTGGACCTGCCGCAGATGGTGCGCTGGAAGGACGGCATCGTCCAGCGGCTCACCGGCGGCGTCAAATTCCTGTGCGAGAAGAGCGGGATCGAGGTGGTCCACGGCCATGCCGAGTTCGTGTCCGACCGGAAGCTCGCGGTCGCGACCTCTGACGGTCGCGTCGACATCGACTTCGAGACGGCGATCATTGCCACGGGCTCGCGTCCCATGGGACTCGACGGGTTCCCGCACGACGGTGAGAAGATCATCGGCTCGAGCGAGGCATTGTCGCTCCAGACGGTTCCCGACCGGCTGGTGGTGATCGGCGCGGGGTACATCGGACTCGAGCTCGGAATGGTCTACGCCAAGCTCGGTGCGAAGGTGTCGATCGTCGAATTCTTGCCCGAGCTCCTGCCTGACCTCGATCCGGACGTCGCAAAGGCGCTCGCGCGCCGGCTCAAGCAGCTGAAGATCGACCTCCACCTCGAGCATCGTGCAGAGCGGTTCGAGGAGGGCACCCCCTCGGTGGTGATCGCGCAGGGACCCGATGCCGAGCTGCGAGTGGAAACCGACGTCGTGATGATGAGCGTCGGTCGAGTGCCCAACTCCGACGCACTCGCGCTGGACAAGGTCGGAGTGACGACCGACGAAAAGGGTTTCATCCAGGTCGATGATCGGATGCGGACCTCGATCCCAGGGATCTACGCCATCGGAGACGTCGTGGGTGGTGTACTGCTCGCCCACAAGGCCTACCAGGAGGCCAAGGTCGCGGCCGAGGTGATCGCCGGCGAGCCGGCGGCGTTCGACAACGCCGCGGTGCCGGCGGTGATCTACACGGACCCGGAGGTGGCGTGGAGCGGGCTCACCGAACGCGAGGCCGCGGACCAGGGGTACTCGGTTGTCACCGGCACGTTCCCGTTCTCGGCATCGGGACGCGCCATGTCGCTGGACTCCACCGAAGGGTTCGTCAAGGCGATTGCCGACGCCGACTCCAAACGGTTGCTCGGTGTGGTCGCGGTCGGCCGTGGGGTGTCCGAGTTCATCGGCGAGGCCACGCTCGCGCTCGAGATGGGCGCGTTTCTGGAAGACGTGGCTCTCACCATTCATCCCCACCCAACGATGTCGGAGGCGTTTCAGGAAGCGGTGGAGGCGGCGCTCGGAAAAGCGGTGCACATCGTGAACAAGTGACGGATTGACCGCGTTGCGGGACCACGCCCGCTCGCCCTCCACAGAGAGAAACCGCAGATGAACGCAGATGAGCGCAGATCCACCTGCCCGCGTCCGAGTCCGCGTCCGCGCCCGACGAAGCCTGTCGTTCGATGAGGCCGGCACAAACGATACGCGCCCTCTCCCCGGCGCGCTTCCCGCGGGTGCCACCTCAGGCAATGTTGGGACCCAACGGCCTCCCACCCCCGGTGGCGGTGCTCCCAACATTGTCAAAGACGACACGCCCGCACGAGGCGCTGTCATCAGGCTGCCGAGACCAGCGCATCCCATCCCTTCCCTCTGTCTCCGTGCTGTGGTTGTCTTCGGGCTGGGCGGGGGATCCGGCATCAAGCATCCAGCATCAAAGCATCCGGGCGGGCGGTGGATCTGGCACCTGACATCCGGAATCTGGCATCTCGAATCTGGGCGCGTGAGTTAAGCTACCGCCCTGATGAACCCCACGCGTCCCGGTGCCGGCTGGATCGAGGTGGTGGCTGGACCGATGTTCTCCGGCAAGTCCGAGGAGCTGATCCGGCTGATCCGGCGAGCGGCGATCGCACGCCAGCGGGTGCAGGTGTTCAAGCCCGCGCTCGACAACAGATACACCGAGTCCGACGTCGTTTCCCACTCGAGGTGGCGGCTGCCGTGTGAGGTGGTGGAACGGGCCGACGAGATCTTGGCTCGCCTCGAACCGCGCACCGAGGTGGTGGGGATTGACGAGGGACAGTTCTTCGACCACGCCCTGATCCGGGTGTGCTCGCACCTCGCGAACCTCGGCAAGAGGGTTCTCGTAGCCGGCCTCGATATGGATTACGCCGGGGTGCCGTTCGGCCCGATGCCTGAGTTGCTCGCCATCGCGGAGGAGGTGCACAAGATCCACGCGATTTGTGCGTGCTGCGGCGCTCCCGCCAGCTACACGCAGCGTCTCACCGAGGACAGAGAGCGGGTGGTCGTCGGTGCCGCCGACGTCTACGAGGCGCGCTGCCGCCGGTGCCACGAGCCCGAGGGAGCGGTCGCCTCATCGAGCCCGTGGCTGTTTCCGCCCGATGGCGGAGGAACCGAGGGATGAAGCGCCGTACCCTCGTGTGGCTCGGCATCGGCGCCGCGCTCGCGATCACGTGGGCGCTTGCCGGGTCGCTCGCCCCGGAATCCTCGCTGACCGAGGTGGCGACCGCGCTCACGGCGCTGTGGGTCGTGGTCTCGGTAGTGGTCGGTTGCTGGCTCCTGTGGCGTTGGCTGACCTATCGAGTGAGTGTCCGCCTGCTCCTGTCCTACGTTTTGATCGGTGTGTCGCCATTCCTGTTCTGCGCCATGTTCGGCGGTTTCGTGCTGTACCTGTTGATGGGTCAGTACACCTCGGTGCGTCTGGGCACGGAGATGGATGGTGTGGTCCGCGTGCTAGACCGTGACTGCGAGCGGGTCCTCGAAGCCTACCAGCGGACCGACCTCGAAGGCGCGACGGCCCTGCTCGAAGATCTGGCCGAGCGGAGGTACCCCCCGGTGCCGAGGGTGTCGTGGGTCGCACGGCTCGGGGGAGAGCTGCTCGCAAGCGATCCCGCCCAGGACTTGCCCGATCTTCATTGGCTTACCGAGAGCAATTCCGGGAGCGTGGCCCGCCAAGCGGGAACCGCCTACGTGCTCAGCGTCGTCACCGATCGGGAAGGCCGGGACATGGTCGCTGCCCTGATTCCGCTCGATGTGGAAGCCGCTCGGGCGATGAGCGCAGAGATGTGGTTCGACGTCTACTTCATGAGTCTGCGGGACGCCGAGGAGGACGGGGGGGAACGCGAGGGCGAACGTCGACTGACGGTCTCGGCCGGGGGCGATACCCGGACATTCACGGTCGAAGATGATAGTGCGCCGTTGGACGAGGTCTGGGACGAGTGGCCGGAATCCGAAAAGGGACTTCTCTGGAAACCGTGGGTGTACTGGTTTCGCGCCACCGAGGACGTGCGCGATCTCGCGACCGGCAAGTCGGACGGCTCATTCGTGACCTTGCTGCGCACATCGCCGGCAAACGTCTGGCAGTCATTCATCCTGTGGCGCTACGAGCTCGGGTCGGAGCTGTGGGCCGCGCTGGGGGCGCTGGGGACCTTCTTCCTGGTCGTGTACGGGCTCGCAGTCCTGTTGGCCGCGACCATGATGATTTCGATCACCCGCTCGACGTCCCGTCTCACCCGGGGAGCCCGCGAGGTGCAGGACGGCAACCTCGACCACCGCATCTCAGTCAAACGCCACGACCAACTGGGTGATTTGGCGCTCTCGTTCAACCGGATGACAGAGTCGATCCAGGACATGATGATCCAGGTGGCGGATCGCGAGCGCCTGGCACGTGAGCTGGAGCTCGCCCGGGAAATCCAGGAAAGCCTGCTGCCGGACCGGCACCTGCGCCACGGTCAGCTCACCGTTCACGCGACGTTTCGCCCCGCGACCGAGGTGGGGGGCGACTACTTCGACATCTTTCCACTCGGTGGGGGACGCCTCGTGGTGGTAGTGGGCGACGTCGCCGGTCACGGCCTGCACACAGGACTCATCATGGCCAGCTTGAAGTCTTCCGTGGCGACGTTGATTCAGGAAGGGTACGGGGGGGAGGAGCTGCTGCGACGCGTCAATCAGCTGTTGGTGGGAGACGGCAGCGGCCGCACCATGGCAACGTTGACCGCGGTCGAGATCGATCCGAATGCGGGGCGGCTGAAAGTCACCGCCGCCGGCCACCCGCCGGCATATCTGCTCAGCGGGGGCAGCAGCGAGGAGTTGATGACCAGCTCGCTACCCGTGGGCAGCCAGCTGTTCGACCCGGTGCGGGTCGAGCGGACGCTCCCCTCCGAATGCCTGCTCGTCCTGTACTCCGACGGACTGGTCGAGGCGACCGACGCCTCGGGAGAGCCTTTCGGGTACGAGCGCCTGGCGCGATTACTGGCGGAGAGCCCGCAGGTCGGCGGCGGCGAGCTCGCCGCCACGGTGCTCGAGGCTCTGGACCACCACGTCGGCGACCGGCAGCTCGACGACGACCTCACCCTGGTGGTAGTGGAGAATGCCTGCGGCGCCGATTCGACGTAAGTGCAGCTGGTTTTTCTTGGCCACCACGGCCTGGGAGGTGGACGAAAAAAGAGCCACACTTCTCGCACAAATATCTGAAGGACATGCAGTTGTGTCTTGACATGGCTGTAACACGGTCGTCCATGGTGGCTGCAATGCGCCGGGCCCGGGTGCTTGATCCTGACCGAGTCAGGTGCTAGGGTGGCCGCCAACAGCGCCGTTTCCGGAAGGGAGCGGAAGAAGGAGGGAAAGCGGATGAGGAGAACAGCCATCTGGACCATTCTCGGGCTCGCAGCCTTGGTACTGGTGAGTTTCAACGTGGTAGCGCAGGATCACGCCTACACGGGAGCCGAGAAGTGCAAGATGTGCCACAAGCAGCAGTACGCGTCGTGGCAGGAGACCACCCACGCGAAGGCCACCGAAGAGGCCAAGGCGTCCACCGACAGGGCGTACGATGCCAGCTGTCTCCAGTGCCACGCCACCAACGCCGATGAGGCCATGCCCGGCGTGCAGTGCGAGGCGTGCCACGGCCCGGGCAACGACTACAAGAAGATGAGCATCATGAAGGACCGTGATGCGGCGATCGCAAACGGCCTCGTCATCCCGACGCAGGCAACCTGCGACAAGTGCCACACCGGCGAAGACCACTCCAAGAAAGTCGTGTTTGACGAGCAGAAGGACAACAAGGCCGCGATCCACGAGTTCAAGGCTGAGGGTTAGCCTGCATCCTCTTGGAGGCCGGTTTCCAATCGATTGACAGAGGGCGTGGCTTCGGCCACGCCTTTTGAGTTCAGATCACTCCACGACGGCATGGATGCCCTCGACCTCGCCGAGGATGTCGAGGAGTTGCTGGACCCGAACGCTCGAGTCGACGTCCGCCGGATAGCGGTAGCTGATGGTGAGAAGCCGGGGCTGCGTCGGGTGTTGGGTGAACACGGCAGTCTCCTCGGTCTCGGTGATTCCGGCGAGGTAGCGTCCGCGTGAGTAGAACGCCGTGCCGAGGGGGGTCACGAGCTCCTGACCGCCTTTGTAGTCAGCCTGCGAAAACTCCTCGATGTGCCGTTGGTGTCGCCTGACTGCAGCGACCAGGTTGACCCCCCGGTCCTCGAGCCCGACGGTGAACCATACGCGGCCCGCGACCCCCTGAGACGACGGTTCCAACTCGAGACGGTCATCCTCGTTGACGGTGACCACGAACTCGGGCGGAATCGACGCCAATCGAATCTGGAGAAAGTCGTTTGTCACGCCAGGGGCCACCTCGGGCTCCTGAGCGCCGCCGCACCCGATCGCCATCGCGACCAGCACGGACAGCACACCGATCGTCGTCTTGGCCCCCATATTTACCGCCTTCACTCCACGGTCAGAGGCACCGCGATCGCCTCGCGCAGGTCGATCGAATGATCCGTGGCGCAGTGCATGCACCGGGCCCTCGGCTCGTCGTCCTCGAGCCGGTAGTCCAGATCCCGTTGACCGCAGCCGCCGCACACGAAGTTCCGTGAGAAGCACCAGTCCATGATGACGTCCTTGTAGAAGGAGGAGTCCTTGTCCAGCTGCCAGGTAAACTGCTTCGAGTTGTCGACAGGTGCTGGGATCGGCACGAAAAAGCCGAGCAGGAGCCGCACCTTGCTTTTCTTCACGACCAGACCGCCACCGACCGTCACATCCTCGACGATCTCGTACGGGATCGAGAAGTAACCCTGCTCGACGTTCGCGATGAACCGTCGGGAGGTCATCAGGATCGGGCCCTCGTCGGACACCAGGCGCAGGAACGAGACCTCATCCCGCATCACGAGATTGTCGAAGCCGTCGGTCGAGCCCTCCTTCAGTGGGTGCGTCTCGAGGTATGCCTTCGCCTTCTGCGCCCACTCCTCACGGGACTGCAGCGCCCTGGTGAGCGCATCTTCGAGTTGACGGCTGGTCTGCATTCCGCTCACCTGTTCGCGCTCGAACTTCGCGAACACGAGGCCGCACCGATCGCATTCATCGGCGCCGGCGGGCTGGACGTAGCCGCAGCGTGGGCAGTCCGTGGAGTCGACCACCTGCTCGCTCACAGCACTTGCATACTCGGTGGAACGCCGAACCTCGATGAGCACACCGACCTCGGCGAGGGCGTCGGCGACCTTCCGGGCGGTATCGATGTCGAGCGATTGGAAGATCGGGTCGGTCGGACGTCCGGCGCCCGGTCGGATGTCCGCACCGGGACGACCGGTGAGCCGTTCCATGACGTTGGCGTAGCGCGCGCGGCCGGCGTGCGTCGGATCCTTGAGGCCGAGCAGCATGATGTCGAACGATGCAGCTTCTGTCATGAAGTCCCCCGGTCTCAGCAAGCACATCGCGCAGGTGCGGTTCACTCGCGAGTCACCACACGCGCAGTTCAAGTCTAACCCGCACTTCTCACCGAGTGAATCCGCGCTGCGGGCTACAATACATTCCAATGAAGAGGGGACGCGCCATCATCGTCGGTTGGCTGCTGTTCGGTGGCTCTGCAGGGATTGCGGCAATCGCACCGGACGACAGCCAACTCGAGCAGGTTCGAAACCGGATCGCTCAGCTCGAAGAACGGCTGGTGGAGCTCGCCCGTGAGACGGCTGACACTGCAGCCGAGAGCGAGCGGCTCAACGCCGAGCTCGAGCTGGCCCAGGCACGGGTGCGCGAAAACGAGCTCACGTTGGACCAGAGCGACGTCGAGATCGGACAGATCCGGAACGAGGTCGCACAGCTCGCGGAAGAGCTGGTGGTGCGACGCCAGGTGTTGAAACACCACCTGGAAATGGTGACGCTGCTCGGTCGGCCGGGGCCCCTGCAGTTGATGTTCGACGTCGCGCAGCACGGCGATCTCGAGACGGCAATCGGGACCGTCGCGACGTTGACGGCGGGCCAGGTACGCCTGGTGGAGGAGTACGATCAGGTTCGGGCCGCCCACGCTGCGCGCCTGGCGGCTCTGAGCCAGATCATGGAGCAGGCACAACGGGAGGCGGATCAGCTGGTCGATCGGAGAAACGAGCTGGCGAGGACGAGGGAGCGGGTCACGGCCCACCTCGAACAGTTGCAGCGGAGTCAGGCCGCGACCGGTGATCGGCTGGCCGACCTGCGAGAGCGCGAACAGGCTTTGCAGCGCCTGATGGGAGTTCTCGCGTCGCGCGATCGCATCACGGGACGGGAGGACGTTCGCCGCTATCGTGGCGCCCTCCCGTGGCCCGTACGGGGAGCGATCACGACCGGCTTCGGACGCCACTACAACGCCAGGTACGCGACCTATACCGTCTGTAACGGACTCCGCTTTGCCGCGGAGAGCGGCGCGCCGGTCACGGCCATCTTCCCGGGCGTCGTTGCCTTCGCGCGGTACTTCAAAGGGTACGGCAACATGGTGGTGATCGATCACGGGCACGGCGTGTACTCGCTGGTGGCCGGTCTTGCTACAATTCACGTGCAGCTCAACCAGCTCGTAACCATGGGGTTACAGTTGGGATTGGCGGCGCCCCCGAAGGAAGACGGGAACCTCTACTTCGAGATTCGGGAAGGTGAGGAACCGCGCGATCCGCGGCGCTGGCTGCAGCTCGAGGAGGGCAGATGATGAGGACTCGGCTGGTGTTTCTGAGCACCTCCGTGATGGTGGTGGTTCTGTTCACCGGCATGATCGTGGCCAGTAGGGAGACCAGGGAGGACCTTTTCAAGGCGCTCGGCAACCTCGCCGAGGTCATCCACCTGGTGCGCAATGAGTACGTGGACGAGCTCAACACCGAGGCGCTGCAGCTGTCGCTCGATGCCGGAATCGTCGAGTCTGTCGATCAGGCGGCTGCGGTGTTGCCCGAGAGCGACGTCGAGGCCTACCAGAGCCTGAACCGTTCTCCGCCGCCCTTTGGCCTCGTGCTCGCGAGCCGATTGAGCTCTGCGGCAGTGCGTCATGTGATGACCGAGTCGCCGGCCGCGGCCGCCGGGATACAGCAGTGGGAGGTCCTCGAGCGCGTCGAGGGCGTCAACACCCGGGGCCGGCCGCTCTGGCAGGTGCGGCTGGAACTGGCGAATCGGGAGCGGAGTGGCCAGACGGTGTCTCTGACGGTCATGGACAGGGACGTCGAGGAGCGCCGCGAGGTCGTTCTCTCACCTACCGAGTGGGAGCCGTCATCGGTTTCTGTTCAGGCGCGTGCGGAGACCCTGGTGATGCAGATCGACAGCCTCCCGGCGGGGGCGGCCACACAGGTGAAGGATCGGGTGCAGCCCGACTGGGGTCTGGTCCTGGATCTCAGACAGCTGGTCTGGGGTCTCGAGGAAGAGGCGATTGCCGTTGCCGATCTGTTCGTCAGTGAGGGCGTACTCGGCGGCTGGCGAGGCCGACGGGCTGGCGCCCAGACGTTCCAGGCCACCGACGGAGAGACGCCGTCGCAGCTGCCGGTCGTGGTGATCGGCCACGACACGGAGGGCGTCGGAGAGATTCTGGCGGCGGCCCTGCAGCGATCCGGGGCGACCGTGATCGGGCATCGTTCGGCCGGACATGCACCGCACATGCGCATCGTCCGGGACGGTGAGATCAATCTCTGGCTGCCTGTGGGGCTCTGGCTGCGAGGAGATGACGAGCCGATCGACGGCAACGGTATCGTCCCCGATGAGGTGATCGAGACGACTCCCGAGGCCGACGGGGGGTTGGATCCGGTACTCGATCGCGCGATCGAGCTCGCGGGTGAGCCGCTCGAACAGGCTGCCTGATGGCGCCCGCCGCGCCGAAGCGGAGAAAGACGAAGCGCAAGACCAGGGAGGACTGGTACCTCGTCGCCCTGGTGGGTCTGGCGGTGCTCGTCCTCGGATCATTCATCTGGATCCGCTTCCAGGAAGGCACGAGGGGGCCAGTGGGGCCTGAGATCGATTTCGACGACAGGCTTCGTCTGCTCGCCGCGGAGCGTGGCGTGGCTGATACCGCCCTGACTTCTGACGACCCGATCCGCAAGATCGACGGGGTTTTCATGCGCAGCTGGCGTTTTTCGGTGCCGAACCGTGCCGCGATGGAGGCCCTCGAACGTGACATTCTGACGGCCGCGGCGGAGTTCCAGGGGAGGGTGTCGCGAGGTCCATCCGACGTCGGCGAGTCACGGCGCCTGCGGATCGAATTTCAGGGCGAAGCCTTCGATCTCGAGCTCGCCGTTGCACGGCCCGGACGCTCCGTCCGGGGCGACCCGGTGACGACACAGGCGCCGACACTCGTGCCAACGGCGACCCCTCGCCCGCGCCCGTCACCCGGTGCACGTGGTCGGCTCGCCGTCCTGCTCGACGACGCCGGCCAGTCGATGGAGCTCTTGGCGTCAGCCACCGACCTGCCCGAAGCGGTTGGAGTCTCGGTGCTTCCATTCCTGCCCCATACGGCGGAGATCGCGAACGCCATGCACGAGAGCGGACACGAGGTGTGGCTCCATCTGCCCATGGAGCCCGAGGGATATCCGAAGAGCAACCCGGGACCAGGAGCTCTGTTGGTGACCATGTCCGCCTCCGAAATACGACAGGCGGTGCACGACGCTCTCAACAACGTACCGCACGTCGTCGGGATGAACAATCACATGGGGTCCAAGGCCACCGCGAACCTGCGCACGATGACCTGGGTGATGCAGGAGCTCAAGTCCCGTGGGATGGTGTTCATCGATTCGAGAACGACCCGGAAAACGGTGGCCGAGCAGGCTGCCGAGGCGCAGGGCGTTCCCGTGGGTCGGCGCCACGTGTTCCTCGACAACGAACGCGACCGGGAGGCCATCCTCAGGCAGCTGGCCGAGGCGGTGTATCGATGCCGTCTCCACGGCAGTGCGATCGCCATCGGCCACCTCGACAGGGTCACGGTCGAGGTTCTCCGAGATGAGCTGCCTGGCCTGTCGAAACGAGGCGCCGATCTCGTGGCGCCGTCCGAGCTGGTGAAGTAGGGGTTCGTTGGGACAAGGGGCTCGCGCCGTCCGCCCTCCCGACCGTCGCTCGTCGCTCGTGGCTTGTCGCTGGACCACCCGCCCGCGTCCGCGTCCGAGTCCGCATCCGTGCCAGATGAAGCCTCTCGTTCGATGAGGTCAAAAAAACTTACGCGCCCTCTCCCCGACGCGCTCCCCGCGGGAGCCCGGCAGTGACGTTTCGAGCTCTGAGCGCCAGACGACATTTCTCGACGATCGAGGGCCTCGAAACGTCATGCCCGGCACGCCCGCACGACGCGCTGTCGTCAGCCTGCCACTCTCATCGACCATCTGACAACCGAGGCAGCCTGCACCACACGGTCAGGCGGTCGAAGGCTGCCGACACCAGCTCATCCCATTCCTTTTCTGTGCCTGCGTGCCTTTGTGGTTATTTCGCAAGGGTGGCAGATCTCGCACCTTGAATCTCGCATCCGGGCGGGCGGGGGAGCCGCGAGGCCTCAATCCCCAAGCCCTGGGGGGTGGCGGATCCAGCATCCAGCATCGAGCATCGAGCTACGGACGATGAAGACGAAGACGAGGACGAAGATGAAGACGGGGATGAAGACGGAGACGGAGACGGAGACGGGCACTCCCAATGAGTCAGCTAAACAGGTAGGACCCCCGTCACTTCTTCCGATGCCACACCGTGCCGTGCGGTGTGTCTTCCAGGATGACCCCCATGTCGACGAGCTGATCACGGATTTCGTCGGCCTCGGCAAAGTCCTTGTTGGCGCGTGCCATGTCTCGTCGGTCGACGAGGCGCTGGATGCCGGAGTCTTCTCCACCGTCGGTGCCCTCCGGCGAAGGGAGGACGTCGAGCACGGAGTCGGCTTCGTCCAATGCGGCGCCGAGCACCTGTCTGCTCTCCCGTGAGATTCCGCCGCCGTCGAGAGCGGTGTTGACCTGCCGCAGCAACGTGTGCAGGGCGCCGAGGGCACGCGCGGTGTTGAGGTCGTCCGCCAGCGATGCGCGAAAGTCGGCGGAGAACTCGGCGATCGCGTCTGTGGAGAGGTCGCCGTCATCCTCCGCGGCCGGGCTGTGTTCGAGCCGTCGCAGGGTGTTGGCGATGCGCTCCGTCGCCTGGGCAGCCGCGTGCAGGCTGTCGAAGGTGAAGGTCAACTTCTGGCGGTAGGGCACCGAGATCAGCAGGTATCGCACCACGGTCGGGTCGTGTCCCTGATCGAGGAGCTCCCGCAAGGTGTGGAAGTTTCCGAGCCGTTTTGCCATCTTCTCCTCGCCCACCACCAGGTGCTCGGCATGGAGCCAGTAGCGAGCAAATGGGGCTCCGGTGGCCCCCTCCGACTGGGCGATCTCGTTCTCGTGATGGGGAAAGATGTTGTCTACGCCGCCGCAGTGAATGTCAAAGCTCTCCCCGAGCAGGCTCATCGACATCGCCGAGCACTCGAGGTGCCAGCCCGGGCGACCGACACCGATCTCGGTCTGCCACGAAGGTTCGCCGGGTTTAGCTGCCTTCCAGAGGACGAAGTCGCGTGCATCCTCTTTCTCGTAGTCGTCGGCGTCCACCCGGGCGCCGACGAGGTTGGCCTCCAGGCGGACCCCGGAGAGTTTGCCGTAGGGCGGGAAAGACCCGATTCGATAGTAGATCGATCCCTCGGACCGGTAGGTGTGGCCGCTCTTCTCGAGCCGCTGCACCAACTCGACCATTTGCGGTATGTAGTCCGTAGCCCTGGGATAGTGCTCCGCGGGCTGGATCCGCAGCGTACGCAGATCCTCGAAGAACGCCTCGGCATAGCGGTCGGTGTATTCGCGCAAAGGGATCCCGGCCTCGATGGAGCGTTGGATGGTGCGGTCGTCGACGTCGGTGAGGTTCATGACCTGGATGACGCGGTAACCGAACAGATGGAGAGTGCGCCTCAGGATGTCTTCGAACAGGAACGTTCGGTAGTTGCCGATGTGCGGGAAGTCGTAGATCGTCGGCCCGCAGGTGTAGACCCTGACATGGCCCTGCTCGATCGGCTCGAACGGCTCGAGCTTCCTCGTCAGGGTGTTGTAGAACTTGAGACGCATGGATTCTCCCGAGAGGTCATTGTAAGCAATTCGCTGCGCGAATTGCTCTGGAATGGCGGAGTGCTCCGCGGGGCTAGCCTGCACTTCTCACCAGTCTTCTGCTGCGGCCGCCGATGCACCCCACCCAGCGGCGTTTTCTCCCCTCGGGGTGCTCGACGTACCGTCAAGTACGCCTCCGCGCCCCTCGGGTCGAAAACCCAACCGGGCACGGCACCTCGGCGCCCTCGCGACGAACACCGGTGAAAAGTGCAGGCTGGTGCGATGGGATCCCTCGCACCGGGGAGCGCGAACGGATAATCCCCCTCGGGTGTCGGATGGTCGATGCGAGCGGCACGCTGACGACGGCGCCTCGATCGGGCGTGCCGCCCTCTGGCCTTCTGCGG
>JBFELO010000016.1:0-52278 GCA_041552055.1 Candidatus Sulfomarinibacteraceae bacterium | reverse complement strand
GATGCCGCCGGACTGGTTGAAGCTCGGACCAACGGGGAGCCACCAGTAGGTGCTCCAGCTGTGGTTCCAGATTGCGCAGTCGCCGAGCGCCCCGCCGCCGGCTTCGTTGCCCTCGCCGGCATGGACGAACTGCATGTGGTCGATGTAGCCGTCGGGCTCGTCGAAGTCGCCGTCGCCGTCATAGTCGTACCGGTCCCAGACGTCGAACGCACTCAGGTAGTCGTCGATCTCGGTTGGGGTCATGCCGGCCGCGATCTGCGCGGCGTACCAGCCATCGATCGAGTCGATCAGGAACTGCCAGACGTCATAGGCATTCCCAGGTCCCGGATCACCATCATCGTAGTCACAGGCGTTGCCCGGCAGGGTGACCCAGTCGGTGACGTCGCCGTACACCGTGTACCGGTTGGAGCTCTGCTCGATGTAGAAGTTCCGCATCGAGTTGGCGCCGCCGCCATCGGCGAAGAGCATGTCCATGAAGTAGTCCCGGCTGTAGTCCGGGGCCCACATCGTCGAGTTGTCGACGCTGCGGTCCGGCTCGGCGATGCTGTTGTGCGTAAAGTCCGCGAACTCGCCCAGCACGGTCCAGACCGGGTCCTCGCCTTCGCGCGCGAGCTCCACGTACTGACCATTGGCCACCATGTGCACGTTGCCGTTGGCCTTGGCCATGGGCGCGCCCCTGAGCACGTCCTCGAGTGCCTGCTGGCGCAGGGCCCTCTGCTCCACCGTGAGCGGGTCGAGCCGGTCATCGACCTTGCCGGCCAGTGACGGCTCGGACGCGTCGATCGGACCCGAGGCGAGCGCCGCGCTGGGCACCAGGCCCACCAGCAGGGCCACGACTGACACCGCGGTTATCGAATACTTCATCCCATACGTGTTGATACTGATCATTCCATGCTCTCCTTTCGTTCGGTCACGATATTCATTTTCGTTCGATAACTCTGTTGATCCGGCAATCAGCCGGTAAGGGACCGATCCTCTCTACCCCCTTCCTCGCACGCTCCACCGTGGTTCCGCTGGCAAGCGGCACTCGAGCCGGCTGCCGGCCGGGGTCAACCCCGTTTGCTTTCAGGTTGCGCAAGTGTGCACCGGTTCCTGAGAAAGTGCAAGGGGAAAAGACCGAATTGCTATCGGGACCCTGTCTCAGCGCGACCAGAGATCAGGGCCAACACTCACGACCTCGACACAACCGCGCTGCCGGGCGAGGGCCTGTCACCCAAGGTGGAACGCGGGTGCGGCGGCCACGCCGAGCGTGGACGCAGGGCCCTGGCAGGGGCCGTTCCGGCTGGCGACGTGGTGGTGGCGCTGAGGGCCTCGGCCTGCCGGGGTCCCGGCGACCGGTCGCGCCCTCCGAACGAGCGAGACGTTCTGAATCGCGATCAGGTCGTGTCCAGGTACCGGTGGTTGCAGTGGTCGTGGCCCTGCATCAGCGTCTTGTCCCGCACCATCTTGAACGCCGGGTTGAACGCCGCGGGCCAGTAGTAGTCCATGTTGCACACCGCGGCGTGGCCGATCTCGCCGCCCAGCCCGGCGTCGAGGTAGACGCTCGCCCAGACGCACTCGGTCACCCGCAGCTCGAACGCCTTGGCCGTGTCCTCGACGATCTCCAGCGTCAGCACGTCCTGGTAGTTCGGCGGACGAAAGGTGCTGACAAAGGTCTGAAAGCTCGTATCCGCCGCGTTCTTGGCCTGGCGCGCTCCGACCTCCCGCCCGATCTGGGCCGAGTTGAGCTTGAGCAGTCGGATCAGCTCCTCCTCGTCGAGTTCCTTCTGCAGGGTCTTGATGAAGGAGATCAGGTTGCGGTTCCCCTCCGTGACCCGCTGTCGAGGAGTTGTCGTGCGTTCGAACTCGACGTCGAACTTGTGCACGTCGCTCTGGGCCGAATGCTCCCCGTCGGAGGCGGGCATTCCGCTCAGCGCGCCTGCGTAGAGGCAGGCGAACGAGCAGGCCGGCATCACCTGGGTCAGGAAGCGCCTGCGGTCAACGGCGGAGATCAGGGTGTCGCTCATGGCTTTCTCCCTTCGAGGTTCTCCAGATGGTACGTCTGTCTTCGGCCGAAGTTCATGGTCTCAGGGCAGCTCGGAGCGGAGGCTCTCGCAGGGATGTGCGCAACGATCCGTGAGGCTGTGGCGGACCTGGTGCCGGAGCGGGGAGGTGCCGAGGCGAACGTCGACCGGTCCTGCGGCAGTCCGGACGCCCCGTGCCATCAGCTGTGGACGAGTGAAATTGGCTCCTGCCGGTTCGGCTGGGAGGAGCATTCGGCCGAAGGTGGCTAGAACATTTGACCACATGAGCTTATATTCAATCTATGGAAACCGGGCGAGAGAGCCGGAAACTCTATTGGACCGACGACGAGCTCGATCTCGCCTTTGCCCGACGCGTGGGGCCGTGGGCAGAAAAGCTGAAGACGTGTGTCCAGTGCGGCAGCTGTACCGCGTCCTGTCCGACTGCCACCAGCATGGCCGTCAGCCCACAGCGCCTCGGACGGTTGATCCGGCTGGGCATGGAACGCGAGGTGCTGGGCAGCGGCTCGTTCTGGCAGTGCACGTCGTGTGACGCCTGCAGCCTGCACTGCCCCCGCGGCATCTCGATGATGGAGATCATCGTCGAGCTCAAGCGCCATGCACGGCAGCAGGGACTGCCCCCACCCGACGAGGTGCGGCTGCTGTGCGAGGCCGTGCGAACGTACCGGAACATCTCGGGTGACCCGAACGAAGAGCGACTCCGGTGGACCAGCAACCTGCCTCAGCCGCTCGACGGTATCGACAGCGTGTGCGACGCCGACGTGCTCTACTTCGTCGGTTGCATCGCCTCGTTCTACCCGCGCGCCTTCGGCATCGCGCAGGGGTTCGGTCGGATCCTGAACCTCGCTGGGCTGCGCTTCGCCGCCCTCGGCGGCGAGGAGTGGTGCTGCGGCTACCCGCTGCTGCACGCCGGTATGGAGGATGACGTGGGTGTCCTGGTGGAGCACAACCTCGAGCGGGTGAAGGACCTCGGCGTGCGGACGCTGGTCACCACGTGCCCCTCGTGTTTCTACACGTGGAAGGTCCTGTACCCGCGGTACGCCTCCGTGCCGGCCGAACTCACCGTGCTCCACAGCTCCCAGCTGCTCGCCGAGCTGCTCGAAGGGCGGCGCATCCGGCCGGGACGCGTTCCGCAGGACGTGACCTACCACGACCCGTGCGACCTCGCGCGAAAATGCGGCGAGCTGGACGCGCCCCGGTACGTTCTGCGCGAGCTGCCGGAGGTGGAGCTGGTGGAGATGGCCAACACCGGCATGAACTCCCTGTGCTGCGGTGGCGGAGGGGACGTCAAGTTGCTCGATGTCGACACGACACTGGAGGTGGCACGGCGCCGCGTCGAGCAGGCCGTCGACGTCAGGGCGGAGACGGTGGTGACGGCGTGCCAGCAGTGCAAACGGGCGCTGGTCGGTGCGGTCCAGTGGATGCGCAAGCCGATGAGGGTGGTCGACATCGTCGAACTGGTCTGGCTGGCGCTTGCGGACGAGGTGGAATGGTGAGCGGCATCAAGGAACCGGAGCCCACTTCACTCGGCGAACGCGTGGGCGTCTTTCTCTGCCACTGCGGCACCAACATCTCGGGCATGGTCTCCATGCCCGAACTGTCCGGCCACAGCTGCACCCTCGAAGGAGTGGCGGCGGTGGAGGAGTCGCGCTTTCTGTGCGCCGAGTCAGGCCAGCGACTGATACAGGAACAGGTTCGTCGGCACGCGCTGACCAGAGTCGTGGTCGCCGCCTGCTCGCCTCTGATGCACGAGATCACCTTCTGCGACGCCTGCCGCGGCGCGGGACTCAACCCGTATGCGATGCAGATGGCCAACATCCGCGAGCACGTATCCTGGGTGACCCCGGATCCGATCGAGGCCACCGACAAGGCCATGGCCATGGTGACGGCCGCGGTGCGCAGGGTGCGGCACCAGCGTCCCCTTCAGATCAATCGCGTACCCGTAACCCGACGGGTTCTGGTGCTGGGCGGCGGGATCGCCGGCCTCGAAGCGGCGCTCCGGTTGGCCGATGCCGGAGTTCCCGTCGTACTGGTCGAGCGCGAGCCGGTCCTCGGCGGCCACATGGCGATGATCGACCGGACCTTTCCGACGCTGGACTGCTCGGCCTGTGTCCTCGTGCCGAGAACGGCGCGCGTGGCAGAGCACGAGCTGATCACCGTGTTCACCGCGAGCGAGGTGGAGGAGGTGACCGGGCACGTCGGCAGTTTCAACGTTCGCATTCGATCCCGCCCGCGCTCGGTCGACGCGAAACGCTGCAACGGCTGCGGGAGCTGCGTGCCCTCCTGTCCGGTGTGCGACATCCCGTCGGAGTTCGATCAGGGGCTCGGATCGCGTCACGCGATCTACTTCCCGTTTCCGCAGGCGGTGCCCAACCTGCCGGTGATCGACCGTTCTCGGTGCATCCACTTCCAGTCGGGACGATGCCAGAGCTGTGCCGACGCCTGCCCGGCGGGTGCGGTGGACTTCGACCAGGAGGAGGAGTATCACGAGTTCGAGGTGGGAGCGGTGGTCGTCGCCACCGGCTTTGATCTGTTCGATCCGACCCGGGCGCCAGAGTACGGCTACGGACGCTGGCCCGACATCCTCACCAGTCTGCAGTTCGAGCGTATGTGTCACCCGCTGGGCCCGACTCGGGGGAGGATCGAGTGCGCCGACGGCAGGTTGCCGGAGAGGATCGCGATCCTGCACTGCATCGGCAGCCGGGACGCACGGTTCAATCGCCACTGCTCGGTCGTGTGCTGCACGGCGGCGCTGAAGTTCTCGCTCGCCGCGCGCTGGCAGACCGGCGCACGTGTGTTCGACTTCTACATCGACATGCGGTCAGCCGACAAGGGATGCGAGGAGTTCTACCAGCGGGCTCAGGAGGAGGACGTGATCTTCGTCCAGGGCAAGGGTACCGAGGTGATCCGGCGTCACGGCAAGCTCCTGGTCAAGGCCCAGGACGCCATCCTCGGGCGGCGCGTGATCGTCCCGGCGGACATGGTGGTGCTCGCCGTGGCCATGGAGCCGCGAGTCGACGCGTCACGGGTGGCGCAGCTGTTCGGCATCGGGTGCAATCCGGGAGGGTTCTTCATCGAGAAGCACCTCAAGCTCGCACCGGTGGAGACCGTCGCTCCAGGGGTCTTCGTGGCCGGCGCCTGTCAGGGCCCCAAGGACATCCCCGACAGCGTGGCGCAGGCGGGGTCGGCAGCGGCGGGCGTGCTGAATCTTCTCGCGCGCGGAGCGGTGGATCTGGATCCGACCGTCGCGACGGTCGAGGAATCCAAATGCGGCGGGTGTGGCCTGTGCGCGGTGGACTGCCCCGAGCACGCGATCGAACTGACCGACCGTGGCGACCGGACGGTGGCTGTCGTCGACGAGGTCCTGTGCCGCAGCTGCGGCAGCTGCGCGGCCACCTGCCCGACCGGTGCCGCATCACAGCTCGGATACACGGATGCCCAGCTGCTGGCGGAGGTCGAGGGTCTGTCCATCCGTGAACCGCCGCGGGCCAGTTACGCGGGTCGCTGACGGCGCCCGCTTCCTCGGCGGCGGTTCCGCCGGTGCCACTCGCGGCGGTCGGCGCGCAGGTTCAGGATCATGTCATTCAGCGATTCCAGCACGTCGAGCTCGGGGTTCGGTGCCCAGTCGATACGCCGGCGCGTGCGTGACGCGTCCACGGTGAGCTGGCGGTCGATGTACTCCACCATCCAGGAACGCTCGAACGGCATGATCGACGTCAGCCTCCCCAACAGCTCGCGAAGCCGGATGCCCACCGCTGCCAGGGCGTGCGAGACGTGGATCGGTTGGCGGGGTGTCCCGAACCAGCAGCGGGTCGCAGCACGGTAGAGCTCGATGTGGCTGACGGAACCGTCCGGCGATGCCAGGAGCACCTCGGCGGGTTCGAGGTCGTCGCACTTTTCGACCACCCGGAGAAAGAACGACAGCAGGTCGAAGACGTGAAGGTAGGGGATGGCCGAGATCCCGCGTCCCGCGAGCACCCTCGCGTGCGGCCGTCGAGAACACCAGGTGCGAAGAAAGGCGTCCAGCGGCTCGTACTCGCACCACTCGCTGAACACGGCGGCGGGTCGAACGATGCACGACGGCACCGTGTCGCGGTACCGCCACATGAGCTCCTCGCCCGCACGTTTGGAGACGGCGTACGGCACGGGTGCGGAGGGCGAGCTCGCCTCGGTGACGGCTCCGCGGGGATCCGGGAACGGGCAGGCCGCGATCGAGCTCGCGAAGATGAACCGCCGCAGCTGCAGCGGCTCAGCGAGCCTGATCAGATTCTCCGTTCCGAGGACGTTGGTTCGGTGGTACTCGGGATTTTCCTCGCCCGTGAAGTCGTAGTACGCCGCCATGTGCAGCAGCAGGCGCGCCCCGCCCAGTTCGCGAACGCGCTCGAACACCTGTCGGAGCCGTTCGAAGTCAGCGATGTCGACACGGAACCACTCGATGCCGGGACCGACCGGAGCCCCGGCTTCGGCCGGGTCCCGTCGTCCCAGTGCGACGATCCGGTACTCCTTCCGCAGCTCCCGGACCAGCTGACTGCCGAGAAAACCGGTAGCTCCGGTGATGATCATCCAGGGCTCGGGCACGCCTCTCCCCCCCGGCGACGGGTCGTCTGGCGATGAGAGTATCAGTTCGCGGGCTGTCGGCGGACGACTCGTACCGGAGCGCCGGCGGTGTCTCGGACGACCACCGTGAGGGGCATCCCGCCGGGGAGCGTGTGTGTGGCGCAGGCCAGGCACGGGTCGTGGGCACGTACGGCCATCTCGATCATGTTGAGAGCTTCGTCGCCGATCTCGGCGTTACGGTGAACGAGAGCCTTCGCCGCCCCGGTGACCGAGAGGGCGATCGCGGCGTGGTTGTGGGTGGTGGCGACGATCAGGTTGACGGCCGTGACGATTCCCTCGGAGTCGGTCGTGTAGTGGTGCAGCAGGGTGCCGCGTGGCGCCTCGACGCTCCCGACCGCCTCGCGCGCCACAGGACGTGACGGTACGGACGTCCGGACGTGGGGATCGGTGAGCTCTGGCAACGAAGCCAGCTCCACCATCCGTTCCGCCGCGTGCAGCTGCTCCACGAGCCGCGCCCAGTGGGTGGCCAGGCGATGGTGGATGGGCCGGTGACGACCGCCGTCTCGCCAGCCTCCCAGCGTCGTGTACAGGTCTTGGAGAGCCGTCTGAGCGAGCGGGGTGGTGAGCCCGTCGCAGGCGTTGAGCCTCGCCAGCGGGCCGACCGCGAAGATCCCGCTGGCGGCGCCGGTGGCGAGCCCGTTCCAACCTGCCGCGCGCAGGTGTGGGAGCTTCATGTAGGTCCACGGCTCGATGTGTTCGGCGATGTGCTGGGCGTAGTCAGCCGCCGGGAACTCGAGCACCTTGGTCCCGTTCGGGTCGACCACCCGCAGCGTTCCGTCGTAGAAGTCCAGCTTCCCGGCATGGTCGACCGTTGCCATGGAGTGCGTCGGCTGCGTGAACCCGTCCGATGTCAGCAGCTCGAAGTGGTCACGGCGGTGCTCCACGTCGTCGCGGTACAGCCGCAGGCACTCCATCGCGAACTCGACGTTGTGCGCGGCCACTTTCCGGATGCGATCGCGCATCTCCTCGGTCACGCGGCGGCTCCACCCGCCGGGCAACGCCGCGACCGGATGGATCCGTCGGCCGCCCAGCATCTCGATCACCTCGTGGTTGTGCACCCGGTGTTGCAGAACTCGCCGCGCCAGGTCGGGATCCAGCCCGCGCAGGACGCCGAACAGGTTGCGCTGGTCGGCGGTCGCATTCTGGTCCATGAGCAGGTCGGGGCCAGCGAGAGCGAAGAAGTGGGTGGCATGGTTGGAGGCCACGAACGCGGTGTAGAGCAGCTCACGGATGGCGCGCGCGGCTGGAGTCGGTTCGACCCCAAACAGACTATCCAACGCTTTGGCCGAGGCCATGTGGTGGGCCTCCGGGCACAGGCCGCACACCCGGCTGGTCACCGTCGGCATCTCTTCCACCGGGCGTCCCACGCAGAGCTGTTCGAAACCTCGGAGCTCCGGTACCACGAAGTATGCTTCGGCCACCTCGCCGTGCTCGTCGAGGAGGATCTCGACCCTACCGTGGCCCTCGATGCGGGTGACGGGATCGATGGTGATCCGCCTCATATCTCGTGTCTCTCCGGCTCGCGGAGGTGGGCGAGGAGCGAGTGCGCGTAGCAGTATCGGTACAGAGTGCCCACCGGATCGACCACGGAGTCCAACACCCCCTCCGATTGGCGGCTGATCCGTTCGGGGTGGCTGGTGTCCAGGGCCGCAACTTCGGCAATGGTGGCCAGTGCTCCGAGCATTCGCGCTCCCGGGTCCTCGATTCCGGAGGGATGGCCGTAGCAACCGCGGCAGGGAGCGCCCGCAGCCGGACACGGCGCGCCGCATCCACCGCGCGTCGCGGGTCCAGAGCAGACGAGTCCCTCGTCCAGCAGGCACCGGGAGGGATCGGCATCGGCCTCGTGGAGACGGACGAACCGTGCGACCTTGCCCTCGGGCCGCTGCCGTGCGCAGTCTTCGCAGACAGTCGCCTCCGAGCCGCCCAGCACGGAGCCACGGTCCGGAAGCTCCCGATGTCCGGCAAAGGCTGCGGTGAAGACCTGCAGCACGTCCCACAGATGCTCGACCTCGGGCGGGCAGCCGGGCACGAAGAAATCCACCGGCACCAGCGCCTCGAGGGCTCGCACAGAATCGGTGAGCTCCGGCAGGCAGGGCACGAGGTCGTCGTCGACGGGTGCGCCGAGCGGCCTTTGGAGATCGCTGGAGAAGGCCTCGCCGTACACGGTTCGCAACAGCGTCTCGACCGGCACGAGGTCCGCCAGCGCCAGCACCGAGCCGAGCTGCGCACACACGCCGAACGCGACCACCGTTTTCGACGCGTGACGCAGCAGGTGAGCCATCTGGGCATCCTCGGAGGTCCGAATCGCGCCGGTAATCAGGGACAGGTCGATGGCACCCTCGCCGAGGTTCTCGAGATCCGCGCGCTTGCGATCGACCAGGAGCGGGAAGAACGCCAGCTCGAAGTGGTCCTCCACCGCCAGCAGCCGGTCACCCAGGTCGAGGAAGGCCGCCTCGCAGCCGCCACAGCCGGATGTCCAGCACACGGCGAGACGCGGCTTGCCAGGCGCCTCCATCATCACGCTCCCTCCCAAGGGCCGGGGTCGCTTTCGGGGCACATTGCACCGAATATGTGGTCGCGTCTGGCGAGCGGTCCCAGCCGTCGTACGGTCTCCGCCATGGCGTCGGCCGCTTCGGCCAGGACCGCGCCCTCGGAGGCGGCGGTCCATACGAGCTGTACCCGTTCCCGATCGACGCCCACCTGGTCAAGCGCGCGGCGCAGCAGCGTGACCCGGCGCAACGCCTTGAGGTTGCCGTCCACACGGTGACATTCGCCAGGGCGACAGCCCACCACGAGCACCCCGTCGGCGCCCGCTGCCAGCGCCCTGAGCACCAGCTCCGGGCCGACTCGACCGGAGCACACGACGCGAACCGGGCGGAAACCGGACGAGTACGGCCGTCGGGTGGTGCCCACAAGGTCGGCCGCGCGGTAGGCGCACCAAGTGCACAGAAAACCCACGACAACGGGATTGGGAGGTCGCTCCATGCTCCCTCGCAATGGTTCCTGGTCTCTATTCTAGCTCGGGTCGTAACGGAAGACCAAATTCCACCGTAGCGCTAGAAAGCTGGTGAAACATTCGCACTAGACTCGGCCCAACGGGAGATTCCCACGGCACGAGAGCACACGTTGGAGCGATGGCGGACCGCGGGTAGCCTGACGGTGCACCTCGGCCACCGGATCTCGTCCGGGAGGCCGGCGGCCGTGAACCGATCCTCCTGATCCACGGATTACTCGCCGCGTCCTGAGACCGGCACAGGGTGTGGCCGATGATGGTGGGGATCGGCCAATACCCCCAGGTCGAGGCGCCGGACCGCGTGGTCGCGGCCTGCCGAGAGTTTTGCGATCGTGTAGCGATTCGCTCGGCGAGCCCATCGATTCGTGACAGGGGTGGTTGCGGGAGGGACCGAAACACACTAACTTTGAGCACGAGTGAAAGGAGTTGGCATGGCCGACGTCTACACGCGACTGGCCCGGGCCCTCGACGACCTGCCGAACGGCTATCCCGCCACCGAGAGCGGGGTCGAGCTGGCGATTCTGCGCAAGATCTTCAGCCCAGAAGATGCCGCCTTGGCGCTGAAGTTGAAGGCGATTCCGGAGAGCCCGGCGGTGATCGCGCGAAGGGTCCGGCGCCCGGTCGACGAGCTGCGTGAGGCGCTCGACCGGATGGCCGACCGCGGCCAGATCTACAAGCTCAAGGGTAAGGGACGCACTCCCTTTCGCTACGCCATGGCGCCGTTCGTGATCGGCATCTGGGAGTTCCAGCTCAACCACCTCGACCGCGAGCTGGGAGAGCTGTTCGAGGAGTACGGGCCGACCCTGCTCGGCGAGATCGGCGGCTCGGCACCGGCGATCGGACGGGTGGTTCCGGTCAACCGCCGCATCGAGGCCCGGGCCGAGGTGCTACCGTACGACGACCTCAGGGCCACCCTCGAGCGCTGCAACTCGTTCCGGGTCGCCGACTGCCTCTGCCGCAAGGAGAGGGCGCTGGTGGGTGAGCCGTGCAGCCACACCAGCGAGACCTGCATGACCTTCTCCAGGCGCCCCGACGCCTACGAGGGCATGCCCGAGTGGGGCCGCGAGATCTCGCGCGAGGAGGCGCTCGCGCTGCTCGACAGCGCCGAGGAGGAGGGCCTCGTCCACTGCACCTACAACTTCCAGCGCGAGCCGTTCTTCGTGTGCAACTGCTGCTCGTGCTGCTGTGGCTTTCTGCGGGCGGTCAACGAGTTCGACGCGCCGTACATGCTGGCCCGCTCCAACTTCGTGTCCCAGGTCGACCCCGAGCTGTGCTCGGAGTGCGGTGACTGCCACGACGGCCGGTGCCCGGTGGCTGCGATCTCGGACGGCGACGGCGCCACCAGCGTGGACGGGAAGCGCTGCATCGGCTGCGGGGTGTGCTCGGTGGCCTGCGCCTTCGACGCCATACAACTCGTGCCGCGACCCGAGGAGGAGCGGGTGACGCCCCCCGAGACGCTGGTTCATTGGGCAATTGACCGCATCGATCACCGCCAGGGAAAGATGAAGGGCGCCGCCATGCGCGGCTGGCTCGCCTGGGAGGGCCTCAAGATGGCCGCGCGCCGGCGCGCGGAGAACTGAGGGGACCCACGAGCCGCAGGAGCGGGGGAGAGCCCGAGTCGCGAGAGCAGCGGCGCGCTTGCACCGCGTGATTGCCGAGGTTGGAATGGACCGGTCACCACCTCCCATCGAGCCGAGGACCCCCGCGAGCCCGACGGCACGCGCAGCTCTGAATCGAGCGCTGTCCGCTCTGATCGTGCTCGTCGCCCTGATAGCGCTCTACCTCGTCGGCCGGATCCTGCTCTACCGCCAGGTCGACGACGCGCAGCGCGTCGCGCTCAAACGGGCGTACCTGGAGCGCCTCGCCGAATTGACAGGGAAAGCACCGACCGGGCCCAACCTGGTCGTCATCCTGTTCGACGACCTCGGTGCCGGCGACCTCGGGGCTTATGGCGGCAGCGCCATCGCGACCCCGAACCTGGATCGCCTCGCCTCCCAGGGTTTGCTGTTCGCCGAGGCGTACTCGTCCTCGCCATACTGCTCGGCCTCGCGGGCCGGGCTGCTCACCGGCCGGTACGCGGTGCGTGCCGGTCTCGACCACGTGGCGCAGGTGCCGGGGACCTGGGAGGATGCCCTGTTGCGGCTGGGCGGGCTCAACCGCCGCCTGCCGGCGGAGGAGATCACGCTGGCCGAGGTGTTGCAGGCCGCGGGCTACGCCACGGCGATCATCGGCAAGTGGCATCTGGGCGACGAGTCGCCGTCGCTGCCCAACGACATGGGCTTCCAGTCGTTCTACGGGATGCTGTTCAGCAACGATCAGGGGAAGCCGGTGGTCTGGCAGGACCGGCGGGTGGTCGAGCCGGCGCCGATCGATCAGACCACGCTGACCCGCCGCTACACCGAACGCGCAGTGGCGTTCATCGAGGAGCACGGCGACCGCCCGTTCTTCCTGTACCTGCCGCACACCTTCCCCCACATCCCGCTCCACGTGGCCGCGGATCGTCGTGGCCGATCTTCCGCAGGCCTGTACGGAGACGTCGTCGAAGAGCTCGACTGGAGCGCCGGGGCCGTGCTCGACGTGCTGGTGAGGACAGGGGTGGCAAACAACACGCTGGTGGTTGTCACGTCGGACAACGGTCCCTGGTTCCAGGGCAGTCCGGGCGGCGTGCGCGGCCGCAAGTTCGACGTCTTCGAGGGCGGGATGCGGGTGCCGCTGCTGGCCTGGTGGCCCGGCCGCATCGCGCCGGGGCGAGTCGACGACGAGCCGGTGATCGCCGTCGACCTGTTCCCGACGATGCTCGAGCTTGCAGGAATCCCGCTGCCCTCCGACCGCGAGATCGACGGCCGCAGCATGACCCGCCGCCTCGACGGGCGCGACGGCTACGAGCGTGGTCCGATCTGGTTCCACCAGGTTGGCCGCCTGCGGGCGGTGCGCGACGGCCGCTTCAAGTACCACGACCGGCACCGCGTGCCGTTCGGCAACCCGCCGGACTTCGCGCTCGGGTTCTTCCGTTCTCGGGGACCGTGGCTGTTCGACCTCGAGCGCGATCCCGACGAGTCCTACGACGTGTCGCTGCGCCACACGGAGACCTACCAGCACATGCAGAAGGCGCTCGAGGCGCGCAAGCGCGAGCTCCAAGACAACCTCAGGGGCTGGCGGTAACGTGTTGCTACGGCGCGGCGGAGGAGTCACGGGTTGGGCAGCGTGTAGCCCACCGCTCCGTAGGCGACCCAGTGATGGAAGTTGGACGGCGCGGTGTAGCCGAGGCCGGCATCTCTGCTGGCCCTGGACACCGCAAGCTCGGGCTCCGACACCGAGGTGCCGAACCGCAGCAGCGTGCCCTCGGGCCGGCCGAGCCCGAGACGCTCGGTGAGGACCCGGACCGTCTCCAGTCCGAACGGCACCGAGAACCGGCCGCACCAGGGGATCCTGTACCGGGTCACATCCTCCCGATCCACCAGCTCGTGGAGAAGGTCACGCAGTCGCTCTGGCTCGACGGGACCCTCGAGGTGTCCGCGTATCAGACCGAGGTCCCGAGCCACCGCCTCGCGGTACCCGTCGCCGTCTTCGCCGAACGGAGCGTGGTCGAAGTCGCCGCCGTAATGCACCAGGTCGGTGGAGATCACCACCGCGAGGTCACGCCCGAGCACCCAGCCGTGTCGGCGCACCGCTGCCGCGAGCGCCGCACCGAGCCGCTCCGCGATTTGCTCCATTCGATCCCACCCCATGTACGGCACCAGGATCGGCACGATGCTGAGATCGCGGTGGCGGTGCTGGAGGAACGGGACGATGCCTTCCAGCGAATGCTCACGGCAGTGTATGGTGTTGTCGGCCACCACGTCCCCCGGCGGCAGAGCGGCAACGAGCTCCTCGCGAAGTGGATCCACCGGTACCGGCCCCCAGGGCCCGTGCCACGCCTGGAACCGGTCGAACACGATGCGGTCCCGGAGCTGCCACTCCCGCGCCCTGTGGAACACGCCCACCAGCACCACCCGCGGCGCGGCGATCCGCTGCGTGGCGTGGACGTGCACGCCGGCTGCGTACAGGTGGTCGTCGTGAGGACACACTGCGGCCACGAGCACGTCCGGAGCAGCAGTGAGACGCTCACGTTCCATCCGGATCGCCTGCGGCACGACGTCCTCCGCCTGTTCACGAGTGACGACGAACCCCACAGTGTCGAGCTGACCGCGGACCAGGTCGCCCTGGGAGCGCAGCCCCATCGAACGCTCCGCGTCCTCGCGTTTCAGTGGTGCCTGCCCCTGCACTCCCAAGGGAATCGAGAGAGCGGCTATGACGAGCCCGACCGACGGTGACATCCTGTTCGGCATCGAGTGCTCCTTCAGCAGCATATTGCTGACCCATTGTATGTGCCGGTCGAGCGGACATCATCACCGGTGACCGCTGTCAAAGGACGTATCCCCAAAACCTCACCGACCGATGCCCAGGGAGCGTCAGGCGCGGGATAAGAGAAAAAAGATGTAATTCTCCAGTGCAATTTCTCAAGATTGTTTGCGATTTGTGTGGCGAAACCTCCGCCGAGGGGCTACATTGTGAGGGAGTGAGGTGAGGGAGTTGGTGTGGAGATGGGCGGTCGGGACCAGGTGATGGACGCGATCGACGCAGCCGGGAGGTCATACCCGTTGGACCGGCGGGGATTTCTCGCCGACCCCGGCGTCTGGGACCTGCAGTTCACAGCGGCCATGGCCCGGCGGCTCGGCGTGCCGCGCGAGCTGACCCTGCTCCAGCTCAAGGTCGTGCTGTTCGTGAGGCGACGGTTCGTGGAGCAGGGCGAGGTTGCTCGCGTGCACGAGACATGCCGCGGCTGCGGGCTGTCGCTGGCGCGTCTCAGGGCACTGTTCCCATGGGGATTCCAGCGGGGAGTGTGCCGGCTGGCGGGAATTCCGTACCAGGTGATCGACGACGGCCACCACGCGCTCACCTACGAGACGGTCGCCCGCCCCGCTCCGGGTGACGACGATTCGCCTGCCGGACCTCTGCCCAGAGCCAGTGGTCACGATGGGGACTGAGGGGATCGAAACCGGGTCTCAGAGTATCAAATGTGTCATACCATTTTGAGAATCAGTATATTATTTATTTTATCGATTTTATCGATTTTCTCTTGACACGACCCGACCACAGGCGTAGATAGTAATGTATGGCCCGGCGCCCGGAAAACCAGAATCGCGACCGCCTGCTCTCCACGGGCAAGGCGGCGCGGCGGCTCAGCGTCACGCCCGACACGGTGCTCAAGTGGATCAAGAGCGGCCGCCTGCCGGCCGTCAGAACCGCCGGCGGCCACTACCGCGTCGCCGCGAGTGACCTCGATGGCCTGATCCGCGACGACCTCGGACTGGGGACGTCTCCGGGTACCAACGGCTTCGTTTACTGCTGGGAGTACTACGCCAGCGGCGACGACCCCAACGACGACTGCCTGGGGTGCCTCGTGTACCGCGCTCGGGCGCGACGCTGCTACGAGATGAGCGGTCTCGCGACCGAAACCGGCTACGCCGGAGCGCACTGCAAGACATCGTGCGAGGATTGCGCGTACTACCAGGAGGTCGTGCGAAGCTCGCGACGGGTGCTGATCGTCACTCAAAGCGAGGACCTGCGCCAGAGGCTTCGCGAGGACGGTGCGGGCAGCAGGCTCGAGGTCGCGTTCGCGGGTTCCGAGTACGAGTGCTCGACCGCGTGCGCGGAGTTCAGGCCCGAGTACGTCGTCATCGACTGCTCGTTGCCGAAGCGCGCGCGAGCGAGTCTCTGCTCTCACCTTTCGACAGATCCGAGGATCCCTGGCGTCCAAATCTTCCTCGCGGTCCCCGGCGACCGTTCGTTCGCGGAGCAGACCGACCTCGGTGTCGATCGTGCGCTGCCGCGTGGGTTCACTTTGTCGGAGCTGGAGGAGCACATCACAGGACTGGAGGTGACGCCGAAGATACATGCGTAGGGGCTGCCGGTGAAAGAAAGCCCGGCGGTGTGGCCTGCACAACTACCCCGCCGGACTGACCCGAGGGAGTCCGACGAACCGCGAGCCTGGCTCGCAGAGCACCGTTTCTCCTTCTTCATCAAAGCTAGCTTCCGCCGGCACGATCGTCAAGAACAGGCCGACCGGTCCGAGGGCCGGCCACAAGACGACTGGAGGTGTCTCGTGTCGGCGTTGGCAATCATCGTGGGAGTGATTCTCCCCCCGGTGACATTCGTTGTTTTCGTAGCGGCGATGTTGAATCGTCTCTGGGTGTGGAAGAAGCTGCCGCAGCCCGGAATGACTCTGTTCCCGACCTCGCCCAGAGGAACGGCCGCAGGAGTTGTCAAGGAGACGTTGCTGTTTCCGAGCCTGTTCAAGGGTGACCGCTTCCTGTGGGCGATGTCGTGGCTGTTCCACGCCATGCTCGCCTTGATCCTCATCGGCCACCTGCGGGTGGTCATGGACTTTCCCGCCCTGTGGAGCGCGCTCCACATCGACGCCGATGCCATGTCGGCGGTGGTGGGTGGGGCCGCCGGGGTGACGATCCTGGTGATGGTCGTGCTCCTGATCGCGCGTCGCTTCGCCGTCGACCGGGTGCGGGAGATCTCGGTGCCGGCGGACTACTTCGCCCTCTTCCTCATCCTGGCGATTGTCCTGACCGGCAACGCCATGCGGTTTCTCGGACACTTCGATCTTGCGGAGTCGCGGCAGTACTTCGCGTCGCTCGTGATGCTCCAGTGGCCGACGGTGCCGGGAAACGGCTGGTTCCTGGCCCACCTCTTCCTGGGCCAAATGCTGCTGCTGTACATGCCGTTTAGCAAGATCATGCACTTCGGCGGCGTGTTCTTCACGCAGGCCGCGATCAAGAGGAGCTGACACCATGGATGCATCGAGTCAACCACACGTCATTCCGGAGATTACCGAGAAACCGAGGCCGCCCGAGCGCGATACCGTCAACAAGGCGATCGACGCCATCGAGAAGGGGCCGTCGGCCCTGCTGGCCTACATGGAGATCTGCGCCAAGTGCGGGACCTGCGCCGAGCAGTGCCCGGTGTACTACGGCGCGCCGGAAAAGGCGCTCAACCCGGCCGCGCGCTCCGATCTCATAAGATCGATCTACAAGCGCCGCAATACGCTGGGCGGCAAGATGTTCGGCAGCGTGGCCGGGGCCCACGACTACACCGAAGGCGAGATCACCGAGTGGGTTCAACGGTTCTACGAGTGCACCGGCTGCCGCCGCTGCGCGACCTTCTGCCCGTTCGGGATCGACAACTCGGTAATCACGCGCAAGGGCCGCGCCATCATCCACTCGCTTGGGCTGACGCCGCAACGTCTGCTCGACGTCACCAGAATCTCGCTCGAGACCGGCAACACCGACGGCTGCGGAGTTGAAGGCTTCAAGGACGCCATTGCCTTCCTCGAGGAGGAGATCGAGGAGGAGTGCGGGGTTCCGGTGCGGATCCCGATCGATGTCGAGGGAGCCGAGTACATGTACGTGCCGCCCTCCGGCGACGTTTTGGTGAACCCCGAGGCGACCATGGCGGTGGCCAAGATCTTCCACAAGCTCGGCATCAGCTGGACCATGAGCTCGCGCTGCTTCGACGGCGCCAACTACGGGCTGTTCACCGGCGACGACGCGGCCATGAAGGCCGAGAACAAGAACTACTACGAGGAGGGCAAGCGCCTCGGCGTCAAGAACTTCCTGTGCGGCGAGTGCGGCCACGCCTTCCGCGTCTTCAAGTTCATGATGGAGAAGGGCAAGTGGTGGGGCGAGCTCCCGTTCAAGGTGAACAATGTGCTGCCGTTCACAGCCCGATTGATCGAGGAGGGCAGGATCACGCTCGACAAGAGCAGGAACCCCGAGCCCGTGACCTACCACGATCCGTGCAACTTCGGCCGCAGCTGCAACATCGTCGACGAGCCGCGGAATATCTTGAAGGCGGCGTGCGAGGACTACCGTGAGATGACCCCGTCCGGCACCGAGAACTGGTGCTGCGGTGGTGGAGGCGGTCTGGCCGCGATGGACGATATCCGCGAGTTCCGGATGACCGTCAGCGGCAAGAAGAAGATGGAGCAGGTGCGGGATACCGGGGCCGCGTTCGTGGCCACGGCGTGCGCCAACTGCAAGCGCCAGATTACGCAGCTGATGGAGCACTACGAGATGGACGTCAGGGTTGGTGGAGTGCACGACCTGGTCTACACGTCCATCGAGATGTAGTCGATACACCGGGCGGACTCGGGGGGCGGTCTCGACCGCTCCCCGGGTGCGCGAGGAGTGCCGTAGCCTCGGCGATCCGCGCCGACCAGAGCGACGTCACCGGCGATACCATCGGCGTGGCCGGGATCAGCCACTCGCCGGACGGCGTCGGGGTTGCCGCCGCCAACCAGGCCGGCGGGGCGGACCTGCTGCTCGACGGCACGGCGGACGCGGCGACCGACACGTTCATGACCGAGGCCGGCATCGACCGCTCGTCGTCCGGGCTGGAGACCTTCGACATCGGCAACGCGGGCGGCGGCGGCATGGCGCTCACCATCGACGGGGTGACGGCAGTGACTACCGCGACCGACCAGGACGCCCTCGCGGCCCTGTCGTGCGTGCAGGGCGAGGGCGCCAAGTGGGACGGCTCGGTGTGGGCCTGCGCCGCGGACGAGGACACCGACACCCTCGGAGGGTTGGTCTGTGCCTCGGGCGAGCTCGCCGAATGGAGCGGAACGGCGTGGGTCTGCGGCACGGACGACGACGAGACCTACAGCCCAGGCAACCAGCTGGAGCTTGTCGGGACCACCTGCAACGTTCTCGAAGGATCCGGCAGCGGCCTCGACGCCGACACCCTCGACGGCAGTGACTCGGCCAGTTTCGCCCCGTTGTTCCACAACCATTATGGGGCAAACTGGCAGGGGTCGGATTCGGTGGGACTCTTGGCACAACAGCTTTCCAGCACGTCCGGCACGGACGTTGCTATACGAGGCATCTCCCCCAAAACGGCAGGTCGCGGCGTAGAGGGCAGAGTCTCTCACTCGACGGGTGATTCTGTTGGCGTCGAGGGCACGAGCCTCTCCAGCTCAGGAACCGGCGTTCTCGGTGTGGCCGACTCCGCGACAGGATTTGTGAGGGGTGTCAAAGGCGAGACACCGTCGGTCAACGGCCGGGGAGTGCGGGGCTCGGCAACCGCCACGACCGGCGACGCCCAAGGTGTCCGGGGTCAGAGTGCGTCGGCGGATGGTCGGGGGGTCGTCGGCTACGTATCAGCCCCGACCGGGGACACGACCGGCGTTATTGGACAGAGTATCTCCACGTCTGGCAAAGGGATGTGGGCCAGGGCTACGTCGGACACCGGCACCACATACGGACTCTACGGTGAGCGCCTGTCGACCACCGGCATTGGGGTTTTTGGTGAAGCCACCTCGGAGTCCGGTGCCAACTTCGGCGTCTGGCGCCAGAGCCAGTCGGTCTCGGGCGTGGGTGTCCTCTGCTGGGTGAGGGCCACGACCGGCACCAACTACGGAGTGCGCGGCGCGACCGACTCGAGCGCCGGGTTCGACGTCTACGCCGCCGGCGCCGGCACCAACTACGGCCCCTTCACCGGCGGCCACGAGGTCAAGCTGGCGGCGGATCTGCCGCGGGGGCTCGAGCCTGGGATGGTGATGGCGGTGACCGGGCAGGCGCAGGTGCGGGTCTCGCCCGACCAGACCGTCAAACTGTCGTCGACCATGCCGACGGTGACGCTGGCCCGGCGATCGCGGGATCCGGCGGTGTTCGGCGTGTTCGTGGCCGAGGCGACGCTCGGCGACGACCACTGGCACCGAGCGAAGGCGGGCGAGCGCTTCGGCACGGTCAACGCCTTGGGCGAAGGCCGCGTCTGGGCCACCGACGCCAACGGACCGATCGTCGCCGGCGACTACCTGACGAACTCGGAGATTCCAGGCCACGCCGAGCGTCAGGGGGACGACCTGCTGCACGCCTGCACCCTGGGAAAGGCGATCGAGACGATCGATCGGGAGACGGTGACCGAGACGGTCGAGCACGAGGGACGGGCGGTACAGGGTCTACCTCGTGGCGGTCGTCTACGGCTTCGAGTCCGGGGATCTGTGCGCGTGGGAGAACACCTGCCCGCCTCCGTCGACGGTGGCCGCGAGCTGGATCGGCGCTCTCGACTTCGCGGGCTCGAATCGTCCGATCGTGCTTCGGCTGCACCAACGGAGCGACGGACGCCTCATCGGCTACGTCCTGGGCGGCACCCAGCGGCGCACGGTCGTCGAGGGCGTGTACGCCGCCGGGTCCATGACGCTCGATCTCGAGTTCGCGACGCCGCAGGCCGTGCGTGACATCCGGCTCAGCGGCACGGTGGGCGGCCAGGTCTTCACGGGCAGCGCATCCGGCGACATCGCGGGCCAACCGGTGATATTCCATGGCTGGAGAGGCATCCTGGAGGAACGCCGACTGCTGTTCGTGGACCCGGCGATCGACGGTGACGATCCCCAGGAGGTCGCGGTCGTGCTGAGAGAGGACGGCGGCCTGGTGGCCGGCGGCTGCGCCAGCGTGGCGGGGTGCGGGCTGTGGGCGTGCGATGGCGGTGTCACGTCGTTCAGCGAGGCCGGAGACATCGTGACGATCGGCCTGGAGACCGACGGCGGCTGCTCGGCGGGATCACAGCTGACGGCGACCTTCGACACCGCCGCCGACCTGTACTCCGGCAGCTATTCGTTCACCTCGTGCAGCGGCACGGTCACCGGCAGCCTGATCGGCGCCAGGACCACCCGGACCCGCACCGACCACGTCGCCCAGGCGCTGTCCGCGCTCGGCGAGATCGCCGACCAGTTCGAGGCGGGGACCTCGTTCACGGCTCCCCACGCCTCATTCGCCACCGTCTACCTCCACAACGGCAGGAACCTGTCGAAGCTGTTCGCCGACTGGAATGCCGAGCTTGCCGCCTACACCGGCATCGAGGCCGACGTGACCCGCGTCCGGCTCGTGTCGGCCGTGGACGAGCCCGATGCGTTCGGTAATTTCGAGGTGTCGAAGGGTGTCATTTTCGACGTCTCGAGATCCGGGACGCCAAGCGGCGGCGGCCCGATCGAGACCTGTGTCGACTCCACGCAGGACCCGCTCTACAACCTGGTGCGCAACGACCTGCGGGTATTCGAGGAGAGCTCCGGGCAGTGGATCATCGGCGGCGACCGACAGCACGCGCTCGACCTGCCGTGGAGCTACAGCCTCGGATCGGACGGCCGGCTCGACAGCCCGACGAACGGTGATCCGATCCACGTCGCCCCCGGCGTCTTCGCGGCCCACTTCTGCCCCACACGGGACACGCGTACGGCGACCACAAGACCGACGGCGTCGGCTTCCTTCCAGCCGACGACTCGGAAATGGACGAGCTCGCAGGGGATGGGGTAGGTGACGACGACGGCGCCTGCGAGGCCGACGAGGCGTGCGCGTACTGGGGTGGGCTTGACGGTTCCGGCGTGCGCGACCGGAACCCGGTCTACCTGTCACGGAGCGACGGAGCCGCGGAGACCGTGCTGTTCGTCAACGGACCCACGGGTGTGTACTTCGACGAGGTTCCGCAGTGGCGCGTCACGATCAACTACGCCAACGGCGTGTTCTACGATCTGGACCACGTGGGCTCGTTCGACCCCGCGTTCGCACCGCGAGTCGAAACGGCGACCGGCTGTAATCCGAATGCGTGGGGGACGTGCGGCCTCGCCGACGGCACGGATCTGCTGGACGGGCTGCCCTCGATCGCGGTCACGGCCGGCGAGCCGCTGTGCTCTCCGCAGATGATCGCCGACGAGGTCCCGGGGTAACCCGCCTATTACGTCGTCGGCGGCAGCTCCCCGGGCTATCCCTGGGCCCAGATGGAGCACGTGGTGGAGGCCGTGGTCGACTGGCAGTGGCTGGACATCTGCGTCTACAAGCTGCTCACGCAGAGCCGGGGGGCCGAGATCCAGACGGTGCTCGACACCGACATGCTCGATCCGGCCTCGCAGAGATACGCCCTCGGGCACGCCTGGCCCCGGTGGCGATGGGGCGGCGAAGGCCGCGCCTGCAACACCGCCGTGAACCGACCGCTCGACGTCAGTCAGCTCTACAGCTTCCTCGGTGGCTGGTACGAGCGGGAGGAGCCCGGCACGACGTCGAACGAGATCTTCTCGTACGCTCCCATCGCCAAGGATGTCGCGGCCTGGGATCCTTCGCTGTACGATCCTTCCGATCCCGATGCCCTGGTGTTGCTCCTGCGCGCCCGGGGCGAGCCCGCCTATGCCTGGGAGATGCGGGACCACAGCGTCATCAGCACGGACTACCCCGCGGGCGAGCTGCTCGAGCTGACGTCCGACAGCATGCTCATCAAGTGGCGCGACCTAGGGCACGGCGCGCCCGTCTATCACAGGACCGCCTATCTGCTCGACGCGGACGGTCTGAAGATCAAGTGGGGCGTGTTCGCCGACACGTCGTCCGGCGCAGTCCTGCCGGTGCTCGACCCTCTCGAGGCCCGTGACGATGTCGACGTGCTCTGTTACGACCACGAACAACGTCCTGTTTACTGAAGGCCACGCCGCGTCCGCCGTCGCTGGAGCTCCCCCGCTCGACGTGTCGTACCGTGAGTCCTGCCGTTTCGGCTCATGAACTGGGGTCACAGATAATCATCGCGGCGAGGCAGTGGATGCCGTGATCGGGATCGGAAATCAGGCGGCGTCACTCTCGCCGCAGGCGTTCGAGCATGGCGGCGGCGTTGCTGTTGTCGGGGTTGAGCTCGAGGGACTTCGTGTAGCACTCGGCGGCTCGGGGGAGATCGTGCGCTCGATACCGGCACTCGGCCAGGCTGTCCCATGCGTTCCAGCTGTCGGGGTACATGACGGTGTTGAGGCGGAAGAGCTCGCACGCGGTCGCGAGCTCGTCGACCCCCATCAGCTGGTATCCGGTGCGGTTGACACTGCCGCCGAGGTCCCCTCCTGCCGGGAGATCGGCAAAGCTCGTCGCGTCCGCCTCGTGCAGACGGCGCAAGTAGTCCACCGCGGCCTCGGCACCGGCCTCGAGCGCCACGTCTGCCGGCGAACGAAGGTCGTGGAGGAGCGATGCCTGTCGCGCCGCCTGGTCGAGCAGGATGGCGACGTCCTCGTCGAGCAGGAACCGCGCGCGCCGCAGCTCGACCAGGTGGTCCGCCACGCGCGCCAGGTAGAGCGCTCGCGACGGGTATCTCTCGACGATCGAGGGCCGCGGGTCGTCGGTGTGCTCACGCTCCTCGGCCGTCAAGGGGAAAGGCCACACCCTCCCTGTGTTCCGTCCCAACGTGTTGGAGTACGACGGCGACCGCAGCCGCCAGCCGGTGGAGGTGACCACCGGCACGGCGATCTCCGGCAGACGAATTCCGGCGATGTCGTTGCCGTCCGCGTCCACCTGGGGCACCAGCGCAGCGAAGGGTTTGCCGACGGCGGGGGGCACGTTGTCCGCGATCCCCTCGCTCTGCCAGCGCGGGCCGAGATCGAGCCTGAGCGGTCGGTAAAACGAGTCGGGCAGCGCGACGCCTGGGATTGCCGGAAAGGCGGCGCGAAAGCGTTCGAGGGAGACGAGGGTCCGGTCCGAGATTCTCGGGACACGGGAGTCCGGTGGCGGGACGCCGCGGCTGACCCACTGATCCAGCGCGGTCAGCAGCGCACGCCCGATGACGCCCATGCGTGCGTCCACGTGGGCCTTTCCGGCCGCCAGGTAGATGCGCACGTTCGGGTCGATGGCGGCATCCGTGGTGCCCTCGACGTCGGTGTGGAGCAGCGACGCACCCCGGGTCCAGTAGTCGGTGGCGCTGTTCAGGTAGATCATCTTGGGCACGACACCCGTGGCGTGCGCCCGTGCCAGGGCATCGCCGCGCTCCCCGGTGACCGGATCGACCTGCTCGACGGTGGTGAACGGGAAGACGTCGATCGGAAACAGATTGTCCTCGAGGTGGCTGCCGTGTCTGGTGGTCTGGGCGAAGCGCGAGTTGAACAGCCCCTTACCGGCGCCGGGGCAGTTGGCGAACACGCCGTCGAACACCTGTCTGCCGCTCTCGTCGCCGTTGAAGCCCTGATACACGAAGTGGGACAGCAGCCGGCCGGACTGAGAGTGGCCCCAGGCGTACACGAAGTCGACGACACCGGCGAGCGGGTTGGCAGCGCCCGCGTCGTCTGCCATCTCGTACCTGAAGAACGACACCACGTCGCGGATCGCCGCGAGGCCGAGGCCGGTGATCTTCGGGTCCCTGGCGACGTACACCAGGTCGTACAGCCAGCCCGGCTTGATGCCGCCCTCGACGGCGAGGAAGCCCGCATCGGGAACGAGCTCGCCGTCTTCCTTCCGAGCAAACGACCACTGCTCGCGCGGCACCTCGACCGGATCCTCCCAGCGGTACCGCCGCACCGTCAGGGTCGCGGTCGAGTTGTCCAGCGTCACCGGCGTCGGTGGCACCGATCCACCCCACACGAGTGGCATGCTGGGGACCGGGTCGTCGGCCCACGACACGATCTCGGTGTACACCTCGTCGGTCAAGGGTTCGCCGCCGCGGGTCGCGATGGGGACATGGATGTTCAGCTTCCGGTCGCTCTCGACGACGTCCGCGTTCCATCCGCACCACAGGTAGGACCACCCATGCCGGTACAGCCAGTTCATGCCAGCCTGATAGCTGAACCAGCCGGCACCGTGCTTGTTGCCCCGGTTGTTCACGAAGTACATGAGACGGTGGTTGCCACGGTTCGCGTCCACCGGCTTGTGAAGCTCGAATTCGGCGGAAAACTCGACTGTGCCGCGCTCGTTGCGCGGCGCGAGCTCGAGGTCCGCGATCAGTTGGTTCGCCTCGGCCTCGGGATCCACCTCGAGGTGGATGACTCCCTTGATCACCTCGTACGGTCCTGAGCGGCTGTGCTCCTGCTCGTCGCTCGAGACCTCGCGGCTGGAGATCGTGACGCGAACGACTTCAGCCGTGGCCCGCTGGGGCACCAGCGCGAGTGGGGTGAGAGAGAACATCATGATCATGCCCAGTCGGGCGGCGGTGTGCGCGGCGGAGCTGACCATCACGATCCCCCTTTTTCGTCGTGGAACGGCCCGCACAGGTCGGATGCCGGAGACGTCGAGTTGAGACGCACCAACATGAGGTACGAAAACGAGATCGAAGGGATCTTCCGGAATATCACCCTGCGCCTTTGATTCGCTGCGCAGTCGCGTCGTCCGTGAGGTCGGCATGTGAAACAAGGCACTCCTGCACCGTCGACGGTCGCTCCTCCCTGTTGTATCCTGGCAACAACAGAACCCAACTCGCGGACCGAGAACCTCGATCGCGGCGTCCGACGCCGCGGGTTTCCCACGGTCGCGAGGTTGTCCGCAGGTTGGCTGCCGCGCGTTCCCGGAAGGAGGCAGCGTCATGGCCGAACACACCACTTTCTCCACCGTCTGGACATCCGAATCGATGGCGGCACTGCTGGACCGACAGCGGAAGGCGTTTCTGGCGGAGCTGCCGGTCACGGCCGCCACAAGGATCGATCGAATCGACCGCGCGATCCACCTGCTGTCGAACAACGAGGGGAGGATCGCCGACGCCCTGTCTGCCGACTACGGCTGCCGGCCGCGCGACATGTCGCGGTTCACCGAGGTCGCGGCGTGCATCGGCCCCTTGAAGTACGCACGCAAGCGGATCCGTCAGTGGATGAAGCCGGAGAGACGGAAGCTCGACTTCCCGTTCGGCCCGCTCGGCTGCAGGGCCCGAATCGAGTACGTGCCGAAGGGGGTGATGGGCATCATCAGCCCGTGGAACTTCCCGGTCTTTTTGGCGTTCCTCCCCCTGTCCGGAGCGCTCGCAGCCGGCAACCGGGCCATGATCAAGCCGTCGGAAAACACGCCGGCGACCGCCGAGCTGTTGGCCGAGTTGATCGGCCGGACCTTTGACGAGACCGAGGTCGCGGTGTGCACAGGAGGATCGGAGGTCGGGCAGGCCTTCAGCGCTCTGCCGCTCGATCACCTGCTGTTCACCGGCGGCACCGCGATCGGGCGCCTCGTGATGCGGGCCGCGGCCGACAACCTGGTGCCGGTGACCCTGGAGCTGGGCGGCAAGTCGCCGGTGGTGGTGGGGCGATCGGCCGATATCGGGCATGCGGCGCTGAGAGTGACGCTGGGCAAGCTGCTGAACGCGGGCCAAATCTGCATCGCTCCAGACTACGTCTTCGTGCCCTCCGAGAAGGTCGAAGAGTTCGTCACCGCGCTCGAGGATCACATCAGGTCGATGTACCCGTCGCTCAAGGACAACCCCGAGTACACCTCGGTCATCAACGAGAACCACTATGCGCGTCTCAGGGCGGCGGTGGCCGAGGCGCGCCAGAGCGGCGCCGAGGTGCGGGAGGTCAACCCGGCAGGGGAGGATCTGACAGACGATCCCCTGCAGAAGCTAGTGCCGACTGTCGTGATCGAGCCCGGCGACGACCTGCAGCTGATGCAGGAGGAGATCTTCGGCCCGGTGCTGCCCATCAAGGGCTATCGCTCGATCGACGAGGTCATCTCCTATGTCAACGACCGACCGAGGCCTTTGTGCCTCTACTACTTCGGTGTCGACGCCGAGGAGCGGTCGCGAGTACTGTCGCGCACCACGTCGGGCGGAGTCACCGTCAACGATGTCCTCATTCATGCCCTGATCGAGACCCTGCCGTTCGGCGGGATCGGCGCCAGCGGCATGGGCGTGTACCGGGGGATCGACGGCTTCCGCGCGTTCAGCCACCCGCGGGCGGTGTTCACGTCCCCGAAACTCAACCTCTGGAAGTTGATGGGCCTCCAGCCTCCCTACGGCAAGGCCCTGCAGCGAACCCTCAAAAAGGAGCTGAAGGCGTAGCCTGGAGCACCCCGAGGGGAGAAGTCTCCGCTGGATCAGAAGAATCGTTCGATCCCGATGGCGATACCGATAGCGATACCGACGAATGTGGTCGGTATCGGAATCGGTTTTCGGTATCGGTATCGACCATCCCCGTCCGATCTAAGCGGCGGTGATTCGATCCCGATAGCGATCCCGATAGCGATACCGATGGTGCGTGTCGGAATCGGTTTTCGGTATCGGTATCGACAATCCCGTTCTGATCCGAGCGGCGGTTAGCGTCCGTAGCAGGAGACTGGTGACAAGTGCAGGGTACCTCTTGGTGCTGGCGCGTGCGGTGTGCGACGCACTCGGGGTATGCCCCGGCTGGTTTCGGCTCACGAAGCGAACAGCTTGCTGCTGGCGAAATTGGGATCGCAGGTCAGGTTGACCCCGAGCCGCCGCAAACCGCGCTCGTCTCCCGGCGTGGGCAGGTGGGTCAGGTGGAGTTCACAACCTCTCAGCCGAGGCAGCTGCTGCATCGCGTGCAGCGCGGTCGGGTTCGTGGTCGCGCTGACGCTCAGGGCGATCAGCGTCTCCTCGAGGTTCATGCTGATCGAACCGAGTTCGAGGACGTCCTTGCGCAGCGTGCCGATCGAAGACACGACCGTGGGGCTGATCAGGTCCAGGTGTCTCGGGATTCCGGCGAGCTCCTTGATGGCATTGAGCACCAGTGCAGACGCGGCGTGCATCAGCGGCGAGTTGTGGCCGGTCACGACCCGACCGTCCGTGAGCTCGACCGCCGCCCCGCTGAACACGCCCCGGTGGCCCTTCGCACCCTTGCGCTCCACCGTTCCGGCCGCGTCCCGCGCCGGCAGCACAACGCATCGGTCCTCGGGCCCGATGTCGTACTCCTGCATGAGGGCCTCGATTCGCCGGACTGTGTTCTCCTCCTCGATCCCGACGGCCACGTCGCAGGCGTAACGGAAGAAGCGACGAACGATCTCGTGCTTGCCGGCTTGCCGTGCCGTGTCGTCGTCGACGATCGCGAATCCGGCGCGGTTGACGCCCATCTCGGTGGGGGAGAGGTACATCGATTCCCCCGTAATCGTCTCCAGGATCCGCTTGAGCAGCGGAAACGCCTCGATGTCACGGTTGTAGTTGACGGCCTGCTCTCCGCGCGACTCGAGGTGGAACGGGTCGATCATGTTGACGTCGCGCAGTTCGGCGGTCGCGGCTTCGTACGCCGCGTTCACCGGGTGGCGCAGCGGCAGGTTCCAGATCGGAAACGTCTCGAACTTGGCATAGCCGGCGCGCATTCCACGGCGGTGCTCGTGGTAGACCTGCGACAGACAGGTGCCCATCTTGCCGCTGTTGGGCCCCGGCGCGTTGACGACCACCAGCGGCGCGTCGGTCTCCACGTACGGATTGCTGCCGTATCCGGCTTCGCTCACGATGCTCTTGACGTCGGTCGGGTAGCCCGGAATCGACCGGTGGGTGTAGACCCGGACACCGCGCCGCCTCAGCTTGTTGAGAAAGGCCTCGGCGGCCGGTTCCCCGTTGAACCTGGTGATGACGACGGCACGAACCTCGAGCCCATGCTCGCGCAGGTCGTCGATCAGCTTGAATGTGTCGGCGTCGTAGGTGATGCCGAAGTCGCCCCGCACCTTGCGCCGGTCGATGTCGCCCGCGAAGATGCACAGGATGATCTCCGCCTTGCTTCGGAGCTGTTGCAGCAGGCGCATCTTGACGTTGGGCTGGAACCCCGGCAGCACGCGCGACGCGTGGTAGTCGTACAGGAGCTTGCCGCCGAACTCCAGGTACAGCTTGCCTCCCACCTGAGAGATGCGCTCGAGGATCGCGTCGGTCTGTTCGGCGAGGTAGCGGTCGTTGTCAAAGGCGACCTTCCGGGTGGCTTCGCCTGCCATGGCACCTCCACGTTGAGCTCCCGCTCGGTGATGCCAAGCAGGATAGCAATCCCCGAGGCCACGGCCCCGATTCTCCGTCAAAGGTGCCTGTGGCTCGCTCCGTCGACCGGCCGCAACCCCCGGCCGAGAGCGAGCGGACGCGCGAACCCCGATCGCCGCCTACCGGCCGTGACCTGCGACCTCGAGAGACCACTCCCGGAGGGTCTGCTTCGCCGACTCGGACAGCCGGGCGTCGGGGTGGGCGAGGAGGTACTTGCGGAGCGGCATCTCGCCTTCCTCGACCTCCTCCCAGATGTCCTCGGCAAGCTTCTCCTGCCGGCGCGGATCATAGGTTCCCCACAGCGAGAAGTTCATATGATCACGCGCCTCCTCGACGTCGTGGGCGACGAGCCACGACATTGGCGCGACCCGGCTGTACCACGGCCAGCGGGTCTCGTTCGAGTGACAGTCGTAACAGGACGTTCTCAGCACCGCTGCGACCTCGACTGGACCGTCGAAGTCCGCCTCGACCGGCGGATTGGTGCGCTCGACCGGAGCGAACTGGGTGACCACGACCACCACGACAGTGGCCAGCGACAGGCGGAGCAGCGTCTTCGACACGTCGAGCCTCCCGGTCGAACCGCCAACCGGCCTGTCGGTTCCACCGTTCGCCATTATCCACCATCGTCGCCCCGTCCGAGCGCATCGTGTCGCAGGTGCCCGAGAACTGGGTCCAGGCGGCCGATCGCAACCAGCGCCAGGCAGGATCATCCGGCTCGAGCAGCTTTTCGGCGCACTCTCAACTCGAAGGGGCGAGTTCGGATATGCCTGCTCGGGCGTACGACCAGTGGGTGTGGACGATGCGCCACCGGCCGTCGATTCTGGCGAACACCTCGGTGGTATTCCAGCGGGTGCCGGAGCTGGCCGACCCGTCCTCCCGGATGTCGGCCGATCGGTACTGGTAGCTGAGCACCGCCACGTCGAAGAACACCTGGACCCGGGGCGCGACATACTCACTGACGTCGTAGTGGATCTTGCCCTCGACCTCGGCGTACAGCCGACGCAGTGCGTCCGCGCCGTCGAGCCGGCCGTCGGTCTCCGGATCGAAGTAGCTGACCCCCGGCGCGCTCAGCTCCCAGAACCCCCAGGGGTCGCCGCACCGCCAACGCTCCATGGCGCTGTCCTCGAGCACCAGCAGTTCGCGCAGAGTTGCACCTTCGATTTGCCCGAGGTCAGCCGGCGGAATCGTGAGCTCGAAGTCGCGCGGCAAGGAGTCGGCGAACAGGGCGAAGTGAGAGTGCACGACGCGCCACCGGTCTTCGGACCGGTGGTACACCATGGTGACCTTCCAGCGCGTCGGTTCGAAGTGTGGGTCAGACGAATCCGCGGTGGCGAGCACGTAGGTGAGGATCGCCGTGTTGTCGAACGCCTGGACGCGGACATCCCTCAGATCGCAGGAATCGTACTGAGGCTTGCCCCGCGCGACCTCGTAGTGCGTCGCGAGTGCCGTCAGGCCGTCGATCCGACGTTCCACGAATGGATCGAAGGTGGAGATCTCCTCCTCGCACCGCGCGAGCGAGCCATCGATGTCTCCGCGGCCGAACTGTTCGAGCGCTGCCCGTTCCAGATCGACGATCAACGTCTCGACAACGACTCCGTTCGCCATGATGCCCTCCTCGATCGCTGCTCGCTCGGTCATCTCCTGCCGGCCGTCGGAGCAAGCCCACACTGCAGCCGTCACCGGCATGGCAGTGGTGATCGCGGCATTGCGGGTCATCGGTTGTCTGCCCCCCTGAGGGCGATGTCTCTCCGTCAGATACGAGCGTCGGCTCGTTGGGTTGCCGCGCGGAAGACCCTCAGCCGAACAGCTCCTGCGCGGGTTCCGGCCGGCCGCCTTGGAGGTATCCTGATGTCGTCGGAGGTGGGCCATGGAGTGCAGGCAGCGGCAAAACCTGGACGTCTGCAACTGCAGCTACGAGCCGTGCAAACGCAAGGGGACGTGCTGCGAGTGCATCAGCTACCACCTCCGAGCGCGCGAGCTGCCCGCCTGCTGCTTCCCGGCCCAGGCCGAGAAAACGTGGAACCGCTCGTTCGAGAACTTCGCCGAGCTGGTGGTGCACGGGAAAATCTGAGGGCGGCGCAGCGGCGCTCTCGCTCCTGACGGCAGCGACCGTACAACGGGATTGGCAGAACCCTCCCGACGGCGGATTCGAGATACCAGCTCGCGTCGATCGTCCTCGGTGACCGTCAGACGCACCAGGCCCACGCGCCGCCACCACTGATGACTCCGGACGCCTCGTCTCGATCCAACCTTGCGTCGGCTCATGGCATCAAATGCGTTGAGAGGATGCAACGCCGCCCTCTTCCAGGCGTATCCATAGGTAGAAGCTGGCGGACAATCGTCGAACCACCGCCGAAATGGAGAAAGCACCGTGAGGATCGAACGATCTCAGGCCACCCTGTGGCGCCCCGTCGTGCTCACGGCGCTCGCATTTGTCGTCGTTTCATCCAGTTCCGCGGACCCTCGAGTTCATCACATCCCTCGGATCGACGCCATGCCCCGCATCGATGGCGCCGTCGACCCTGAGGAGTGGGGTGAGGCTCTCTCACTGGAGCTTGCCTACGAAGTCCGCCCGGGCGAGAACATCGACCCACCGGTGCGGACCGAGGCCTTGCTCGCCTACACCGCCGACCACCTCGTGGTCGCCTTCAAGGCCTACGACCCCGATCCAAGGGCGATTCAGGCCCGGCTGTGTGATCGGGACGACATGTATGACGACGACTGGGTTGCCATCGTCCTCGACACCTTCAACGACCAGCGGCGGGCCTATGAGTTCTTCTCAAACCCGGTCGGCATTCAGGGCGACCAGATCGAGGCCGACAGCGGCGGCGGCGGGAGCTGGGACGCCATCTGGGAGTCGGCTGGGAGGATCACGCAGTTCGGTTACGAGGTCGAGATGGCGATCCCGTTCCACTGCCTCGGCTTCCAGAAATCCGCCGACGTCCAGACCTGGGGGCTCGACCTCGTGCGCAGCTATCCGCGCAGCGTGCGCCATCACATCGCGCTGTTCCCACGTGACCGCAACAACAACTGCTATTTCTGCCAGACCGAGAAGGTCGTGGGTTTCCGCGACGCCTCGCCGGGGCGCAACCTCGAGATCATTCCTACCGTGTCGTCGGTCATGACCCAGGAGCACGGCGACCCGGCGAAGAGCCTCGAGAGCGAGACCGTCAGCTACCGGGACACGCAGCTCGGTGTCACCGCGCGCTGGGGTTTCACCCCGAACCTGACGCTCAACGCCACGGTCAACCCCGATTTCTCGCACGTCGAGGCCGATGCAGCCCAGCTCGACATCAACACTCAGTTCGCTCTGTACTACCAGGAAAAGCGGCCGTTCTTCCTGCAGGGCGCCGATTTCTTCAACACCCGTTTGGACGCGGTCTACACCCGTACCATCGCCGACCCGATGTGGGGCGCAAAGGTCACGGGCAAGGCCGGCGTGAGCGCCATCGGCGCCTTCAGTGCGCGCGACGGGATCACCAACCTGATCTTTCCGGGTAACCAGGGCTCGGACTCGACGACGCTCGAGCTCGAGACCCAGGCCTCGGTCTTCCGATACCGTCGCGACCTCGCCCGGGCCTCGAGCGTCGGCGCGCTGGTCACCGACCGCCAGGGCGGTGACTACTTCAACCGCCTGGTCGCCGTTGACGGTGACGTCCGCTTCACCCGGAGGGATCGGGTCACGGTCCAGGTCATGGGTTCCATGACCCACTACCCGTCTCAGGTGGTCGCGGACTTCGACCAACCCGAGGGCGAATTTACCGGCACCGCGGTCGATGCCTTCTACTTCCACAACACCAAGACGTGGGACTGGTACGGCCACTACCTCGACATCAGCCCCGGCTTTCGTGCCGACCTCGGCTTCATGCCGCAGGCCGACTACCGCTACGGTGACATCGGCTGGGGTCACACGTGGGAACGTGACCCCGGCGGACCCTGGACGCTGCTCAACGTGGGCAACGGGATCGAGGGGTCGCAGGACCACTCTGGCAACCTCCTGACCCGCTACGTCACCTGCTGGTTCAACTACGCCGGTCCCAGGCGGTCGTTCTTCGACATGGGCGGCTACTTCGGCCACGAGTGGCACGACAACACGAAGTTCGACGGCAGCCATGTCGAATTCGAAGGTGGCTTCTGGCCGACCGGCCGCTGGCTGCTGGTGCTGGGTGGCACTTTCGGCGACCGCATCGACTACGACAACGTCCAGCAGGGCACGCGGCTCCGGCTGAATCCGATCGTCGAGGTCGTGGTCGGTCGTCACCTCTCGGTCGGCCTCGACCACACCTGGGAGATCCTCGATGTGGAGGGCGGCCGGCTCTACACCGCCAACCTCAGCCAGCTGTATGCCCGCTACCAGTTCACCCGCCGTCTCGGCGTGCGCGCGGTCGTCCAGTACTCGGACACCGCACGCGACCCGGCGCTTTACGTGGACGAGGTGGACGACCGCTCCAGATCCGTGTTCGCCCAGTTGCTCGGTTCCTACAAGATCAATCCGCAGACCGTGGTGTTCGTCGGCTACTCGGGCAACTCCGCCAACGAGTGGAGCAACGGTCTTGACCGCACCGACGACACCGTGTTCGTCAAGGTCGGCTACGCCTGGAACCTGTGATGTCGGTTCGCATCCGGGAGCGGCGGGACACTTGGGAGACCTGTGCGGCGATGTACACTCGAACGTGGAGATCATGCGCTCGCGCAGGACCACAGGCGGAGCGTTGGCTGCCGCTGCGATTCTCGCAGCGGCGCCGGCGACACCCGGGACGCCAGTCGACGCGTCGGAGTTGATCGCGCGGGCGGCGGAGCAGGAAGTCGAGGACGTCAGCGCCTGGTACGACTACAGGTTCCGGCGCCACGTCGTCCGGGAGTCGTTCGACGCGCGCGGTACGGTGACCGACAGAGAGATCTTGATCTTCCAGTGCACCCCTTGGGGGGAAGGTTTTGACGAGGTGCTGATCGCGCACGACGGTCGAAAACCGAGTCAGCGTGAGATCAGGAAGAACCTCGAGGCGGCTCGGTTCTCCAGGCACCTGCACATGGCGCTCGCCGGGTCAGCGGATCCGAGCAGCGACGAGTCGTTTACCGCGTTGCTCACAGGGCTGCAGCTGCACGAGTGGCGCCACCGCGGTTTCGATGAGGTCCGCGGCCGACGGTGCCATCGGCTCGAGATGCTGCCGTCGCCCGAGCCGGTGAAAGCCACGCTCGAGGAGCGACTTGTGGCCGCTCAAATCGGCATTCTGTGGATCGAGGAGGATACGCTGCACATCGTACGCGGCAGGATCTCCCTCAGCCGTCCGGTCACAGCCTACGGCGTGGTCCGGATCGAGAAGCTCGAGATCACTTCCGAGCTCGGACCGGTGCCCGGCGAGGGCTGGTTGCCCCACGAGATCGACATGGTGTCGGAGGTGAAGGTTCCTCTGAAGCGCATGCGTAAGCGGAACTATTACCGTTACAGCGAGTTCCACAAAATTCGGTGACTCATGTACGCGGCTACTCGAAGAGGGCCGCGGTCCAGTTCATCACCACCGTGAGCGGCGGCACGGTCTGGGTATCGGTCCTGGACAGCAGCAGGAACCGCTCGCCGTCGGCCGCCACCGCGTACCGGCTCCTGAAGGTCCCGGGAAACACCTGCGCGTCGAACAAGGTCTCGGGCAGGTCCGCTTGAAACCGAGGGGTGGTCTGGACCACGACGGACGTGAGGCGCTCGTCGGCGTCGAGGTAGAAGATCTCGCGCCCGTCGTGGCTCCAACGAGGGTCGGTGCCGCCATCGGTGGACACCTGCCACCTGCCGCCCGGCCCCGGGAACGAGCGCACGTAGATCTCCCACTCGCCCGACTCGATCGACTGGTAGGCAATCCAAGCCCCATCCGGCGAGAACGTGGGTCGGCTTTCCGCGAACTCGGTCGCGACGACCGGGACGGGCTCGCCCGAACCGTCCATGGGCATCGCCCACACGTCCCAGCGGGATTCTGGGTCGAACGAGCTGTACGCGAGGTATTTTCCGTCTCGTGACCAGTCGGCTGCGATCAGCTGCTTGTCGCCGGACAGGACTTCTTCTACGGACCCGGCTCCGGTCGCGTCCTTGACGTAGAGGTCATAGCTGGCCCCGGTCCGCCGCATCGAGCTGAACGCGATGCGTGTGCCGTCGGGCGACCACACCGGTGCGATGTCGCTCGCAGGATCGAAGGTGAAGCGGGAGGCCACGCCGCGCGCGACGTCGTGGATCCAGAGATCGCTGCCCTCGCCACCCGGATCGCCGCTATCCACGGCCACCCTACCGCCGTCCGGCGACAACCACATGTCACCGTGCACGGCCGGCGTGCCGACCGAGCCGAGCTCGCGGCCTGACCGGTCGCGCCACACGAGGCGGCGCACTGCGGACCCCTCGGCCCGATACACCAAGGTGCCGTTGCGCGCTGCGGAGAAATCGGCCAGGCCGACCTCGTCGATACCCATCTGCTGCGCGACTGGCCTCGGGTCTCCCTGGATCCGACCGGCTGTGGCGTCGAAAGGCTGGACCACCAGGGTGTCCTCGCGCACGTAGATGAGGTAGCCCGGCTCGGCGTACTGGACACGCGAGTCGACGTCCATCAGGGAGGTCACCTCGTTCGAATCCAGCTCACCGAGCATGAGCCGAGAGCTGGCGTCCTCGGACCACATCACGTAGAGGAAGCGGCGGCCGTCCGGCAGGAACTCGGGCCAGCCCACGGCGACCTCTCCCGCCTCGGTGTCGACCGGCACGGCGGGCCGGGGGATGCCGCCGGCGGCGTCGACCCTCCGGATCGGGTCGTTGTCCCCGCCGTCGTACAGGATGTCGCCGTGCTGATTCCAGCTGCCGTCCGCTCCCGAGTCCACGTCGCAGACGATCTGCACATGGCCGCCGTCGAGAGCGACTCGCTTGAGCCTGCCGTCGGCGAAGAACGCCACGTGCCGGCTGTCCGGCGACCAGATCGGTCGGTAATTCATCCCCTCGGTCCCTGGCAGCGGGCGTGCCTCGAGGCTGTCGAGCGGGCGCAGCCACAGCCGGGACTCACCGGCCGAGTCGGTGGCCTGAAACGCCACCGTGCGCCCGTCGGGCGATATCCGCGGCGATCCCACGACGTCCAGGATTGTCGGTACTTCGATGTGGAACCGCGTCACCCGGGGCGGGACAGGCGCGCGGCGCACCCAGCCAACGGTCGACAGGATAGCGGCAAGCGCGGCTGCCGTTGCAATCGCCCAGGCCAGCCGCTCGCGGCTCTTGCGCCGCGCCGCCACCGGTGCCGGCACCCCGGCCACCGAACCGCCCTCGGCGATCCACTTCAGCTGAAGCTTGACGTCGTGCGCGGTCTGCCACCGGTCGTCCGGGTCCTTGGCGAGGCAGGTCTGGATCACCCGGTCGAGAGCGGGGGGCGTCATCGGGCGGACCTGCGACGCTGGCTGCGGCTGGTCGTGCATGATCCCGGCGATGAGGCTGGCAGCGGAGTTGCCGCTGAAGGCGCGCTGACCGGTGGCCATCTCGTACAGCACGGCGCCGAGGGCGAAGATGTCCGTGCGCGAGTCGATCTCCTTGCACTCGAGCTGCTCCGGCGCCATGTACTGGTAGGTGCCGAGGACCGTGCCCGCCGCGGTGAGCGGCTGGCTCTCCGTGGGCGAGGCGGTCAGGTCCGCTCCCGAACCCGAGATCGGTGGTAGTGCCTTGGCCAGGCCGAAGTCCAGCAGCTTGGCACCCTCCCGGGTGAGCATGATGTTCGCCGGCTTCAAGTCGCGGTGGATGATGCCGGATCGGTGGGCCTTCTCCAGCGCGTCGGCGATCTGGGTCGCGACCCGGAGCAGCTCCTCGACCGGCAGGGGACCTTTGGCGAGCCGGTCGGCCATCGACTCGCCGTCGAGGAACTCCATCACCAGGTAGTCGACGCCGCCCTCGTGCCCGACGTCGTACAGGGCGCACACGTGGGGGTGGGACAGGCTCGACACCGCCCGGGCCTCGCGCTCGAGCCGCTGGCGCAGGTCCGGGCTTGCCGCCATGTGCTCCGACAGGACTTTGATGGCCACCGTGCGGTCGAGGCGCGTGTCGTGGGCCCGGTACACCTCGCCCATGCCGCCGGCCCCCACGGCCTCGACGATCTCGTACGGCCCGAGCCGAGTCCCTTTCTCGAGCGCCATGATGTCCTCCCGAGGGAGGCATCAGCATACCTTGACCGAAGGCGATATGGGAGTTCTGAGACTCGTCAATGGTGACGATGCGGCACGACTCAGGGGATCGGTGTCGAGGCCGACGTGTTCGGGCTCACTCTCCCCGCAGCCGGGTGAGCATGGCGGTGGCGTTGGTGTTGTCGGGATTCAGCTCCAGCGAGCGTTCGTAGTTGGCGACCGCCAGCTCGTTGTTGCCGGCTGTCATGTACCCTTCCCCCAAACTGTCGTAGGTGTTGAAGGCGTCGGGGTAGGCCTCGACGTTGAGCTCGAAGACCGCGATCGCCTCGTCGACCAGGTCGCGGGCCAGCAGCTGGTAGCCGAGGGTGTTGAGCTCGTTCTCGGCGAAGTTCCACGAGTCGGGCTCCTGTTCCCGAAGTCGTCGATAGGTCGCCAAGGCGGCTGCGGCCCCGTCCTCCATCAGCGCTTCGGTCACAGGGTCACAGATCGATGGGCGGGGGGTCGCCGTCAGGCTGGCGTACACCTCGGTGGTCCAGTCGTCGAAGCTGAGACCGATCTCCGGGCTCTCCCACTCGGCCCATGCGGTGAGCGGCTGCCGCTCGAGGGTTTCCTCGAGCGAGCGGCCTTCTGCAACCTCGGAACGGATCGCAGCCGTCGTTCCCTCGACCATCGCGACGTAGCTCTGCAGCTCGGCGACGGTCAACAGCGGTCCGTGGCCGGGGACGAGCGTGGTGTCGGCCGGCAGCGTGGCCATCAGCCAGCGCAGCACCTCGGCCAGCCGCTGGGCGTCGCCGCCGCGCGCCGGGTCGGCGTTGGGGAACGTGCCGGAGAGCACGATGTCGCCGACGCACACAACGTTGGCTTGGACGAAGTGCACGACCAGGTCACCCGCGGTGTGGCCGCCGGGCACCGGCAGCAGCCGGATGACATCGCCGTTGAAGTGGATCGAGGCCTCACCGTCCAGGCTCATGGTCGGCTGACCCGCCGTGTCGAGCGGCACGAGCGCGAAGTATTGAGCCATCTGGCGCCGCACAGCAGGGTGGGCGATGATCACCGCATCCTCGCCCAGGGCCGCATTGCCACCCGCGTGGTCGCCGTCGCCGTGGGTGTTCACGATGATGCGGACCGGACCAGTGTCGAGCTCGGCCAGGGCGCCCCGCACCGCCTCGGCGGTGGCGTTGTAGCCGGTGTCGACGAGGAGGATGCCGTCGTCACCGACCGAGGCTACCGCGGCGACGTTGCCGTTGCAGCGTAGCAGGTGGAGCGGGCCCGTCAGGTGGCTCACCTCCACCGGTGGGGGAGGCTCGTCCTCCTGGGCGGCGACCGGCGTGGCAAAGAACACGGCGAGACAAAGCAGAACGAGGCAGGGTCGTTGCGACATTCTAAATCCTCCCTCACGTCGCCGGGCGGTCAGCGCTCGGCGTGTTATGGCGTCTGCTTTGTCGTACGGTGCTCGGAGGGTGGAGTTTCGTCTTTGGCAAAAGAATGGGCCGCCCGTGTGGGCGGCCCGCATGCTGTCGGATAGCGGAGCCTCGATTACGGCAAGTTCATGATCCTGCCCTCTCCGCCTTCCGGGTAGTCCGCCGCGGTGATCACCCCACCCAGGCCGTCCACCAGGTAGTTCTGCAGCGCCTGCTGGTAGGTCACGCCCAGGGTGGTGAACGGCGCCCCCCGGAACGGGTACTGGTCGCCGCCCTTGGCCAGGAAGTCGATCGTGGCAACCGTCAGGTCCGGACCGGGTACCACGGCGCCGCCGGTCACGATCACCGTGGCGTCGTCGAGGATCACATCCTGCACCCGCGTTCCGGGGACCAGCACGCTTCCGTCGGAGTCCAGGACCTGACCGGTGCCCGATGCCGACCAGGTGAAGATGAAGCCGGCGATCTGGGCGAACCGTCCGGTGCCGCACAAGTCGCCCGGCTGGGTGCAGGCCACGGCGTTCTCCATGATCTCCTTGAACTGGTCGCGCGGGATGTTCTCCAACACAGTGATGAAGTTCGGGAACGGCACCATATCGAAGACATCAAGGGCCGTGATGTCACCGGCCGGGATGATGGTGTTGTTGCGGATGCCGCCGCCGTTCTGCAGCGCCACGTCTGGAACGGCAACGCCGTAGTCCGCCGCCAGTTGGGTCGCCTGCCAGAGCTGGGAGTCGGCGATCAGGTTGCCCTCGTTGGTCTCCATCGAGCGCACGCTGGTGCGGAGTCCGTCCAGGTCGACCTCCGAGGTCGCGATGACCGTACTGGCGAGGCTGGCGACAAACGCCTCGACAGGATCGACCACCATGGCCTGCATCACCGGGTCGGGCATCACCGCGTCGTCGCACGGCAAGGTGTCGTTGCATGTGCCGGTGGCCACGCGCACCGGACCGCTGCGCTCCTCGTCGACGGCAACGACCATGCCGTTCTTGTCGAAACCGACCACCAGCTTGCCCACATAGCGGTACTCGCCGGAGGTGGTGACGACCGGCACCTTCACGCCGTCCATGTCGGTTGTCTCCAGCGGGTAGGGCCCGAACGCAGGGCCGTCGCCCGGGATTAAGAGGTCGCTCGGGTTGGCCAGCAGCTCGTCGCCGCCGCCGGCAACGACGATGTCGATCCCGTAAAGCAGGGCTACCAGGTTGATGTCGTTCAGGATGTTCTGCAGGTGGCCGGCGAGGATGATTTTGTTGATGCCCGCGGCCTCGAGCATGTCGACCTGGGCCTGGACGATGTTGGCCAGGTCGTCCGAGACCACGACGTTGCGCGGCGACGAGATGAACGGCAGGTTGGGGGTCTCGAGGCCGATGACGCCGATGAGCTCGCCGCGCTCCTTGACGACCGTAGCAGTGACGATGACGCCGGCATCCACGTACGCCTGCAATCTGGGCTCGCCGCTGAAGTCGAGGTTGGCCGCGACGTAGGGGGGAGGCTCGACGTAGCCGTCCAGGAAGTCGGCCAACACGTCGGGCCCGAAGTCGAAGTCGTGGTTGCCGAAGCTGACCGCGTCGTAGCCGATCAGCTCCATGGCGATGGTGTCGTAGAACGGCACGCCGGCGGCCAGGCTGGCGTTGAACTCCGGTCCGGCGATGAAGTTGTCACCCGACGACAGCATCACCACGCCGCGCTTGGCGCCGCGTCGGGGCCACGGGCCGTGCGTTGCCTCCCACTTGAGATTCTCGACCACGGTGCGGAACGCCGCGGCGCCGCCGAAGTCCTCCAGGCCGCCCCCGGCGTTGATCACCTGCGACTCGCCGTCGTTGTTGTGCAGGATGGTCAGCCAGAGGTCCACCTTCGGGTCCGGGTTGTTGCCGGCGGCGGATGCGACCGCGGCCGGCGCCAGCGCCAGACCCGCGATCAGTGCGCCGGCCAGGCTGAGGTGAAGGTTTCTGTTACTACGCATATCGATAACCTCCCATGTTGTGTCGCCTTATTGCGACTTGATCTCGAAAGAAGGGCGAGTATGACTCAAGACACTCATCTTCTCGACTCCACGCCGGTCCGCGGTGCGCCGGCCTCTTCCTCTCCTGGACAGTGCGCTCTTTATACAACGACCCGCGAGGGTTTGCAAGGTGCATGTACCACATGCACGTGGGGGGGCGGTTGAATGTGGCGCGGGTCACGACGTCGTTCACGCGGTGTGCAGTCCCGTGGTCCATCCGAACTGCCGCGCGACGGCGGGTTGGGAGGAGCGGCGGACGCCGCTGCTTCCGTCGCACCTCCCGGAAAGGAAATAGGTTTTGAGACGCGATCTTGACTTCCTATTGGCACGGGCGTAACCTCTGGTGGCCGTGTTCAAGGCGTGTGACGGCCGTGCAATGAACATTGGAGGATTCGCAATGGCGACACTTTTCGTGAGGCACAACGTTGCCGATTTCGGTTCGTGGAAGCAGGCGTACGACGCGTTCGACGCCGAAAGGCAGTCGATGGGAGTCACCGGCCACGGTGTGTACCAGGCCGACGGGAACCCGAACGCGGTCACCGTGTACCACCACTTCGACAGCATGGAGGCCGCGAAGGCGTTCATGGAGAGCCCCAGGCTGGCTGAGGTCATGAAGGCGGCCGGCGTCACGGGAACTCCCGAAGTCTGGTTCACCACGAGGGTCTGACCAGCGGACACCTCGACTGCCATGGTTGGGCAGCCGCGCCGCGCGCACGTGCCCCTTCTTTCCGTCGACGAGCGGTCATAAGCGAAGACGGTTGGCGAATCTGCGCCCTGTTCCCCGAGATATGCCGCGAGAGGTGATTGCCTCCGCATCACGCTAAAATATTCCAAATTAAAGAATTAATCGTCCTCCATCTCGCAGTGGGCTGACTCCACGTGTGCTGCATCCGTCGGTCTTCCCGGGGTCGGAGACACGGATCTGTGTGACCGGCGACCAAAACCGCCGGTGCCTCTCACGCCGTCGTGACCACAGTCACTACTCGATTCAACAGTTCGCCTTCAACTTGCTATCGGGAATCAAGAGTGATGGGCATGAGAAGGAGACGACGGGGGAATCAGCAACGAACGCGCGGCCAAGCGTACGGGTCGCTCGAGAGATCGGGATCCGCCCAGGCGGAACCACGAGACCCCACCCCGTCCTAGGCGCGTGGAAGGCCGGCTCGAGGCGCGCCGCCGGCCGACCAGGCGTCCGATGGCGTTGGGGCTCTCGTCATTTGCCGCGGTCACGACCGCGGGCGGAGGGAGATCTCGAGGGAGGCGACACTCGATTCGCGCGACACGCGCACCGTGTCGTCGGTGCCGTGAAGGGATGACTTCAACGCGAGACACGCCTGTGTTCTCGTGCAATTCAGGCGACGCAGTCGCTGACGAACTCAATGAAGAACAGATACATGAGAATTCGAGAACTCTGTAAACGCCCACTCGTGCTCACTTTGGGCATCGCAGTGGTGCTCATTGCGGCCAGTGCGACAGGCGATGAGGAGGAATCATCCGATGCGAGGATGTACCGGGTCACTATCCAGAATCTGGCTTCACGCCAACCGCTCTCGCCACCGACAATGGCGACCCACAAGGGGGGCATGCGCCTGTTCAAGATTGGCGAGGAGTCGTCGTTCGAGCTGGAGATGGTCGCTCGTGACGGCGACAACGGGCCGCTGTTCGATCTCCTGTCCACCTCCGGTCAGGTGTTCGAGGTCGTGGATTTCGGCATGCCGCTGACACCCGGTGGCACGACGGTCGGTGACTTCACGGACGCGTCGACGCTCATGATCCGGGGGCGAAGCGGAGATCGGCTTTCCGTGGTCTCGATGCTCGTCTGCACGAACGATGGATTCGTCGGCCTCGATCGCGTCACACTGCCCGACAAGGGTTCGAGTGTTTTCACGCTTCACGGCTTTGATGCCGGGGCGGAGGACAATACGGAGCGCAGCGCCGACATTGTCGACCCCTGCAGCGATCTCGGGCCCTTCGTGTTGAACGGTGATCCGAACGGCAACGAGAATGCAGCGGTCGAAACCGTTCCGCGAGGCAGGATCAAAGGCCACCGGGGCGTGTTCGAGATCGGGGATCTCGAGAGTGTTCACCAGTTCCCGAAGGGTGTGGCGAAGGTCACGATCACCAGGGTTTCCGATTTCGGTTCGAGTTCTCTGCTCCGCTCGCGGGCGTGAGCGAGGTTCCGGTGGTCCTCACCGATGCCTCGGGCGAGGCGAAATTCGAGATCGCCGGGTCCTCGAGCGGTGACGACGAGGATGAAGAAGAAGAGGAGGATGGCGACGACGACGAAGGCGATGACGATGACGAAGGTGACGACGAAGGCGATGACGGTGGCGATGACGAGGACGAGGGGGAAGACGACGGCGACGAAGAGAGTGCTCGCCCGTCTCTGACGAGGAGGCCCGCTCGCAGGAAGGCCCCCGAGGTCAAGTCGAGCGGCCAAGATGCGTTCTCATTCAAGCTCACCGTCAAGCGAATCACGGGCGTGACCCAGGCGCACATTCACCTCGGGCTGCCCGACAGCAACGGTGAAGTCGTAGCTTTCCTGTACGGGCCGACCGACCCGTCGGGCCCGATCGAGGGCACACTCGCCTCCGGGGTGCTCACCGTGGAGGACCTCGCGAGTGGGCCGTTCGAAGGGGATTTCGCCGGTTTTCTCCAGGCGCTGGGCAACGGCGAGCTCTACGTCAACGTGCACACCGCCGAGTTTCCTAGCGGCGAGATTCGAGGACAGCTGGGCGTCCGAATGGCCGCTGAGGGAGATGATGGGATCCGAAACCGAGCTCCGAACGGTGTGATCACGTCACCCGGCAGTGAAGAGAGCGTGTCACCTGGGCAATCGGTCTTCTTCGCCGGGATGGCGAGTGACCCAGACGGCGATCCGGTGACTGTGGAGTGGGAGTTCGGCGATGGTGAGACGTCGACCGAGATGTCTCCTGGCGACCACACGTACGCCGATCCCGGCAGCTACACCGTGACGTTTACGGCGACCGATGACCAGGGTCTCAGCGACCCGAGTCCGGACACGCGGACGATCACCGTGGGTGAAGAGAACAATCCGCCGGACGGCGTCATCACCATGCCCGCCGGAGACGAGACCATTACGGCCGGAGGGGCGGTGGACTTCGCCGGCATGGCGGATGATCCCGATGGTGATCCGGTGACTGTGGAGTGGGACTTCGGCGACGGCGTGACGTCGACGGCGATGTCTCCTGGCGACCACACGTACGCCGATCTTGGCAGCTACACCGTGACGTTTACGGCGACCGATGACCAGGGTCTCAGCGACCCGAGTCCGGACACGCGGACCATCACCGTCGAGGCAGCCCCTTCAGCGACCACACTGACCACGCTCCAGACCACGATCTTCACTCCCAACTGCGCCGGCTGTCACGGTGGTTCGAGCCCTCGGGCGGGAATGGACCTCTCCGACGGGCAATCCTACAGCAACCTGGTGAACGTCGCGGCGACCACGAGCGGAGGAGTCCGAGTCATCCCGTTCGACCCGGACAACAGCGTGCTCGTGACCTTCCTCGAGGACGGCCACCGCAGCAGACCGACGAGCGAGATCGAGGACATCCGGTCGTGAATCGCAGCAGGGGCAATGGACAACTGAGGACGACTTTTTCGTCAACCGAGCGACCGTGAGTGTGTTTTCCGGCGCAGTGATCCCAGCGATGAGGTCGGCTTCCTCCAGCTCATCGTGCCGCCGTCGACTCACACTCACCAACTCTCGAGGGGGAAGTCCGGACTTCCCCCTCGTTTTTTCCCGCCGATGAACTCCTCGGTGTCCGTTGGGGGAGGAGCTTCTGACCCGTACTTCTCGCCGGGTCTCGTAGCAGACACTCGGTGAGAAGCGCTGCACGAGCAGCAGACGGCTCGATCGATCAGAGAAAAAGTGGTTCCGTGCCAGGCAAAGGTTTCCCTGCGGCGAGAGTTCATGAGCGCGTTGGCTAGCCGTCGAACAGCTGGCCGACCGCCCTGGGGACCTGAAACAGACAGAAGTAGCCGAAGAACAGAAACGCGAGCGCGAGACCCGCAGCGTGGTACCAGTGTGGTCGGAGAAGCCGCCATGCCTCGCCGGAGAGGAGTTTCTTCTGGCCGTAGAACAGGCCCCAGGCGATTGCCAACGCCTGCAGCGGCACCAGCAGCAGACCGTCGAAGATGGAACCCAGTTTGACCAGGAGCACGGGACGGGTGCCGAACAGGGCGACGACGGCGACGTTCGTCAGCAGGAATAGAGACAGGAACAGGCGGAACTGTGTGGTTGGACGGAGGCGGCGGAACCCGGCGCTCAGCAGCCGAAGGCAGTCGGCCAGGAGTCGGGGCCAACCGGCGAGCAGCCCCAGTTGCGTGCTGACCATTGCTGCTGCCCCGGCTACCAGAAAGAGGACCCCGCCGGCGCGCCCCCAGAAGGTGGCAAAAACCAGCGACAGGGTCAGGGCCAGCTTGGGCCCCTCCAGCGTGTCTGCCAGGTCCGGGTCGGCGAGCACAGCCTCGAGCTCTGATCCGGCTGGAGCGACCACGCTTCCGCTCAGACAGGGTGCGAGGACCCCGGCTCCCGCCAGCACGAACGCGAGAGTCACGACCGTGCCGATGACGAGGGCAGCGGTCGCGTCGAAGGCGACCGCTCGGAGCCACGGTCGGACCTGCCGCGCCTCTTCGGTGGACAGGGTGCCCAGTCGCTCCTCGTCCGCCGGCTGCCCCCATCTGCGTTCTCCGGCCATTCCATAGCCGGCCCCCAGAACCCAGTAGCTGTACCAGACCTGGCTCGCGAACCCGCCGGCGGCCCAACCCATCAGGGGCAGGATCTCCTGCCATGCCGTCGTGATTGGCAGACCGGCCTTCGTCGCCCACGGCGCGACCTCGGGAACACGGAAACCGAACAGGCCGAACAGCAGCTCACGCAACGGCGGGAGCGAGTTGACCGCGACGTAGAGGACACCCACCACAATGATGGTGACCAGGAGCGCCATGACGTATTTGAGCATGCTGAGTCTGCCGGTCCATGCGACTGTGAAGGCGAAGGTGGTGACGATCGCGCCCCAAATCAAAGTCGTGTGGTCGCCGAACGGTACGAGGCTTCCCAGAAAGATGGCGGCGGCGGCCGCAATCGCGCCGACGGCGCAGACCGCCGATGCGATCTGGCCCACGAAGACGACCAACACGAGCCAGTTCTGCGGACCTGGGACACGGCTGAAACAGTCGATCATGCCCTCGCCGGTGACCACGGTGTACCGCGCGCCGCACAGGCCGATCCAGAACTTGAGGAAGATGCCGGTGACCACCGCCCACATCACCGCCGGCCCGAGGATCGCGCCGGTGCGAGTGGCGAGGATGACCTCGCCCGAGCCGATGTACTCGCCGCACCAGATCAGCGACGGCCCGAGTACCAGCAGAAATCCCAATAGACCGGTCGGTGGCTTTCCTCGTGTCATTGGTATCTCCGATAAGTTTCGACGGAGCCATTGTGGCACCTTCCAAGAAAGAGGCCTGGCTGCAGGCTCCCGACCTTCCTCGAGAACGGCCACCGCAGCAGACCGGCCGGCGAGATCGAACAGTTGCGGTCGTGGATCGGAGCCGGGGCACTGGACAACTGAGGACATGTCCACGATGCTCCATGAACTCGTGACGGGTCGCTTCGACGCCGTCAGCCCAGCGGTGCGAACCGAATTCCACGACTGATCGCTCGGTCGACGGCCCGCCGCCATACAACGCCCAGGGAGAGGCTCAGGCCTCTCCCTTGTCTTCTTTGCGTGAGAATCTGTGAACGGTCATCACGACGCCGGGTGCGGGCCTGCGGACCGGCAGCGGCTGTTTCCTCGTAAGCTGTCGTGTCGTCGGACCTCCCACACCGTAACGACTCAGCGCCCTTCGAGCCGCGCGACCTCGCCGGCGGCGCGGCGTCGAGTGGTGGCCTCCGGATGGTCTTGAGCGGTCTCGTTCAGGACCGCCAGGGCCTGCTCGGTTCCGATCCTTCCGAGGCCGCGGATCGCCGCCGATTGCAGGCGTTCGTCGTCACCCTGAACCGCTCGCGTCAGCGGTGCCACTGCGGCGTCGTTGCCCGGCACCCCCAGCGAGACCGCTGCGGCCGCGGCCGTTGCGGGATCGCCTGCTTCGAGCAGCTTCACCAGCTCGGCGGTGACCGCCGGGCTGGGGTGCGCGGCGGCGGCCCGCACGACCGAGATCAGACCAGGCTCCGGGGTCGTGCGCAAAAGGTCGGCCCATCGAGCAGGGCCGTCGACCAGTCCCTTCTGCTCGAGCATCGTGAGCACGCCAAGCCGGAGGCCGATGTCGATCGCCGTGTCATTGCTGATCGACACCAGGGCCGGGCCGGTGTCACCGGTGACCAGCACGTCGCCCATCAGCACCAGGTCGCGGAGCGCCGACCGCGCGAGCCGAGGCTCGGTCGACCGGAGCAGACCGACGGTCACCTCACGCAGCGAGCCGAGGCGTGTCGAGGGTTCGCCGGCGGCCGCAGCGGCGACCCAGGAGCGGAGCGCCGCATCGAACGCCGGCCGTGCTGCGGGCTCCAGGGTGAACGCGGAGTCGTGTTCCTGCAGCGACACCCACGGCACCTGGCCGGTCGCCGCGATCTCGTCGAGCTCTCGGGTGCGCTCGATGAGCCGGAGGAAGAGCAGCGCCTCGTCACCGACCTCGTATTGCGCGACTCCGTGGCCGTGTTGGGCAAAGCGAATCGGCCCCGGACCGGTCCGGCCCTTGTAGACCTGGAGCGCCGTGGCGACCACCGCGGGCCGCCGTACGGCCGGCTCGGCGGCGACCAGCTGGTCGGACGGATCGATGATCCGTGCGCGTACGACCAGGTCGGCATCGACGACGAGCTGGTAGATCGAGGGCGAGCCGTACACGATGTGAGCCGGCGCCGTCATCGGCACCAGAGCTCCGACGACGGCAAGCCCACAGGCAAGGCCCGTTCGGACCTCGGCTACGCGTCCGCGGCGATTCACGGTTTCCCGCTCAGCGCAACCCGTCGAGCAGCGGCATCAGCGCGCCGGAGACCGCGGGGTCGACATCCGCGCCGACATTGTTGTTGAACACCGTGTTGCAGTCGATCGGTTGAATTGGACACAGCTGCGGCACGCCGGCCAAGATGAAGGGCGCGCACGCGTGGCAGCTGTTGTCCCACTTGTCGGCCGGCAGCTGGTAACCGATCTCGTCGTTGCCCAGCCCGATGATGAACGTGTGCTCGGCGCCCGCCATCTGCGCCCGGTACAGCTCCCCGATCTGCGGGTCCAGTTCTCCCGGAACGATCGCGAAGCTCGCGTCCCCGATCCTCAGTGCGCCGACCTCGGTCTGAAGGTCGTCCCCGGTGGCCTGGGGTATGCCTTCGAACGGGGGCGGGAACGGAAAGCCGACCGACGAATCGGGCTCACCTCCGGTGAACAGCGTTCGCCGGACGTCGAGCACCCCGAGCGCGATGAAGAAACGGAAGAACGGGTTGTCCAGCCGGATCGCCACCGGGTTTTCGGTGGCGTAGCGGATCTCGGGCGCCGGGTGTCCGGGTTTCCTCGTATCGACCGCGGCGATCGCCCGCTCAGCGAGCTGAGTCCCGTGCACCTCGGCGAAACGAAAGGTCCGTCGTATCGCAGGCATCCCGGTGTCGGGATCGAGGACGTCGATGTCCAGGGGTCCCTGGAGCACGCCGAGGTCACCGCTCACCCAAATCGCCATCCCGCCGAACTCTGCCTCGAGCCGCTCGCGGACGTAATGGGGGAAGTCCGAGGTGATGAGGGTGTTGCCGCTGCCCATGCTCTCGGGATGCGAACCGAAGTTCACGAGCGTTGCGAGGACCTCGAACGGATTGCCGCGACCGGTGAGCTGCATGACCGTCAGCCGAGAATCGACGATCCGTCCTCCGGTCGCCGGCGCCAGCAGATCGTCACCGTCCAAGACCTTGCCGTCGGCGACGCCGAAGCCGTCATCCTCGGCGTCGAGACCCAAACTGAGGCCGATCGAGTCGGTAGTGGCGTACTTGACGCGGGCCTGCTGGAGGTTGGCGGCGGCCTCCTCGACGCACTGGGCAACCGAGGCGTTGACAAAGTCCAGGTAGCCGTAGTCGATGCCGGTGGTGAGCTCGTCCGGACCCCACAGCCCGAGGGTGTCGGGACCCTCGTGCTGGTGGGTGCTGTGGACGATCAGGTAGTCGATGCCCGCGCCGGGGGACAGCATGCCGCGGATGATCTCCACCTCGCTGACGAAGTAGCCCACCAGGTCCAGCGCCACCAGCGCGATCCGCCCACCGCGACCGTCGATCACCACACCGCGGGCCCACAGCTGATCGTGATAATCGGTCGCCTGACGGTTGTTGCCGAACCCGGCCATGTAGATCGGGTCGGTGTGGTTGATCTGCGCCGGTCCGCCGAACGCCGCCTCGTACGAGGGCTGCAGAGACGGGCTGATCGGAGTGATGTCCATCTTGCAGGTGCCGACCAACAGGTCGCCGTTCTTTGCAGCGGCCGAGCCTGCGGAGAGCATCAAGGCCACCGCCAGGACGAGGATCGCGACACCGCGCGGGCTGCTATTGATAGTCATTGTTCCACCTCCGTGTCGTCCCGAGCCTTGCCGCAGCGCCGGCCCGGTACCGGGTCTCTGAGTCTCATGTCCCGGAAGTGTATTAGAAATCAAACGCAATATCAACTGGCGTCAGAGGCCGACGTCGCTGCGCGGCGGAAGATCTGCTGGCGCGCCCGGGTTTTCAGATGTGACGCTTATGCGAACTACCCTCGTCGTCATGGGTCATGCGAGCCTCGCGGTCGGTTTCGTCGGCATCTTCGTGCCGTTGTTGCCGACAACGCCGTTCGTGCTGCTCGCGGCGGTCTGTTACTCCCGCGGTTCTGATAGGTTCCATACCTGGCTCCTTCACCACCCACGCTTCGGGCCGATGATCCACGCCTGGCGAGAACACAGAGCGATCGGGGCGAGGGCCAAGGTGGTTGCCGCCATCACCGTGATCCTGTCGGCGGCGTACTCGTTCTCCCGGCTGGATCCTCCGTGGAACGCGGTGGCCCTCGCAGTGTGCGCGGGCGTGCTTGGGTTCATCCTGTCGCGCCCCTCGACGCCGGCACAGTCGAAGCCAACGGCTCAGGGCCGGTCGGACCGATGAGCCGATCCTGGCGAGTGGAATAATCCGCAGCGAGGTCGAATTCTTGGGACTGAATCTCGATTGCGGGAACGCGGCGCCCGCACCGGCTCATCGCGATTGCGGCACACAGTGGCAGTTGGCCGATCCGAAGATCCTCGCGCCGTGTTCAAGGGGAGGCGCTATGAGCGAGGCACACGCCACCGGCAACCTGGACCGCGAACACCTCAGGCGGGAGATCCGCAAGGAGTACCGCGAGGTCGCCGAAAATCCGAATCGCGGGTTCCACTTCCACACCGGTCGAGCCCTCGCCCGCATCGTCGAGTATCGGGGCGAGTGGTTCGAGGGGATCCCGGAGTCGGTGATCGAGAGCTTCGCGGGCACCGGCAACCCGTTCAGCATCCAGCCGCTTGTGCACGGTGAACGAGTCGTCGACCTCGGCTGCGGCGCCGGCATCGACAGCTTCATCGCCGCCAAGCAGGTGGGCCCGGATGGAGCCGTGGTGGGCATCGACATGACCCCCGAGATGCTCGAGCGCGCCCGCTCCGCCAAGGCGACGACCGGAATCGAGCAGGTGGAGTTCAAAGAGGGGTATCTCGAGGACATTCCGGTCGAGGACGGCTGGGCCGACGTGGTCATCTCCAACGGCGTCGTCAACCTGTCCCCCGACAAATCCGAGGTCTTCGGAGAGATCCGCCGCGTGCTCAGGCCGGGTGGACGAATCCAGATCGCCGACATCCTGGTGAGCCGTCCGGTGTCGGAGGCGGCCAAACAGAAGATCGACCTGTGGACCGGGTGAATCGCCGGCGCTCTGCTGGATGCAGAGCTCCAGGCGGTTGTCGAGGGGGCCGGGTTCGAGGACTTCGCCATCACCTGGCGGAAACCGGTGTTCGACGGCGCTCCCCAGAGCTCGAACGCCGCGGCGTTCGGCACCGTGGGCATCAACTACCGTGCCTCCAAACCGCGTTAGCCGCCGAATCGGCCGCATACCCAACGTGTAGGCGCGCAGCCCCTGCCCGCCCCCCGGCACCTCGAATCCGGGCTCGCCCAGCATGACTGTGATGGGCACGTGGATCGCCCAGCAAGACAATCCAAACGAGTCGACGTAACCATCCTGACAGGTCGTGATCCCATCGCGTCAGGAATCCACGGATGTCCAGGATCCACTGCAATTCGCGTCAGCGAATTGCATTCGACCACGTCGACTCTATGAAGGTCTCCCCTGATCGATGCCGACGCGGCGTGCCAGGTCGGAGATGAACAGGCCGTCCGGATCGAGTCTCTCCTTGATTTCCAACAGCTCGCGGTAGCGGGGGTAGACCCGGTGGAACTGCTCGGGTCTCAGGACCTGGTCCTTGGCGAGGTGGATCCTGCCGCCTCGCTTGACCGTGGCATCGATCAGACGATCGACGGCCGCTCGGCTGGCGGCCTCGTGGCGCTTCTTCGGGTGGAACTCGAAGTTGAGGCTGAAGCCGTCCTCGGAGAAGGAGAGCAGGCCCCGGTCGGACTTGTGTGAGCGCATGATGGTCGTGACCGGCGGGCTGGGCGAGGTCCGGCAGATGCCGAGCAGCTCTACGATTGCCTCGCGAGCGCTCGATCGCGGGAAGTTCAGCTGGACGGTGTAGCCGCGCGGACCACACACCAGGTGTGCCGGCGGCACGGTGAAGCTGGCCTCGAAGTTGAACCTGAGGAACAGCTCGTCATTCGAGGATCGCCCAATGCGATACAGCAGCCGGCCCATGGCGTAGTACATCCGGTTGAATGAATGCACCAGGGGCCGCTGGGCATGCAGCATCAGCGACAATACCGGACCGAACTTCTCGTGTAGCGCCAGACCGAATCTGCGGTGGTGCTCGAGGCGCTCGAAGCCCGCCTTCAAGTACTTCCGGCGCTCCTCCTCGGTGTCGTCGCGCTCGACCCACTTCGCGGCGTGCACCACCGAGCGTCCGGTCCTGCGGCCGCTCGCGTAGGCGTCGACCCACACGACAGCCGCGTCGTGTGACTTCTCGACCTCGGCCATGGTGTCGAGCAGCTCGTCCACGTCGGCCGCCGGGATGCGGTTGATCTCGACGAAGTTCGACGGGATCGGTTTGAGCTGGAGCGTGACCTGGATGACGATGCCGAGCAGCCCGATACCGCCGATGACGGAGTTGAACAGTTCGTGCGTCCGGTCCACGGTGATGATCTCGCCGTCGGCGAGGAGCATGTCAAAGCTGACGACCTGGTGCGAGAAGTTGCCGTGGCGCCAGCCGTCCTTGCCGTTGACGTTGGCGCTGATCGCGCCGGCAACGCTGGAGTGCGACTCGGTCGGGCTGCCTGGAAGGGTGAGAAGGCGGTGGTGGACGGTCTGGAAAATGTCGACCAGTCGCGTGCCTGCCTCGACTGTGATCTGCTCGGTCTCCTCGTCGAAGTCCAGGATCCGGTTCATGGAGCTCATGTCGAGCAGGGCCTGGCCGTCGTTGAGCGCCAGGTCGCCGTAGCCCCGCCCGGCGCCGCGTGCACAGATGGTCATACCATGCTGTCGGCAGTAGAAGAGTGCCTCCCGGCACTGCTCGATCGTCGTCGGGCGGGCGACGAGAGAACGCGTCCGTGTGGACCCGACCAGCGAGGTCAGCTCCTGCCATTCCATGAAACCCGGGGGAGTGTCAGTCGCAGTTGGCATCCTCGGTCATCCTCGCGGGCCGCAGGCCCGGTGCATGATACATGCAGACGACGACTCGCGCAGCGAGTCAGGGCGTGAGCCACTGCAACCTGACCGTATCCGGCAGCCGGCGGTGCGATAATGCGCAAAGACACCCAGCACCGGGAGGTACCCATGGAGACGCGCGAGGCTCTCAGGGGACGCAGGACCGTCCGCAAGTTCAAGCCGGATTCGATCCCGCAGGAGATCTTGGATACGATCTTCGAGGCGGCAATGTGGGCGCCGTCCCACGCCAACGCCCAGCCGTGGGAATTCGTCATCGTCGGTCCGCAAGCCCGAGCGCGCCTGCTGGCCCTGTTGCAGGCCAAGGTCGACGAGTTGCTGGCCGACCCGGATCTCCCGGAGCCCAAACGTAGGGGTCTTACCCTGCTGAGGGACGACTTCGGGGGGGCGCCGTTCATGGCCGCGGTGGTGAGCCGCCCGCCGACCGAAGATCTCGAAAAGATCGAAAACCCGTTGAGCTCCGCGGCCGCGGTACAGAACATGTGCCTGGCCGCCTGGGACGCCATCGAGAACAAGGCGCGGGTGGCCGTGCCCGCCACCGCCG
>JBFELO010000015.1:0-52287 GCA_041552055.1 Candidatus Sulfomarinibacteraceae bacterium | reverse complement strand
AGTACCGTCGCGATGCTGTAAGCCGAGGCTCCGATCAGCAACGCGTACTTCTGAATCAACACCACCTCCACCGCCATGAACGCGACCCCGATGACACAGAAGTACCACCATGCCCTGCCGGCCAGCTCGCTGCGCCCAACGAGATACGGCGCCAGGTTGAGTGGCAGCACGAGCACCACGATCACCGCGAGTATGGCAACGATGATCGACTTCGACAGCGGGAAACCCCGGAAGTCTGCCCACTGCGAGATCTCCTCCAAACCCTGCCAGGTGAAGTTGCTCCAACGACCCATCTGGGCGGCGAACGGTCGATCGTCGGTAGGCGGCGATACGTCCACTGCCGCGCCCGGCGACACTGCCCGCCAGCCCTCCGTGACGATACGGCTGATGAGATTGTCCTCGACCCCCTCGGCTGCCGGGTACAGCAGGTGGATCTGGTCAAACCGCTCATCGGACAGCTCGCCGTAGGCGAGGCGTCGAACCTCGCCCGTCAGTGGCCGCTTCGACAACAGCATGAGGTTGCGCCGCATCTGCGGCAGGTCGTACACGGCGAGGTGATCCTCAGGGCGCGCCACACCCTGGCGCGCGAGCGCCACGAGCGCCGCACTGACCAGCCGCGGCATGTACACCTGGTGCTCCATCGAAAGAAAACCGCCTTCGGTGAGGGCAACCCAGTAGTCTTCGAACGCCTCGACCGTGAACAGGTAGCTCTCTGCAAACGCGAACGATCCCGAGCCGAGCGCGGCCCACGTGTTCGAGCTCAGCGAGTAGATGATGTCGAACGTGTCCTCGTAACGCCGAATGTAGCTCCTGGCGTCCTCCGACACGACCCTCACCCGAGGATCTCGATAGATGCCGCCCGAGAACTCCGCGAGCGTCACCACGTGCCCATCTTCGGCGCGAAACGATGGAACCGTCGTCGGCTCCGGAGCCTCCCCGTCCACAGCCGAACCCGATTTCGGTTCCGTTGGATCGCGGTAGCCCGCAGAGTCACCCTCGATCATCATGCGATTGATGTGCGGGTTCACCTCCACGGCATGGACCTCGCGTGCACCCTCGACCAGCGCCTGAAGCACGTCCGATCCGCCACCCGCGCCGAGCGACAGGAAGGTGCAGTGGTCGAACAACCCAATCAGGTAGGAGACGTCGATCCCCCACCGCACCTCCTCGAGCTCCCGGTTGTTGAAGTCGCCATCGAACCCGTACACGGGCGAGTTGGCCACGTTGTCGATGTTGATGCCACGGTACTCCGGGCCGAAGGCATACAGCTTGACCTTTGCCATCGCGTCCCAGTGGGTGTAAATGACGGGCGCCCGTTCATCACGCGGCGCCTCGAAGAGGCGATCCGCGTGCGGCACCAGAGTGATGACGGCGACCGCGAGAACGGCCGAGACGGCACGCACGGCGCGACTGCCAGCGACCACCGCCGCCGCCAGCATCGGCAGCGCGCACAGCACCGTCGCCGACGGCGTGCCGACCGAGTTCATCAGCAGGATGACCACCGCCACGCCCACTCCGGCGCCGCCCAAATCGGCCATGTAGAGTCGCGGCATCTGCTGCACCCCGCGCTTGAACACGATCGCGAGCGCGAGACCACCCAGAAAGTAGGACGAGCTCAGAATCACCGTTGCGGCCAAAAACCTCAAGATTCCGGGTCCGGAGAGCAATGTGGAGAAGTCGAGGCCGATCCGGAACACCAGGATCGGCCCCACGACGATCACCAGACCACAGATCGTCAGGTACAGCCCGAGACGACTCCCTCGGCCCAGCGCGGGTACCAGCCGCAGCGCGAGTGCGCCCAGCCCGAGCCCAAGCACCGCCAGCGACAGGATCAAGAACGCGAAGGTATAGAAGAACTCGGCCGAGAAAATCCTTGTCCAGCACAATTCGAGCGCGATCAGCGAGCCGGACAGCAGAGCGACGACAGTCATGTCTCGCGATGTCACAACCCACTCCAGTCCAGCTGACGCGAGGAGCCCCAGAGCTCGCCGGACGCCTTGGCAATCGCTCGGTCCGAACGTGAGATACGGGCTTTCCCACAATCGGTTCGAGCAACGGCCGGCCAAGGGTCCTCCTCAGGCGCTGGTCACCGGCGAACCCCGGGCTCCAAACAAATGAGTGCCGCCGATCCGCTCGGCGGGCGATCAATGTACTCCTCATCATGTCTCGGCCCTGGACGACACTCGGGTACAATCGTCGGAGTGACACCCACCGATCGCGACGACGATGCCCGGATCGGGCGACAGCTCGGGCTGCTGCTGCCCGATGACGGTTCTCCGCAAACCGATCGGACCGGCCCGTTGCGCGCCGTCACGCGGCCGTTCACCACCCGCAAGATGCTCCCGGTCCGTTACGCCGTCAAGGAGGACGACGACGGCCGCTATCTGACGTGTGTCGAGGCGCCCAACATCGCGGTACGGGTCGAGCGCGGTCTCTCCGTGAACCCTTCCGCCGCCCGCAAATACCCCAAGCAAACGATCTTCCTCGACGGTGCGGCCCAGGCAGAGCCGTTTCTCGACACCCAGCGGTCGATCTTCAACCTCGACCACCACGAGGGGTGCGTGCGCGCCTTCACGCTCGCCACCTGCGAACAGGCGATGGTGCTCATCCTCAAGGGGCTCGACCTCGACTCCGAGGCCTGGGGCGTGTACGCCAACGAACCCGATCTCGACACCGTTCTCGCAGTGTGGCTGCTGCTCAACCACCGGCGCCTCGACGGCGAGGAGGGCCGGGCGCTGCGCGACAGGATGATGCCCATCGTTCGGCTCCAGGGCGTGATCGACGCCCACGGCCTCGAGCTCAAAGAGCTCAGCGCCCTGCCTCCGGCCCTCGAACGCGACACGATCGGCACGATCAACGACCTCAGGCACGACGAGCTCGACGCCAAGCGAGCCGGGACCTGGGGCGACATCGACCTCCTCGATTTCACCCTGGCCTCACTGCAGAAGATCGACGACCTCGTGTATTCGCCCGACGACTTCCACGGGCTCAAGAACGTCGACGAGCTGGCGCGGATCCCGATCGCCTCCGATCGCGTCGCAGTCCTCTGCAGGAGCGACGTGGGTATCTACGAGCTCGAGGAGCACCTGCGCGAGGTCCACGGCGATCGCCTCGGTCTGATCCTGCTCGAGAAGGAGCCCGGCATCTACACGGTGCGTCAGGTCGACCCGTTCCTGTCGACCACGCTGGACACTCTGTACCAGCGGCTCAACTTTCTCGACCCGGCGGCGACCAAGGACAACCGTTGGGGTGGATCCTCGGACATCGGGGGCTCACCGAGGGCCGGCGGCACCGGCCTCGAACCCCGCTCGATCGCGAATATCGTGCGTTGGGTCTACCGACCACCGAGCTTCGCCCGACGTGCCTCCGCACTGGCCGGGGCCGTTGGAGCCTGCGCGGGGGTGCTGCTGGTGGTCACCATGGTTGCAGCTCCCCCGGAGGCCGCGCGGGCGGGAGTCGTCCCGGGACGGATCGCTCTTGCCGCCGTTCTTCTCGGGGTGCTCGGTACACTGCTCACCGGCCTCGGCGAGCGCCGGTTCCCGGAGCACTTCGGGCTGCACAGGCCACGCAGCTCGCGCTGGCTCGTCCTGTTGCCGTTGACCATCCTGAGCGCCCTCGCCGGCGGCGCCTGGTTGTTCCCGTCCCTCAGTGGCCATCCGTCGCACGGTGCCGCCCCGTGGGCCGGTGTTGCCGTGGTCGTGCTCGCCGCGGTCGGCGTCGAGCTCCTTTTTCGGGGTGCGGCGTTCGGCATCCTCGCGACCTCCTACCCGGTATTCGCCCGCAAGGCGGGCCGGTGGTTCTCCGTCCCGAACCTCGTCACCACGATGCTGTTCACTGTCGCTTCGATCGCCCTTTTCGCACCCCCGCAATGGTCGATGTCCATCGGCGGGTCGGAGGGGGGAATCGCACTGTGGGTCGCGGCCTGTCTCACCCTCGGTCTGACCTGTGGAGTGGCGCGTGAGCACTCGGGGAGCGTCGCGGCACCCGCGATTCTCCACGGGACGAGCGCAGCGATCGCGTGGTGGATTCTGTCCTTCGTGGGAGGATGACCCCTTCGTCCGCACTGAGCAGTAAGCCATACGCTATACGCCATAAGCTCCCCCCACCCGCCCGTTCTTCGTCTTCATCTTCGTCTTCATCGACCTCCCCCCGCCCACCGGTCGCTGGCCGTTCGTCGCTGGTCACCGGACCACCCACTCGTACGAGGCGCCGTCATCCGCCTTCCTTTCGGATCGAGTCTCTGACACTCGACGCGATCACAACGTCACGGTCGACACTTCCAGGTCGCGAGAGCGATTCGGCGTTCGAATCGCGGCGGATTTCAGATGCTGTCCCTACACCGTGCGCCACTGGTTTTCGGCGAGCAGAAGGACGCATCACGGAGTGACAAATCCCATCGCGCCCACGGTGAGCAATGCGGCGCCATTCCAGAGCAAGTCACGCAGTGCACTGCTGGTGTTACCCCGGCAGCAGCTCGAGTGTCTCGTCCGCCGACAGGAAGCCGATGTCACGCAGCCACGCCAGAAACTCCCCCACTACCTGTGCGTGAAACTCGGGAGAGTGGACGCTCACGTGACCCAGGGAGAGCCAACACACGGTCTTGGGCTCCTGCGCGGCCTCGTGCAGCGCCCGGCTGCAGTCCTCTGGCATCGTCGGGTCGTCGGTGCCGTTGAGCATGAAGACCGGTCGCGGATGGATCCTCCCGACGTACTTCAGCGGTTCCAGCGGGGACACGATCACCGATCCCAGCCAGCTCACCCCCGGCTTGAGAGGCCATGGCAGCTCGAGGTTGGCGTCGATCAACTTGCCGAGATCGCCGGCCCCGAAGAAGATCGCGACCGCCGACACCCGGTCGTCCGCGGCTGCCAGCGCGGGGACGAACAACGCGCCCAAGCTGCCCCCTGCGAGCACGATTCGGTCCGGATCAACGTCCCTGCGCCGCGAAAGGTAGTCGAGCACCAGCATCCCCGCGGGCACCGTGTCGAGTACCGCACGCCGCATCGCCGGGACCGAGGCGAGGAACTCGGCGCGGCCGAGCCCGCTCTTCTTGCCGCGGTACGGATAGTCGAGGGCCACCACCAGCCAGTCGCCGGTGTGACCGAGGTACTCCACAGTTCTGCGTCCGGTGCGCACGCCACCCAGAATGACCAGCGTCGGACGGAGTTCCGGCCCGCGGGCGGGGACCCTGAGGTGACTCTCGACCGCGATCTCCAACTCGGATCGCAGCGTCAGGTGCACCACCGAGAATTCGTCGGTCTCCTCCAGAATCGTCTCCGAGAACGACGCCAGGGCGCTGTGGCGCTCGAGGAAGTAGGGCACGTAATCCCGAGTCTTGAACGCCTCGCCGAGGAGCCAGAAGACCACCACCACGGCCGCGAACACGCCGAGGATCACCACAAGCCGACGCCGCCACCCTGTCCACCTCATCGCGTGTACGGTATCAGTTTCCTCGTACTCCGGACCACGCCTCAGCGCGGCACGCGCCGCACCTTCGCGATATCGTCGAGTCTGGCCGCCAACGGGTCTCCTTGCCTCAGCATCCGCGGCCGCGTCCGTCTCCGACGCCTGACTCGATCCCGGGGACAGAATCGAACATGGAGACGGCCACGAGACGGCAGACTTGTGGATAGAGCTGCGGTGTGTGCTACCCGTACGGAAACACCATCGGGTAGCGCGGGATCTTCAATTCCTCCGCCCGATCCTGTTCGTCCGCCGTGGGACGGACCATCAACACGGGCACCTCGTCGAGCTCCCGCAGCAGTGCCGACGCAGTGCTGCCGACACCGACGTCGATCGCGCTCCGTTTGGAATGGCTACCGACGAGGAGGAGATCACCACCGACCTCCCTGACAAAGGCGGCGATCTCTCGGCTCGGCCGACCCTCCCGCAACTCGGAATGCACCTCGAGATCGGACTGGAGAATCGGCTCCACGAATCGTTCGAGCTTCTCCCCCATCGTCTCCACCTCGGGCAGGAGCTCCACCGGCGCCTCCACCGACAGCACCGCGAGCGCGGCACCAGATTCGCGGGCGATGGCCAATGCAAGCTCGCGCAGCCGCGCCGCGATCGGAGTGATGTCGAGATAGCGCTGCAGCGCGACTGCGAGGCAGATCTTTCGGTAGCTCATCACACCCCCCCTTCATCATACCGTTCGGCACAACAACCACGCGGCGCTCTACAATGTTTCCCATGGATTCCACCCAAGGCAATCAGTCACCCAGGGCCGTTGCCGTGTACCAGGGCGAAGCGCTGGCGCGGTACGGCTTCGGCCACGGCCACCCGTTCGGAACCGACCGGCTGGCGGCGTTCTGGGCCGGCCTGCAGAGCCGAGGTCTCGACACCCGGGTCGAAGCAGCCGAGCCGGTCCAGGCGGACCGCGACGACATCGAAGCGTTCCACACGCCCGAGTACGTCGACCGCGTGATCGAGCAGTCGTCGACTGGAGACGGCTACCTCGACTACGGCGACACACCGGCCTTTCCGGGCGTGTACGAGGCGGCTGCCCACGTCGTCGGCAGCACCCTCGACGCGGTCGCTCGCGTCCTCGACGGCAGAGCCCGCCGGGCGTTCGTCCCGATCGCAGGCCTGCACCACGCTCGGCGCCACACGGCCGGCGGTTTCTGCGTCTTCAACGACTGCGGCGTCGCCATCGAGATCCTCCGTCGGCGGCACGGCATCGAGCGGATCGGCTACGTTGACATCGATGCCCACCACGGCGACGGGGTGTTCTACGAGTTCGAGGACGACCCCGATCTCTTCGTCGCCGACATCCACGAGGACGGACGCTTCCTCTACCCGGGCACTGGATGGCGGAACGAGACCGGGCTGGCCGCAGCCGAGGGCACCAAGCTCAACGTTCCGCTGCAGCCGCTGGCGGGCGACGAGCAGTTCTTCGAGTCCTGGATCCAGGTGGAAGCTCTCCTCGATTCCGCTCGGCCGGAGTTCCTCATCCTGCAGTGCGGCGCCGACGGGCTCGCCGACGATCCGATCACGCACCTCGGTTACTCCAAGGCGGTCCACGCCCACGCCGCCCGCCGACTCGGCGCGCTCGCCGACCGACACTGCCAGGGCAGACTCATCGCCCTAGGTGGCGGCGGCTACAGTCGCAGCAACCTGTCCGAGGCCTGGGGGGAGGTCGTCAGGGCGTTCCTGGAACTGGCCTAACCCCGCCAGACGAAAGCTCTGTGAGGCAGTCTCGGGTCGGGTGCCAGGATTGCGTTTCATGTGCATGCGGGCGCTCCGGAGGACTTCGGTCACATCACGCACGATGATCGGGCCAGGATGCGCAACATCCGCACACCTGGCAAAGTTGCCGAGAGAGAGCTCACACCCGCTGTCTATGTGGCGATGCCGCCTGTGTAGAATGAGCCGAGCTGTGTATGCGCCACACCAAAGAAGAGCTGCTGGCGGCCGTACCGGAGGAGCAGTTCGAGCTGGCGAAGCGGAGAACGGACATCTTCTGCAACGATTGACGAGGCCGGTCGACGCCCGTGCCCCGGATGAATGTCAGAACGACGGGGGCATGGGTGCCGGGTGGAACACAAGTCAACGATGTCGTGTGAGGTTGCCTTCGGAGGTGGCGATGTCGGAACGGATGCTGCGGCAGTTCATCGAAATGGTTCAGATCGATTCGGAATCGGGCAACGAGTCCAGATTCATGGATTACTTGCTCGACCAAGTGACGGCGATCGGCGGTGACGCCGAACTCGACCAATACGGAAACCTCTTGGCGAGCTTCGCGGCTGTCGAATGCGAGGGCGTGGAACCGATCCTGCTGTCGTGCCACGGAGACACGGTGAAACCTGGCGTCGGTATCGAGCCGGTACTCGTGGATGGCGTCATCCGCTCCAAGGGCGACACCATTCTCGGCGCAGACGACAAGGCCGGGATCGCCGAGGTGCTCGAGGCGCTGCGGGTGGCTCCGGTCCGCCCACCGGTCGAGTTCGCCGTGAGCCGCCAGGAGGAGGTCGGCCTCCTCGGGGTGAAGGCGATGGATTTCGGCCGCCTCTCCGCACGCCGCGGCTTCCTGATGGACAACGACACCCTCCACACGATCGTCATCGGCGGCCCCACGTACTTTGCGATCGATGTCGCGGTGGGCGGCCGCGCCGCCCACGCCGGCATGGAGCCGGAGAAGGGCATCAACGCCATCCGGGCAGCAGCGCAGGGCATCGCTGCACTGCGCATCGGACGTATCGACCACGAGACCACCGCCAACGTCGGGGTCATCTCGGGCGGGTTGATCCGCAACGGCGTTCCCGACACGTGCTCGTTCCTCGCCGAGTGCCGATCAGCGGACCACGACAAGGCGGTGCAGCTGGCCGAGGAGATGACCTCGACCTTGCGGCGTGAGATCGAGGCGACCGGGGCCACGGCTGATATCGCGGTGGATGAGATGTGCCGGGCAGTGCAGATTCCGGAAGAGGCGTGGTCGGTGCGGGTCGCGAAAGAGGCGTTGGCGAGCGTCGGCATCGACGCGAGCGCCGTCTTCATGACCGGGTTCACCGATGCATCCATCTACAACAACCGCGGCATCGAGATGGCGGTCATCGGCATAGGTGCCCAAAACGAACACTCCACCGACGAGTGCATCGAGGTCGCCGACATGGAGAAGGCGGTCGCGGTGTTGGTGGAGATTTTCAGACTCGTGGCGAATGAAACCTGACGAGGTGATGATGGCTGCCTCTCTGCATCCTCGATGGCGGTCGCACCCCAGGACTTGAGTCCGGCACAGCGACCGCGTCGTCCCGCCCGGCGACACGAAGCCCTCGACTGGTGCCAGGAGATTGTCGCGCAGGATGCCCACATTGCATGGCAGTGCATCCTGTACCTCGACGGCGTCGACGAGGAGCTCGCCGCGACGATGATCTGCTCGATCCCGGCATGTCCATCGCTCCCGGACTCGAAGAGATCATCTACAACGAGGTCTCGGCGCGAGGTTTGGGGGAAGACCCTGCCACCGGGCCGGTAACGCGATAACCCGGCATCTGATGCGGGAACAGAGCGGGCCCGGGTTGCGTAGAGTGAGGTGGAGGTTGCCATGGCGCGGGGATGCTGGACCGCCGTACTGATCGTGGTCGTCGTCATCATCGGACTGGCGCTCGTCGTCGGGCCGACCATCTACCGAGAGGGCCGCGCCGTCGCCGGGCCGGTGGTCGAAATGGCCAGGAGCGAACACGCGCTCGAAGCCCTCGATGACGACTTCCCTTTCGCCCCTCCGAGTGGAGACGCCGAGGTGACCGAGGAGCGGTTGTTGGAGTTCTTCACCGTACGGCGCGAGCTGCAGCCGCTCTACTCGTCCTGGCAGGACGCCGTGGAGGTCGTGGAGCGGGAGCACGGAGAATCCTGGGTCGGCGCCAAGCTGGTGCTGGCCGAGACGCGGGACACCATGACCGGTCAGATCTCTGCGCTGCGGGACGCCCGAATGTCACCCAACGAGTTCCTGTGGCTCGAGGAAGTGGTCTACCGGCGCTGGCGCAACCATCAGGACGACGTCGAGAACCGCGTGCGACGGCAGGTCGTCCGGAAGCTCACCGAGGAGGATCTGGAGTTCGTGACCGACCTCGAGCATCGGCACGGGAGTAGCCGGGAATTGAAGGAGCTCCGCAGTCGTCTCGACGATCGGCTGGCAACGACGTTGGAAGTCGGCCCAGCGGCCACGCCCGGCATCTCGCCCGCGACTCAGGAGCTCCTCTGGCGGTACCGCGACGAGATCGATGAGCTCGACCTCGCCGGTTTCGAGCTGCATGCGACGCTGAATCGCCAGGCAGGCACGACCATCACCATCGGCGATCACCGGCCGCACATCGACGACTGAGCCGCACACGGGCAAATCCATTCGTTTCGACGGGGACCCTCGGCCATCGATCGCCTCTGAGATCTCGACGAATCCTCCGCGCGGCGCTAGGGTGTTCACAACCGGACGGTCGGGCCGGATCCTGCCATTGGAGGTCGGCGCCACATCCCATGAAAGTCACTGCCGGGCAACGCGTTCTGTCGAACGTCTGCGCTGTGGTTGCGCTGCATATGTTCTCGGTGACGGTGTGGGGGGTGGAACCCCCGCCGGTCGTCGAGAGCCGGCGGGTGGACAGCGATCAGGCTCCGACGATCGACGGCATGCTCGACGATCCGGCATGGAGAACAGCGGCATGGTTTGAAGAGTTCGTGCAGAGCGTGCCCGACGTGGGGCAACCCGCGACCGAGCGCTCGGCCACCGCATTCCTGTTCGACGAGCGACACATCTACGTGGCGGTTCGATGTGACGACAGTGCACCGGGTTCGATTCGCGCCCTCAAGCTGCGCCATCGTGATGAGCCTCAAACCGACGACCACGTCGAGGTCATCTTCGATACCTATCAGGACCAGATTCGGGGCACCGTGTTCATCGTCAATCCTCTCGGGGCCAAGGAGGAGGGGCTGGTCAACGGATATCAGCGCTACACCTGGGACTGGAACGAGGTCTGGGAGGTCAGGACTCGGGTGACCGAACGCGGCTGGCAGGCCGAGTTCCGAATTCCTCTTCGGATTCTGCGCTACCGCGCGGCGGCCGACCAGCGGTGGGGCGTCAACGTCAAGCGGGTGGTGCGGCGCAAGCAGGAGGAGAGTTACCTCGCGATGGTTCCCCCACCCTACGACATCAGCAGTCTCAACTTCGCCGCGACCATGACCGGGCTCGAACTCGCCACCCGGCAGCGCAACCTCCAGCTCATTCCATACGTTCTTGCCGGCACACTTCGGGAGGCGGATCTGACCACCGGCGAGACAGACTCGCGGACTCTCAGTGAAGTGGGTCTCGACGTCAAGTACTCGATCACCTCGGATCTCACCCTCGACGGCACCACCAACACGGACTTCGCTCAGGTCGAGAGCGATGACGAACAGGTCAACCTGACCCGGTTCTCCCTGTTCTTCCCCGAAAAGCGCGAGTTCTTCCTCGAAAACGCGGAACTGTTCACATTCGGATCCCCGTCGGGCCCCCCCGGTCACGCTCCGGACGTCACCCCCTTCTTCAGCCGTCGTATCGGTTTGTACGAGGGCACCACCGTCCCGATCGATGCCGGCGTCCGTCTCACCGGAAAGGTAGGGCGTCAGGACGTGGGGCTGCTCAGCATCGGCACTGCTGCTGTGGACGAGCTCGGCCTCGACTCGGCCTGGTACAACGTCGCTCGCATTCGCCGTGACCTCGGGGGGCGCTCCTACGTCGGCGGCATCCTGACCGACTCCCGACGGGGCGATTTCCGCTCCACCACGGTCGGCCTGGACGGCTCGTGGTTCATCACCCGTGATCTCTCCCTTTTCGGCGACGTCCTCATGATCGACGACAACGCATCGGAGGACGCTTACCTCGCCACGTTTGTCGCTCTCGACCTGACCACCGACCCCTGGGGATTTCTGTTCTCCCTGCGCGAGGTCGACGAGGGATTCGATCCCGACCTCGGCTTCGTCCGCCGCACAGGCTATCGCAAGAAGCAGGGCTCGCTGCGCTACTCCTTCCGTCCCGAAAAGTGGGGCGTCCGACGGGTGTCGATTCGACCCAACGGCAACTCGTACGACTCTCTGATCCACGACGTGACCGAGAGCAGCGAGGCCCAGCTCAACGTCGAGATCGAGCTGGAGACCGGCGATGACGTGGAGTTGAGAGCGAGCAGGGAGTTCGAGCGTCTGTTCGAGGACTTCGAGCTCGACGACGAGCTCGTCTTCGCAGCAGGCGACTACACCTTCGACAGCGTCCAGCTGAGCTACTCCGGTGATGAGTCCCGGCGGTGGGGCTGCGACGCCGAGATCACGGTGGGCGAGTTCTACGACGGCGATCGCACGTTCTTCGAGGGAGGCTTGTGGTTTGTCCTCAGCCGGCACTTCAGAGTCGCTGGGGCGTACGAGAGCTACGACGTCTCCACGAATCACGGCAGCATCGACTGGCAACTGTGGTCGTTCCGAGTGCGCTATACCCACAGCGCAACGTTGTCCGCCTCCAGCTTCGTGCAGTACAACTCCTCGACCGGCACGACCGTGCTCAATCTCCGCCTGCGGAAGATCCTGCGCAACGATTCGGATCTGTACATCGTCTTCAATCAGCGCGAGCTCGAGGATGACGTGTTCGGCGTCCTCAGAGAACACGACGCCGCGGTCAAGATCAGCTACCGGTTCTTCCTGTAACGCCCGGTCCGGAAGGCCCCCTACTCTCTCATCTCGTAGGCGCCCGCGAGCTCGGACACCTCCTGCCAAACACGCGTGAAGCGCGTAGCGTCGGCTCGCGGCTTGCGGATCATCTCCAGGCACATCGCCATCTGATCGGCGGTGCTGCTCGGCTTGTGGTAGATCTGAAGCGCGTACTTCGAGAAATCCCGCACCATGACGTCGAAGATCTGGTCGACCACCTCGTCTGAGATGCCGTACATCGGTGCCGCCTCCAAAACCAGCTGTCCGTAAGGGATCAGCGTGAACACCTCGCCCAGGCTGAGCAGGAAGTCGACGTCTCTCTGCTGCGCCTCGTCCGGCGGCGCCTGTAGAAGGAATCTCTTGAGCGCCTCGGCCTGCTCCATGAACAGCTCGACGTTGGGCAGGTGTACCGCGTCGTAGGCGATGTTGAAGTCGTGAAAACGAATCCTGCCGAGACCCTTTGCCGGCCCCTGATCGAAGAAGAACACGTCGTCGGTCGGATCGTCCCGCCTCGGGACCTCCGGGTATTCCGCAGGGTTGAACAGGTAATTCGCCATGAACTTCACTACCAGGGCCATGTTCACGTGGGCGGTACCCTCGAGCTTCGGCAGCGCCCGGATGTCCCGAGCGGCCATCTCGAAGTACACGTCGTTCTCAAATCCTCTCGCGGCGATGACGTCCCACAGGGCGTCGATGACCTCCTCGCCCTGCATCGTCACCTTCATCTTCACGATCGGATTGAACAGCAGATAGCGACGATCCTCGAGCGAGGCACTCCGGAAATAGTCCGAGGCGCGCAGCGCGAACAGCTTCATGGCGACGAGCCGCGCGTAGGCGTCCACGAAAAGCTGCTGGACGTGCGGGAAGTCGGTCACGAACTGTTGATACAGGCGGCGATTGGAAGCGTGGTCGATCGCCTCGTACAACGCGTGGGTGCAGATGCCGATGGATGCCCATCCCAGGTTGAACTTGCCGAGGTTGACGGTGTTCAGCGCCGCGTTCCAGGCTTCGACACCGCGCGACAGTATGTCCGCTTCGATGACGGGCACGTCCCGCAGCGCGAACTCGGCGACGTAGGACTGGACGTTGACCAGATTGCGAATGCACTCGAATCCGTCGTGCTGCGAGTCGACGACGAAGAACACGTACTCGTCACCCCCGGCAAAGCGGCCAAAGGTGGACACCATGCGTGCGACGTTGGCGTTGCCGATGTAGTACTTGCCGCCGCGGGCTCGCCACCCGTCACCCTCGGGGTACAGCGTCATCTCGGTGGCGTAGACGTCGGCGCCGTGCTGCTTCTCGGACAGGCCGAACGCGAACACGTCGCCCTGGCGCAGCAGATCGGACGCTTTTCGCTTTGCCTCCTCGTTGCCGCTCATCCAGATCGGGCCAAGCCCGAGAATCGTGACCTGCCACGTGTACCAGTAGTGCAGGCCGTAAAACGCCAGGATCTCGTTGAACTCGTTGTTGCGCCAGTTGTCCCAGCGGCAGTCGCCGTCGCCGTAGCGCGCCGGTGTGAGCAGCGTCGCCAACACCTGGTCCCGTTCGAGGAAGTCGAGCAGATCTTGATACCACACCCGCTCGTGGTCGTCATGCTTGATCCTGGCGAGACCCTTGTTCTCGAAAAACTCGATGGTCCTGGCCATCATCTCTCGCGACCTCGCGTCGGGACACCGGCTGGCGAATGCGTTGGGGTTGAGCAGCACCATGACCTCTTCTCCACATCGAGCCGGCGCGCCGGCAATACCTGACGAAGCAGGTCGTTGGGCGATGCCGCTGCGCGGCAACGCCAGTGTAGCCCAAATTATTCACAAGGCTTCCGCCACGGGTGAGAATCCGTACCCTCGCGGCGCACAGCCGTCACGGTGAACGGCACACCCCGGAAGCGTCACTCCGCGACGGTGACGCCCTCCGACTCTCCGAGGGCCGCCTGGACCCCCCATCCTCCGAAGCTCTCCGAGACCGCAAGCCACAGCTCGTTGCTGCCCTCCCTCAATGGCAGAATAATCTCGTCGAAGTAACCGATGGTCCCGAGGTGTCTGTAATCCCGGGTACGGAAGCCGTTGTTTCCGCGGTACAGCAACTGATCGTTCAGGTACACGCGGATGCGATCGCTGTAGCCGATGGCGAGCCCTGTCGACGTGACGCGATCCGACACCAGCGTGGCCCGTGCGAACACCGTGTTGGCTCCGCGTTCCAGTACTCTCAGACGCGACAGGTTGGCCAGGCCGGTGGACTCGCATCTCAGCGTGTCCCACGTCAGTCCGTCCTTCACCGCGGCGGGCATGGCCCCGGATCCTTCGCCCAGCGACTGCTCGTCAAAGGTCGTAGAAACCTGCCACGACATGATGCTGCCGGGCGGCGCTGTCCTGTCCCTCGCCGCCGTACTGACCAGCGGTGGCGAGTCGACGGCCACGTACCGGAAGTTTGCGAAGTGCGCCGGGCCGAAGTTCGCAACAGTCAGACCCACCTTGCCGCGGGCGGGAGTGCGCTTGAGGTCGTCGATGAACAGCGCGGGTGTCTCCAGATCTGCGATGTACACCTCGGCCCTGGAGCCCGACACCACGATCCTGATCGGGATCCAACGGTCGAAGTCATAGTCCACCGCCACGCCGTAGCCGTCGCCGTGGTACAGCTGCCATGCGGTGAGCCCGTTGAACACCGGCGTGTACTGATTCGCGTCCGGGTTACCGGACTGGTGCGGCCGGATGTAGAACTCTTCGCGGTTCGCGTCGTCCTCGACCCTGAAGGTGGCTCCCACAAACGCCCGCCCGCGCGGAAACGAGACGTCGAATTCGATCACCCCGTCGACGAAGTCGGATCCGTCGACCAGCGCGAGCCCACCGCGCAGGTACAGGCTCTGCCGGCCCTGATGCTCCTCGACCCGACTCTCCTCGGCCCTGAATTCCCAGCGCGGCGAGTCGAACGGGACCGGTTCACCCGCCATGACCCCGACCGCGACCACCAACAGCGCCACAGCAATCGAACTACGCATGCTTGCCCCCTTGGGGTGCCGCGCCCGCGGACGCGTGGCACCTGACACCCTGTACGGCGCGCGCATCGCGGTGGTTTCGTCATCTCGATGGCGAGTCCGTGATCGTAGGTGGTGTCTGAACAGCCGAAGACACCCGCGATCGTTCGCGGTTCGCGTTGCGTCTCGCGTGGTGAATGGGGACCCTGATCGCGGCCCACGTCATCGCGGCGAACGGTCTTTCGGGATCGGTTGCGGGACGCTCCAAGGCCTCGCTCGAACGGGCTCGGCGGAGCAACAAAAAACCCCTCCGCCGGGGAGGGGTTTGAGTGGACTGATGCCGGGTCTTACCAGCGGCCGCCGCCGCCGCCGTAACCTCCGCCACCGCCGCCGTCACGGCTTCGCTCGCGCGCGACGTTGACCTTGACGGGTCGACCATCGAGTTCCGTTCCATCGAGCGCTGAGATCGCCTTGTCGGCCGCCTCATCATCGATGAAGGTCACGAAACCGAAACCACGAGAACGACCGGAGTCGCGGTCGGTGATCACCACAGCTTCCGAGATCTCACCGAACGGCTCGAACGCTTCGCGCAGGCCCTGATCGTTGATGTTCCAACTCAGACTTCCTACAAACAACTTCTTCGACATTCTCTCTTCTCTTTCCCTCGAGACACTCCACCAGCTCGGATGGATGCTCGCGTCTACGGTGAAGCGGGCCACCTGCCCGCGGGGAGGGGAGCCGACCCCGTCGGTCGAAACCAGGGTTTATAGCCTATCATCTTCTTGATTTATTGCAAGTTATTCTCTTGATTTTCAGGGATGAGTGCCGCCGTCTCGCCCGTGTCGTCGACGATTGAAGTCGAATGCAGGGCCAACGGAGGGACCACCGCCACGGGCGGACTGTCGAGGGCCAGGGAGTCTGAGCTCCGGATCGTCTGAAGTGTGTGCCGGTAGATGGCCAGTCGATGAGCCTCGATCTCTCCCCAGTCGCTCGACACGAGAACGTTGCCACCCAGGGCTTCGAGTCGCATCGGTTCGATACTGAACATCAAATCCGGGTGGGGATCGATCAGGCGGATCCAGTCGCGTTGCCGGGGCTCGATGCGCCACACATCGCTGGAACCCGGCTCCATCGCCCCGAACACCACGTGGTCGAACTCCTCGAGGAGCCAAGGGTCCTCGTCATCGGGACTCAGTAGCGCTGCGCGGAAGTGCACGAGGTACACCGTGTGGCCGGTTCCGTTGAAGACCCTCATCTCGATGACCGGCCACTCCAGAAATTGCCGGTGACGCTTGAAGACCCGCGCAGCGCCGAACTCGAATGCGGCAAGGTCACGCCGTGCCGCCTCGGTCGCATCGCGGCCGGACTCCAGGTAGATCACCGCCGACCGAACCTCCCTGATCCTCCTGAATCGTGCCTCGGCCACGATCCCCTCGGCAGTTCGGCCCGCGAGCGGCCGATGAAGGTCCAACGCCGATCCCACCTGATCCCGATCTGGCTCCCTGCTGGAAACGGTCACTCCGCCGACCAGGTAGTCCAGGGCCTCGTCAAACCGGGCCAGTTCCTGCGGCGTCATCCGCTCCCGGAGGTCGAACAACGACTGCTCGAGTGCCTCGATGCTGGACACGTCCAACGTCGCGGGCCCGCATCCGCCCAGCACGACCACCACCGAGACCACTGCGCAAACGCGCCCTACGACCGAAGACCTGGCGTCGACTCTCACCGTAAATCTCTCCGAGGGACCCCTCTCGTCCGTAAACTCCTTCCCTGACTTTACTTTATCTGAGAAACGCTTGAAAATGGCGAGATCCACGTCACAGTCAGCCGCTCGCCTCACTCCCCATCGCCGACCGCACTCCGTCCACAAGCTGCTGGAATCGTTCCCTGTCGACCCCGAACATCCCGACCACCGCACCGTCCAACAACGCCAGCGACAGATCGCCGCTCGAGCGGTAGTAGGGATCGATGAAGCTCACCACCTGGCCGTCTCCCACCAACACCGCTCCCCGTTCCTCGGCGTACGCCGCGTAGGCGTTGAACATCTCGGCGGCCTGTGTCGGTATGTCGGGCATCAGCAGGAAACCCGTCCTAATGGCTCCTCCTTCGGTCGAGTAGTCGGCCGCGAACGCGGAGTGGAGGAATCCGTGTCCGAGAAAGTCCTGCGCGATGAATCGCTCAGAGTGAGCCACTTTCCCGTCCAACGGAAGCAAGCCGACGGCCGCAGGCATCATCTCCACTCCCTCCAGCCGATCGGCGATCTCGCGTGCCAATCCGACCAGCGCCTGATCCTGTCCGTCGACCGCTCGGTAGCTCATGATCTTGACGTAGTGGCGACCCTTGAAGAAGTTCACGACGCCCGGCTGTACGTAGCCTTCAGCGCCGACCTCGACGAACGGACCTTTGGCGGGCCTCTCCTGGGCGTATATTCCGAACGCGTTGCTGAGGTCTCGGTGGCGATACACGTCGACCACCAACGCCGCCTCGCCGTTTTCCAGGTAGCTCTGGCTCGCCAGACTCTCGAACCCGTATGCGAGGTACGACTCGGCGGCGCCGTCGATGTAGTCGAACAGGTTCGACGGTCCGAAATACACCGGCGAGTCCTCGAAGGTCAATCCGGGCACTCGCGGGAACAGATCGTCGGCCGGCCGACTCCCCCCGCAGCCGGAGGAAAATCCAACGGTTCCCGCCAACACGATGACGGCGATCCTCCCGAGCATGCGCAACTCTCCCCTACCCGGTCACGCCAGAAATTCGTCCGGGAGCGCCTCGAGACGGACTACTTCGAGTGCCCGCCTGCGGACATCGATACGCTGCGGACACTGCACGGTGCAGGCCTCGCAGCCTGAGCACGGCATGGCCTCCAGGCGCAGCGATCGGACGGCGTCTTTGGCGGCAGTCAGATTTCGGTAGCCCCGCGCGTACATGTAGCCGCGCATCAGGGTCGGAACGTCGATGCCCGCAGCGCATTGGCCGAGACAGGCTTCGCACTGCTGACAGTAGAGGCCGGCCACGCGATCCGAGCGCGGCAGCGCCCGCTCGTCCTCAGGGGTCATGAGCGGATTCGCCATCACCTCGAGATCGTCCTCGAGCTGATCGAAGGTGGTGAATCCCGGGATCGACGTGTGCACGAACTCGTGGCGCAACGCCCACCGCAACGCGGGCTGCATGGGGATCTTCTGCGTTCGCTCCTCGTCCAGATAGACTCCGGCCTGGGTCTTCATCGCGACCACGCCCAGTCCGCTGGACGCGGCGAACGCCATGGTCTCCTCGAGAGTCGCCGCATCGCGCGATCGGAAGTTGTAGGCGGTCAGCACCACCTCGTACACGCCGGACTCCACGGCGGCCCGCATGACCTCCGCCTGGTTGCGGTGGGTCGACACGCCGATGAACCGGATTTTCCCTTGCTGTTTCAGGGTCTGCATTGCGTCCAGCACGAGCTCGTCCAGGACGTGCTCGGGCGCCTTGGCGCTGTGCAGGTAGAGGATGTCGACATGGTCGGTCTGAAGCCGCCGCAGGCTCAGATCGACCTTTTGCAGGAACGACTCCTTGGTCTCGGCGGTCGCCTTCGCGTCGTCCTGGACGTGGCTCCTGTCCACCGTCGACGCCCGTGCCTTGGTCGCGAGCACGAACGAGTCGCGCGGCCGATCCTTGATGACGTTACCCACCATCTCCTCGTTGCGGCCACGCTGGTAGTAGTGGGCGGTGTCGAGCATCCTGATGCCACCGTCGAGGGCGGCGGCAACCAGGTTGGGGTTGTCGGCATTCATCACCCCCATGCTGACCAGCGGCAACACGAGGCCGGTCTTCCCCAGTTTCCGTGTCGGTACCGAAGCATTTTTGCCGGCGCCGTCGTCGGCGATCAGCACCCCGGGCGCGAGCGTCGACGTGGCGAGCCCCGCCAGCCCTCCGACGATGAACTGCCTGCGGCTGCCGTCATGGACGTGGTCGGACATGATGCCCTCCTCGAGGATGTCGGGTCGTCATGAGATGTACGTCTCAGGATGATAACAGTTCCTGATGGCCGGCGTTGCCTGTGTGTACCGGATCCTGTCCGACTCGTGGACCATCCCACGCGTTTCGGCTCGTTCGCGCTGATCCAGGTGCAGACCAACGCGAGCCCGCACTTCTCACCGGCCTCCCGCTACGGCCGCCGATGCACCCCACCCGGCGTCGTTTTCTCCCCTCGGGGCGCTCGACGTACCCTTTCCCACATCTCTCGCCGACTCTCGTCACGGGGGCGCCGACTCGAGCCCATCGATGAGTCGTGCCAGCAGCCGTTCCTGGTCGTCGTACGGCACCTGGCCGTGTACCCCTGCAACGAATCTCCCGGAGCGCACCACTGTTCCGTTGCCCAATATTGGATCGGTGAACCGGAACCCTCCTATGCCGACGGACTCGACCTCCCCGACGACCTCGCCCCACTCCGCGTAGTGCCCCCGAAGGCGGTTCGCCGCCTCGGACGCCGCCGGCTCGCTCCCGGCGTCGCTGAAGTAGAGCTGCGCCTCGTATTCCCCCACGACATAGCTCGCCCGCACTCCCGCTCCGAGAAAAGCGTGCCCCAGCAGGTTGGACGCGACCCAGCGTTCGCTGAGAGCCACCCTGCCGTCCGGGGGCAGCGGGTCGAGGGCTGCCGGGAGAGATGCGTCGCCGGGAATCCGGTCGCACGCGAGCGCCATTGCCCCGTCACGACGTACGAGCAGCTCGGGGCGCTCCTCGTCCGCCTCGCCGCGGACGTAGACGCTCCCCTTCCACGCCGCGGCGAGCCCACCCGAACGATAACCCTCGACGCACCACCCCTCCATTTCAGCGTCCGCCGGCAGTGCACCGCGGAACATCCCGAACGCACCCAGCTCACCGCCCATGTCGAAGACGTCGAAGGTCACCCCGGCGAGCGGATCGTCGCCATGCTGGTATCGCACGTGGAGCAGCTCCTGGAAACCCAACGTCAGGTAGCGCTCCGCGCCGCCGTTCAGGTACTCGTACAGGCCTTCCGGGAGGTAGGAGGCCGGTCCCTCTGCGATCTGCCACCCCGGGATCTCGGCTGCCGTAGGCAGCAGCAGCGCGAGTTCGGAACCCTGAGGCGGCGCAGTCTCCGGAGCACCACAGGCAGACAGCAGAGCCAGCACCAACGCGCATCGGCCCATTCGCCCGACCATCCTCGTCCTCCTCACGCGAAACTCAGCAGCCCGTGCGCCTCCACCAACCCGTCCCGGACCCGGCGACCGAAGGGGCACGAGCCGTCGCACGGACCCGTACAACCGCGGCACGCCGCGGCCGACCGGCGCCGGGGCACCTCGTGGTACAGCCGCATCGCTTCCTTCTCGCGGCCGTAGTACCGGAAGTACATCGCGTACCGCATCACGTCCGCGACCGCGACGTCGTGCGGGCAGCTCGCCTCGCACCTGCGGCAGAACCGGCAGTACTTGTCGTACATCTCGGCCGCGTAGCGGCGGAGCATGGCGACCTCGGACCGCGTCACACTCGAACCGACCGCCGCCACGCACTCCCGGATCTGGTCGAAGCTGGTCATCGTGAGGGCCACGCTGGTCACGTTCGGGTTGGTCAGCGCCCACTTGATGGTGGCCTGCCGGAACGACAGGCCACCGGCCTCGAGATCCTCGATCTCCCGCTGACGGTTGCCGGCGTTGGTCTTGAACACGATCGAACCGATGCCGCGCTCGCCGGCTCGTTGCAGGATCTCATCCTGGTCCGGATAGGACACGAAGTCGTACTTGGTGGAGAGCACCTGGTATTGGCCGACATCGATCGCGGCTTCGAGACACTCCTGCATGCCACCGCCGTGTCCGGTCACGGCCAAGTGCTTCACCTTGCCCGCCTGCCGGGCCGCGTCGATCGCCTCGAACAGCTCGTCCACCACGACCTCTTCCGCGCTGTTCACCATGCCGTTGCAGTAGATGTCGAGGTAGTCGGTACTCAGTCGCCGCAGGCTGGCGTCGATATCGGCCGTGATCGTCTCCTTGGTGTCCCCCGGCCGCAGGGGGTTTCCGGTCATGATCACTATCCGGTCGCGCGGGACACCGACCGTACTCATCGCCCGGGCGAGCGCCTCCTCCTCCCTGCCGTCCTGATAGTGGCCCGAGGTGAAAACCGTGTTGATGCCCGCCTCCACGGCGGCCGCCATCAGAGGAGGATTGTCGACCCCGTGGGCGCCGAACGCGATCTCGGACACCTCGAGCCCGGTGCTGCCGAGCGGTCGATATCGCATCCCTCCAGACGGTTCAGGGGTCTCCTGCCCTCCCCCGTCCGTCGCGCCGCACCCGAGCGCGAATCCTGTGGTGGCTGCTCCGAGCTGCAGAAACCGCCGGCGGTCGATCCTGTTCGCGCTCTCTGCCATGGGACACCTCCCCCATCGTCGGGACGTGGCGAGATCCCCCGCCGCTCCCGCGTCTCCGAGCTTATGAATCCAGAACATGAACCTTGACCCACGGATTATAGAGCGACCAAAGCCGAATGGCGCCGTGTGGAGGTCGAGAACGACGGCGCCATGGACCGTACAATGGAGGCAGCTGATGGCGCGTCGCACGAGGTTCCGGTCTGCCGCAGTCGTCGTGGCCCTGCTGGCCGCGGGGATCCAGGGATGCGCATCGGCGCGTCGTGCCGAAAGGAGCGACAGAGTTCCGTCCGGTTGGCCGGTGACCGGTGCCAGGGTAGTCATCACCTCCGACTTCGGAGCCCCACGCGACCGCTCCCGTCACCAGGGAATCGACGTTTCCGCGCCCGCCGGTACCCCGGTCAAAACCACCGCGGACGGGAAGGTGGTTCTTGCCGAACGTGCCGGCAAGTACGGCCGCACGGTGCTGGTCGACCACGGCGACGGCTGGCAGACCCGCTACGCCCACCTCAAGCGGATCAAGGTCGAGCGAGGGAAAAAACTGACCCGAGGTGACGTGGTCGGCACCGTCGGAAGCAGCGGAAACGCGAGCGGTGCCCACCTCCACTACGAAATACTCCGAGACGGCACGCCGATCGATCCACGGCCCTACCTCGGCCGCTGATCGTGACCCTGGCGACGCCGGCAACGTGGCGTGGAATTGCGTTGGGAAGGTATTCAGTTGTATTTACACTTTATTTATGCTATCGTTGTCTCCCAGGGTCGAGACATCGCGACCCGACGGTGAAGCGAACGGGAGGGGACCCATGGAACATCAACTGTGTACGGCGCGCACGTCCGGCTCGCCGCGGCCCACCGCCCTGCTTCCCCAAGATCGCACCGAATGGCCAGAGCAGGCGCGAAAGGCCTTCCACGACGTTCTGCATCAGCTCGACCTGTGGAGCCGGCAGCACGACTGGCCTACATCGAGCAATGCATGGGTCGCCGAGCAGGCGGTGCGCCAATCGTGGTGAGCCGGTGATATCCAGGTTCAACGGATGCCGTCGCGAGGTGCGGCTTGTGTTGTCGAAGTGTCCGGGTTAGCGTACGCACCATGAAGATCACCACACTCACCATCGTGTTCGCCGTTCTCTGCGCCATAACCGGCGCTGCCCAGGAGATCGCCACGCCGCCGGACGTCGCGGCCCCGCCCGACGACGCGGAGTGCACCGACTCCGGCCTGTGCACCACGGTCCTGGCGGCCGGCACCGACGAGAAACATCCCGACGCCTGGGACAAGGTCACCGTCCACTACTCCGGCTGGACCACCGACGGCAAGATGTTCGACTCCTCGGTGATCCGGGGGCAGCCGGCCAGCTTTCCCCTCAACCGGGTGATTCCGGGATGGACCGAGGGGCTCCAGTTGATGGTGGTCGGCGAGAAGCGCCGGCTTTGGATTCCCGTGGAGCTGGCCTACAACAACCGCCCCGGCCGGCCTGCCGGCATGTTGGTCTTCGACGTCGAGCTTCTGGGGATCGATGACATGCCCGAGCCTCCCGAGCCGCCGCCGGTTCCCGAGGACGTCGCAGGGCCGCCGGCCGACGCCGAGAAGACAGCCAGCGGCCTCGCTTCGAAGGTCCTGCAACCAGGCACCGGGAGCCAGCACCCAAGCGCGAAGTCTACGGTCACCGTTCACTACTCCGGCTGGACCACCGATGGCAAGATGTTCGACTCCTCGGTCATCCGGGGACAGCCGGCCAGCTTTCCCCTGAACCGGGTGATTCCAGGCTGGACCGAGGGTGTACAGCTCATGGTAGTCGGCGAGAAGCGCCGCATGTGGATTCCGGAAGAGCTCGCCTACAAGGGAGCGTCCGGCGCGCCGCAGGGCATGTTGGTCTTCGATGTCGAGCTGATCTCCTACGAGTAATCGCGCTCGACGCCCGCCGACAGCAGCGCGCGTTCGACGGGCGGAAGCTCGTCCCAGCGACCGGCGATCCAGCTGACTCCCTCGAGGAAGGCCTGCGCCCGGTCGGTGTTCGGGCACACCTGGCGCAGCAGCTCCCAGAACCTGCGCGAGTGGTCCGGGTAGAACGAGTGAGCGAGCTCGTGCGCGACTACCGCCTCCAGCACCCAGCGCGGAAGCTGACACAGGGAGGCGTTGAGGCGGACGACGCCGGTCCGCTCGCTGTAGCTTCCCCAGCGCGCACGCTGGTTGGTGACGAAGCGAACCTCGGTCACGGGAGGCGGCTCGGGAAAGCGATCCGCGACCCGACGCAGCGCGGCCAGCGCGGCCTCGTCGGAGTTGACGACCTCGGCCCTGGCCCGCCGCACCAGACGGCGGGCGAGCCCGGCGACGATCTCCTCGAGTTCGGCACGGGGGACGTAATGCGGCGCGCTGACCCGCAGCTCGTCACCCACCAGCCGCACGTTCACGTTGCGCACGCGCTTGCGCACGACCCGCGCCCGGAGGGTCACTCCGTCGACCGTCAGCGGGTAGTAGGCGTCGTTCATGGCAACGAGTCTACCTCGGCCGAGATTCGAGTGCCCCCTCCGCCATCAGTCCTGCAGTCACGAACCGAGAAGGCCCCCATCTCCGGCCGTGTTGCTGTTCGAGGATGTGCTCATGATCACACGCGATCTCGGTCCGAGCGGTCTGGCTGGTTTCGCCCTGGGCCTCGGCTGCATGGGCATGTCCAAGTCCTACGGCCCCAGCAAGGAGGCCGCCAGCCTCGACGTTCTCCACCACGCCTTAGACCTCGGCGTGACCTTCCGGGACACCGCCGACACGTACGGTACGGGCCACAACGAGAGGCTCCTGGGACGCGCCCTGAGCGACCGGCGCGATGAAGTCGTGCCGGCCACCAAGTTCTCGATTCAGCGCCGCGCGGACGGCAGTGTCACCGGGGTGAGCGGACGACCCGAGTATCTCAAGGCCGCGTGCGACGACAGCCTCCAGCGGCTCGGAGTCGACCACGTCGACCTCTACTACCAGCACTGCGTCGACCTCCAGGTGCCGATCGAGGACACCGTCGGCGCCATAGCCGATCTCGTTTAGGCGGGCAAGGTGCGATACCTGGGGCTGTCCGAAGCCTCTTCGCCGACCCTGCGACGTGCCGTCGAGGTCCATCCGATCGCGGTCCTGCAGTCGGAGTGGTCGTTGTGGAGCCGGGACATCGAGCTCGTGGAGCAGGTCGAGGCACTGGCCGGGGACAAGGGCTGCACTCCTGCCCAGCTCGCCCTGGCCTGGGTGCTTGCCCAGGGCGGTGACGTGGTGCCGATCCCGGGCACCCGCAGCCGCGCCCGGCTGGCCGAGAACGCGGACGCGACCGACATCGCGCTCACGTCCGACGAGCTGTCGACGATCGACGAGGTGATCCCGAGAGACATGGCAGCGGGCGACCGCTACCCGGAGGCCTCGATGGCCTTCATCAACGTCTGACGGGCATCCGCCGAGTTCGCTCGGTTTCACCGAGGCGAGGCAACTCTGTTGATCTCGTCCCTCGTACGCTGTCATCCCATCACGCCCCGCACACACGCCCATCCGGTATCTACAGCAATTCTCGCGGCGCCGCGCCGCGAGAATTGCTAACGGAAGGTCGGATCGACTCCCATCTCCTCCAGCAGGTGCCAGCCGTGATCGATGCGATCCAGCACCCACAGCATGTATCGCACGTCGACGTGAATCGATCGCGTCACCTCCGGCAGGAAGTCCCAGTCCGAGATCATGCTCTCCCAGTTGCCGTCGAACAGCAGTCCCACCAGGCGGCCCTCGGCGTCAAGAGTCGCCGAACCCGAGTTGCCTCCCGTGGTGTCCACACCGGACAGGAAGTTGACCGGCAGAGAGCCGATCGACTCGGACTCGTACGGGCCGTAGTCGTGTACCGCAACTGCCTTGAGAAGCTCTTCCGGAGCGTCGAAGGGCTCTTTGTCGGTTGCCTTTGCGGCGGCCCCTCCGGCGGTCGTGAAGGGCTGGTACACGACGGCGTCGCGCGGTACGTAGCCCTGGACGGTGCCGAACGTGACCCGCAGGGTGCCGTTGGCGTCCGGGTAGATCTCCTCGCCACGGGCTTGCTGGAACGCGAGGTGCGCCTCCATGAAGGGCGGCCGCGCCTCCAGCAGCTTTCCCTTGAGCGCTTCAGCCTCAGCCTCGAGCGCCAGATTCGTATCGTACATGGCGACGGCGAACTGCACGAACGGATCCTCGCTCGCCTCGAGGGCCGCGCGATCGGCCTCCAACAACGCCATCCGCTGGTCGGCGTCCACCAGGGACGTAGCGCCGTACATGCCGTCGAGCCTCGCCCCGATTGCGGTCGCGGGATCCGCGGCGCCGTCGAAACCGAACCAATCATCCATCACCGCGAGCCGCTCGGCGTCGGGCAGCGCGGCGTAGTGTTCGAGCGTGCGTTGCAGCCGCGCCTGGTCCACCTGGGCATCGAAGCTGCGCGCCATGCGCGCGACGCGGGCGCGGATCCGGGCCATGTCGCGTTCCTGGTAGCCGGGCTTGCGCTCGGCGTCCGGCAGCTCCCGCTGACGGGCCAGTCGGTAGCTCCGATTCGCCACCGACACGAGCTGGTTGTACTTCAGCGAGGAGAGCTCCTGATCACGCGCGCGGTGCACGCTCTTCTCGTCGAGCACGGCCTGGAGATCGGTGAGGGCGTCGCCCCAGCGTGCCTGTCGTTCGGGCTCGGCCGCGATCCACTGCGCGAGCTCCGCCTCGATCGTTTGTTTCCGATCCACCGACTCGGAGTACGCGAAGCCGGCGAGCATTCCCTGCGCGTTCTTGAGGCTGTTGTTCAGGTAGGACACGGTGGCCGCGTAGGCGATGTCGGCCTCGGGTCGACCCTCGGTCTCACGATCGATGATCTCGAGACTCTCCGTGCGCCGTGCGACCCGCTCGGGGTACGTCCACTCGATGGCCTCGGCCACCTCGGATGCCAGCCGGTAGCGATTGGTCCTGCCCGGGTAGCCGACGACCATCACGAAGTCGCCCTCTTCGACCCCGTCGACGCCGATCCTGAGCCAGTGCTCGGGCCGGTAAGGGACGTTGTCGGGGGCCGGATCGGCAGGCTGGCCGTCTGCGCCCGCCCACGCCCGGTACAGGGCGAAGTCGCCGGTGTGACGCGGCCACTCCCAATTGTCGACATCGCCGCCGTACTTACCGATCGACGACGGTGGCGCGTACACCAACCGCACATCCCGGATCTCGAGCTGAGAGTAGAGGCGGAACATGAGCCCGCCGTGGAACGCGGCGACCTTGCACCGGTGGCCCTCGGTTTCCTCGCACTCGGCGATGAGCTGCTTCTCGGTCTGCTCGATGGCGGCGTACCGGGTCGGACCATCGGCGTCGTCGGGGATTCCCGCCAACACGCGATCGGTGACGTCCTTCACCGCGACGGTGACGTACACCCGCGACCCCGGAGACGCCGGCAGCTCGTCCCCTCGCGTCGCGGCAAGAAAGCCCTCCTTCAGGAGGTTCCGCTCGGCCGTCGAGTTGAATTGAATCGTGCCGTAGGCACAGTGGTGATTGGTCGCCACCAGACCCTCGGGCGAGACGAACGATGCCGAGCATCCTCCGAGCGACACGATCGCGCCCATCGGGTGGCCCGTGAGGTCGGCGAAGTTCTCGGGCGGAGTCTCCAGACCGGCCTGCCTCAGGGCATCGCCGATCCTCGGCAGCTGCTCGGGCAGCCACATCCCCTCACCGGCAACACCGAGCACGCTCACACACGTGCACATGAGCCCAAGTATCATGAGTCTCATCTGTAACCTCCTCGTCCTCTCGAAACGGTGCCCGTTCTGACACCGGCGACATCCTACCAGACCATCGGCAATGGCGGTGCGCTCAACTCCCGCTACCGGCCCACGACGAGGATCTCAACGTGAAACCATGGCCTCAATCACTCACTCCCATTCGGGATCCACTGCAATTCCCGCGGCGCTACGCTGCGGGAATTGCACTGAAAACAGACCCTCGTTGAGACCTGTTCTCCTAAATCGACAGCACACCGCAGACCGAGGCCGACACGCGATCACCGAACCGGGGGTCCGAGTCTGGCACGGCACCAGGGATCAGGGCGGGTGTGCCGAGGAGAGAGGTGGGCCGTCGATGCACAGGTCGGTTTTGGCCGCAGTTCTTTCTTTGGCGTTTTCGATCCGTTGCCGACCGTCTGGAGTTCAGCCTTCGGCGGTAATGTTCGACAACCTGGGTGACTACCAGCGCGAGGTCTCCACCCGTTCCATCAACGCGCAGCCGTACTTCGACCAGGGCCTGACCCTGTACTTCGGCTTCAACCACGAGGAGGCGATCCGATCATTCGAGCAGGTCTCCCTGCTCGACCCGGAGTGCGCCATGGCTCCGTGGGGCGTGGCACTCGCACTCGGGCCGAACATCAACAACCCGGCCATGGACGAGGCTACCTCGCTTGCAGCGCACGAGGCCGTCCAGCGCGCGATCGTGGCCGATCTCGGCTACGTGGAGCGCGTCGGCCGACACGGCTTCTACACCCTGTATCGGGCCCACAACTACCACTTCCTCGCCTACGCGGCGATGTTCGAGGCCCAGCGCGAGGTCGCGTTGCGAACCGCCCGCGAGATGATCGACGAGGTTCCCCTCGAACTGGTGCGGGAGCTTCCAGAGTTTCTGGACGGCTTCCTGGTCGCACCGATCCACGTCATGGTGCGGTTCGGCATGTGGCACGAACTGCTCGAGGAGCCGGCGCCGCCGTCGGACCTGCCGGTGTCGACCGCGACGTGGCACTACGGACGGTCCGTGGCGCTGTCGTCCCTGGGACGGGTCGAGGAGTCACAGCAGGAGTTCGCCGCGCTCGAGAAGGCCATCTCAGAGGTGCCGGAGAGCTACTACATAGGCAACAGCACCGCTCGGGTGGTGCTCGAGGTGGCCCGACCCATGGCCGAGGGCGAGCTGGAGTACCGCCGCGGCAATTACGAGCGTGCGTTCGAGTTGCTGCGGGAGGCGGTAAGGCGCGACGACGGGCTGCGCTACGACGAGCCGCGCGGCTGGATGCAGCCGGTGCGTCACTCGCTCGGCGCCCTGTTGCTCGAGCAGGGCCGGGTCGAGGAGGCCGAGGCCACCGACGAGCTGGTGCGCACGGCGTGGGCGCGCTCCGACATCAACCCACGGGTGTCCTGCTTCTGCCGTACCGAGATCTGAGAACGACCTCCTCCGTCACTTCCAGGAGGAAGCACCGACTGATTTCGACACCTGGCCACAGCGGCCCAATCGAGGACAGGGGCTCGGCCTGTTCGGCGGCGTTCGGTCGATGGGTCGGCTGCTTGTCTCCAACACAACGGCCTGAAAGTTTTCGCGGCTCGATGCCGTTGCCCCTGCTGTGTATGATGTACAGGCACCCCGGACCGAGTGGCATCGGACCGCATTCTGAAGGTGATGAGTTGGAAACGACGCCATGAGAGTCGCGATCGTCGGCAGCGGCATCTCCGGGCTCGCCGCGGCATGGCTGCTGGCGCGCCGCCATGAAGTCCGCCTGTTCGAGATGAGTGATCGCCTCGGAGGGCATACCCACACGGTGGTGCTCGATGCCGCCGGCCGCGCGCTGCCGCTCGACACAGGGTTCATCGTCTACAACGAGAAGACCTACCCCAACCTCACGCGCGTCTTCGCGGAGCTCGAGGTGGCGACCCAGCCCAGCGAAATGTCCTTTGCGGTCAGCTGCGCCGACCCGGATCTCGAGTACGCCGTGCACAGTCTGGGTGGGCTCTTCGCGCGTCCCTCGCTGATCGTGTCGCCGACGTTTCTCAGAATGCTCTTCGACATCGTCCGTTTCGGACGCGTGGGCCGGAAGCTGCTCGCTGGCCAGGGCAACCCATCCGCAACGGTCGGAGACTTTTTGCGCGAGGGATCGTTCGGCGAAGCTTTCGCGCGCTTCTACCTCCTGCCAATGACAGCGGCGATTTGGTCGTCCGGCACCAGGAGCGCCGCCGAATTCCCCCGCGACACGTTGCTCGGATTTCTCGATAACCACGGCCTGCTGCAGGTCGCGGGACAGCCGGAGTGGCGGACAGTGGTCGGCGGCAGCCACACCTACGTGCGAGCGATGGTTCGGGGATTCGAGGACAGGATCCAGCTCGGAGACGGGGTTCGTACGATAGTCCGTGGTGACGACGTCGTGCTCCACACGGAGAGCGGTGCCGCCCATCGGTTTGATCACGTGGTGATCGCCGCACACGCCGATCAGGCGCTCGCCATGCTCCACGAACCGTCGTTGCTCGAGCGTGAATTGCTCGGTCCGTGGCAGTACTCCCGCAACGACACCTGGCTTCACACCGACACGTCACTGCTGCCACGCAGAAGGGCGGTCTGGGCCTCCTGGAACTGTCTGCTGCCGGACGGCCGAAGGCCCCAGGACCACGTGTCAGTCACCTACCATCTCAATCGCCTGCAGCGCCTGCCCGACGACGAGCAGTACCTGGTCACCCTGAACCCACCACGCAAGCCGGCTCCCGACACGGTCATTCGACGAATGAGTTACAGCCATCCGACGTACACGCGCGAGTCCGTGGCCACGCAGCCCGACCTGCACCGCCTCAACGGCAAGAACCGCACGCATTTCTGCGGTGCCTACTTCCGCAACGGCTTTCACGAGGACGGCCTCGTCTCGGCCATTGCCCTGGCCGACGACCTCGGGGTGACATTCTGATGCCGTCCTCCGCGCTCTACGTCGGCCGCATCCGCCACCGGCGGATGTCACACCCCGAGCGTGAGTTCAGCCACCGCGTCTGGTACGCCCTCCTCGACCTCGACGAGCTGCCGGAGGTGACCCGTCGGATCCCGCTGCTGTCCCACAATCGGCCCAACCTGATCAGCTTCGATGACCGCGACCACATGGGGCCGGACCGCGAAGACGTTCGAAGCAAGCTCGAGCGATGGTTGATCAGCAAGGGTGTGGAGCCTCCCGGGGGCGCGATCTTCCTGCTGACCCATCTGCGGCTGGCCGGTCACGTGTTCAACCCGGTCTCGTTCTTCTACTGCCACGACCCCGACCAGATGCTGCGGCAGGTGGTGGCAGAGGTCAACAACACCTTCGGCGAGACCTACTGCTACCTCCTCGAAGCTGAAACTGCCAACGCTGTGGTCCAATCCGAGCATGACAAGGTCTTCCACGTCTCGCCATTCCAGCCGACCACCGGTCAGTACCGCTTTCGCGTCACTCCCCCGGGCGCCAGGCTCACCGTCCACATCGACGTCGTGCGCGACGGCAACAGGGCGTTCGACGCGACACTGAGCGCGGAGCGACGCCCGCTCAGCTCCGGCACCCTGGTGCGCATCCTGGCTCGTCAGCCGCGCACCGGTCTGCAAACCCTCGGTCTCATCCACTACCAGGCCCTGCTCCTCTGGTTGAAGCGGGCGCCTTTTTTCACCAAGCCGGAACCACCCCCCGGCGCATGGAGAACCCGACATGGACAGTCCGGCGACGAGACACGACATCGCGACCCACGCCGCAGGGCCTGAGTTGCCTCCCGCGATACCCGCGGCAGAGCTGGTGCGGCGCGATCACGCACCCCAACTGACGGTGGCCGCGCGCATCGTGCTGCGCCGACTCGATGGGCTCCGTACCGGGCGACTCGCGGTACGTCTGCCGGACGGAGCCATCCTCAACTTCGGGGTTCCAGACGCCTCACCGGAGGCCGAAGTCGCAGTGCACGACTGGCGGTTCTTCGGCCGCCTGCTGCGCGGCGGCGACATCGGCGGCGGAGAGGCTTACGTCGACGGCGACTGGAGTTCGCCAGACCCGGTTGCCGTTGTACGGCTGTTCATCGCCAACGAATCGGAGCTGTCGCCTTCGCCGGTGCTGGGCGCACTCGGCAGGCTCCGTGACCGGCTGCTGCACCTCACCCGGTCGAACACGCGCAGCCAGGCGCGACGCAACATTCACGCCCACTACGACCTGTCGAACGAGTTCTACAGCCTCTTTCTCGATCGCTCGATGACCTACTCGTCGGCAGTATTCCACCATCACGACGAGAGCCTGGTGCACGCCCAGCGCCTGAAGTACCGGATGATCGCCGCCAAGGCGGGTCTCCGTCGCGGCGACCACGTGCTCGAGATCGGCTGCGGCTGGGGCGGCTTCGCCGAGTACGCCGCCGGCGAGTTCGGGTGCCGCGTCACCGGGATCACCCTGTCCTCCGAACAGGCCCGGTACGCGCGCGATCGAATGCGCCGCCTCGGGATCGAGGATCGGGTCGAGGTCCTCCAGTCCGATTACCGCGACATGCAGGGGCATTTCGACGCCATCATTTCCATCGAGATGCTCGAGGCGGTCGGCCACCGGTACCTCGACGGTTATTTCGCCGCCTGCGACAGGCTACTGCGACCGAACGGTCGCCTGGTGGTCCAGGTGATCACCATTCCGGACCGGGAGTACGACCGCTACCGCAGGGGAATGGACTGGATTCGCAAGTACATTTTCCCGGGCGGGCATCTGCCGTCGCTGGGGGCGATGCAGGGATCGATCGCGCGCCGGACGGATTTTATTGTCGAGCACCTCGAGGACATCGGGACCCACTACGCCACGACGCTGAGGCGCTGGCGGGCACGCTTCTGGCGTCGAATCGACGATGTCCGCGGCCTCGGGTTCGACGATCGCTTCATCAGGACCTGGGACTTCTACCTCGCCACTTGCGAGGCGGCGTTTACCGAGCGCAAGCTGGGCACCCTGCAGCTCGTACTGGCGCGGTCCGGCGAACGGATGGCTACGGTTGGGCGTCGCGTGGCCACGCCGACGGATTCGGCACGATGAGATGGGCACTCGAGCTGGCGGAACGAAGGATGCTGCCGGACACGGTGGTTCGGTACGGGATCCGCCGGCTGCTCGAGCAGCGGCTTCGCGACCAGCGCGCCGGCGACGCGGAGCGCCGCTCCGGGGCTATGGATGCGTTTCTCGAGGAGATGCGTTCGAGCCCGATCGCGGTCGCCACCGGCAGCGCCAACGAGCAGCACTACGAGCTCCCCGCGCGCTTCTTCGAGACAGTGCTCGGGCCCGACCTCAAGTACTCTTCGTGTCTCTGGCCTGACGGCGTCGACGATCTCGGGCGGGCCGAACGGGCGATGCTCGACGTGACGTGCGAGCGAGCCGGGATCGAGGACGGCATGGACGTGCTCGACCTTGGATGCGGATGGGGGTCGCTCTCGTTGCGGATCGCCCGCAGGTTCCCCGAGGGTTCCGTGTTCGCCGTTTCCAACTCGCGATCGCAGGCGGAGTTCATCAGATCTCGGTGCACCGCCGACGGATTGTCGAACGTCGAGGTCGTGACCTGCGACATGAACACCTTCACCACGGATCGCCGGTTCGACCGGATCGTGTCGGTCGAGATGTTCGAGCACATGAGGAACTGGCAGGTTCTCTTCGAGCGGGTGGCGTCGTGGTTGCGACCCGACGGCGCCTTCCTGCTGCACGTGTTCTGCCACCGCGACGTCGCCTACCGATACGAGGATCGCTCCACCGGAGACTGGATGGCGCGGTACTTCTTCACCGGCGGCATCATGCCCTCCGACGACCTCCCCTACCGCTTCCCGAACCACCTCGAAGTCACCCGCCACTGGCAGGTGAACGGCGTCCACTACAGCCGCACCCTCGAGGCGTGGCTCGATCGGATGGACGCCCGGCGTGGTTCTCTGATGCCGGTATTCCGATCCGTATACGGCGACGATGCGGAGCGTTGGTTCACCCGCTGGCGAATGTTCTTCATGGCGTGCTCGGAGCTTTTCCGCTACCGCAAGGGCCGGGAGTGGTGGGTTTCCCACTACCTGCTCACACCTCGGCAATCCGCGGGACGTGATCGTCTCGCGGAGACCCCGCACGGGGACCATTACCAGCCAGAGGTGCCGGGTCCACCCTTGAACGGGCCGACCACATCGTCAGTCACCCAGCCGCCGTAGAACCCTCCGGGCTGCGGCCGCGCCACCTCTCCGTCCACCGTGCAACGATCCATGGCGGCACAGTAGAAGGCGATGTGGCCCGCGATCGGAGCAAAGTCGCTTCGAGGTTCCGGATATCTCCAGGCTGCGTCCTCCGCCGTACGATCACCGACCCGGACAGTGAGGTACTCGGCACGACCCTTCCACTCACACCACGAGGTCCTACAGCCGCTCGTGAGCAGATCCATCCGAACGTCGTCCCACGGTATGTAGTAGGTCGGAGGATGACTCGTCTCGAGCACCCGGTGGGCCCGCCGTGAATCGGCGATGGTGATCCCTGCGAACCGCACCACGACCCGGCGACTGGTCGGCTCGAGGTGCGGCGGACGCGGATAATCCCACACCGACTCTTGCCCCTGCCCGGGTTGGATGGCGTTTGGTCTGGTCATGACGGCCTCCTTGGCTGCGCCGAACTGAAATCGGCTTCCGCCTCGAAAAACATCCAACAGCGTTGCTCTTAGTCCCCGGCATCTCCGAGGCGCCTCCTGAGAATTGGCTCCACGGGACGGGGAATGGCACTGAGCAGTCCGTGTGTTGTCCGTCGTACGTTTGTATTGGAGGTCATTTCATGAGGTTCGGAGCGACGTGGAGTGTGTTGACAGTTGCGGTGCTGACCCTTGCTACGGCGTCATCGACCGAGGCAGGCAACGGCAAGAGCGGCCCGGATTTCGAGTCGTATCAGTGGTCCCTTATCAAGGAGAGCGACAGGTTCGACGGGAGCTGGACACCTCGAGCAGGACTCCAGGTCGTCGAGCTGCACAATCGGTTCTATCTCATGGGAGGGCGAACCCCCAACCCGCCCAGTGTTCCACCGATCATCGGAGACAGCGTCATCTGGGGGGACGTCTGGACGAGCGAGGATCGCGGCGCGACCTGGGTGAAGATTCTGGACACCAACACCCCGGGACACTGGCCAGCTCGAGCCTACTTTCAGACAGTCACGAGAGGCTCGTCGATGTACGTCCTCGGCGGTCAGAATTTCAGGGCGGGACCTGTGGAGTGTCCACCCGGCGTCCCGGTCTGCTCGGACTTCTTCAATGATGTGTGGCGGAGCAACGACGGCGTGCACTGGACGCAGATGACGTCGGACGCCGGCTGGGAGCCGCGGGCAGGGCTCAGCAGCGTGGTGTTTGGTGGAGAGCTCTTCGTCATGGGTGGTTCACAAAACGATGACAGTTCGATCGGCGGGCCTGGGGGACCGGCACGCCTCTACTTCAACGACGTGTGGAAGTCGCGGGACGGGTCCAGCTGGGAGTTGGTGACGGACGATGCACCGTGGGCGCCTCGCGCCGGGGCAGTGGTCGTGGTCAAGAACGGCTACATGTACCTCCTCGGAGGTGAAGAAGGCTTCATCTGCGACCCGCTGCCGTTCTGCGACCCGCCCTACTTTAATGACGTGTGGCGTTCGCGGGACGGCGCGAACTGGGAGCTGGTCACGGACGACGCCGACTGGTCCCCACGTCCGGGTCACCAGGCGGCGGTCCTGTTGAACCACATCATCCTGTTCGGCGGGTTCGGGCTGCTCGAAAACCCGATGGATGTGTGGGTGAGCAAGGACGGTGCGAACTGGAAGCAGGTGAGCGACTCGCCCTGGAACGCCGACTCACAGGGCGACATCAAATACGACTTCGACGTGCTGGCGGTCCGGGGCGGTCGACGCGGGCTGCGACCCTCGATCTTCACGTTCGGTGGCGACCGCGAGACCTTCGACTTTGCTGATCCGACGAACTTCCTGAACGTGGACAACGACGTGTGGCAGTTCTCGCCGTTCGACGACTAGCCCGCACATCTCACCGGATTTCGTCGCGAGGGTACCGAGATGCCGCGCCCAGTTGTTTTTTCGACCCGAGGGACGCGGAATCGTACCCCACGTACGTCGAGCAGCTCGAGGCGAGAAAACGCCGCTGGGTGGGACGCATCGGCGCCCGCAGCAGGTAGCTGTTGAGACACGCGGGCTGGTGCCCGTGGCCTTCCCGCGAGCACTTGGAAAACCACAGCCGATCTCCGGCTTCACCTGCCGGGTTGCGAGATCCGGTCCACAAGCCAGGCCGCGGCCTCGGCCACCTCGACGCCGTCGAGATCGACCATCAGGTTGGCGGTGCGCATCATGTCCGCGGAGATCGCGTTGACGAGCGGTCTCAGAGTGGCGACCACTTCGGGCTCGGCACCGGCATCCGGGGAAAGCAACAGGATCGCGTCGTAGGGAGGCAGCGCCTGATACGGATCCTCGAGCACCACGAGATCGAACGCGGCGATGCGTCCGTCGGTGGTGTAGGCCGTGATGATGTCGACCTCCCCGTCGCGCACCGCACCGTACATGAAGGTGGAGTCCATCCCACGGGTGTGTACGGCGTCGAGCCCGTATGCCGCGCGCACCCGAACCCACTCCGGCCGGCCGAAGAACTCCGGGTCGCTGGCAATCGTCAGCCCCTCGTCCACCCGCGCGAGGTCGGCAATGCTGCGCACGCGCAGGGCAGCGGCGCGGCCGCGATCCATGGCGAGGGCGTAGGCGTTTTCGAAGCCCAGCTGGCCGAGGGTCAACACCCCGTGCTCGGCACGCAAGTAAGCCGCGACCTCGATGAACATCGCGGTCCGCTCGAGAGGCTCGGACCGGCCCATGACCGTGGTCCAGACCGTGCCGGTGTAGTCGATCGAGACATCGACCGAACCGCTGCGAAGGGCATCGAAAAGAATCGTCGAGCCCATGTTCGGCCGGCGGTCGACATGGGCGCCGGCCCACTCCAGCCGGAGACCCAGGAGGTCGGCCAGGACGTACTGCTCGGTGAAGCCCTTCGAGCCGACCGTCAACGATCGGCCCGCCAGCGGTCGGCGGCCTCCATCCATCTCCACGGCCACCTCGTGGCGAGATGACGTCGCCACCGTTCGTGCCCGTTCACCTCCCGCTATCGGCCACATCCCGAATGCCAGCAGCAGTGCCAGTCCGCCTCCGGCGACGGCCCCCCGTAGCGGGCTGCGCCGGCGCGCGGCAGTCTCCAGCAGCCGGATGAGCGCGTCGAGTGCGATCGCCAGCAGCGCCGCCACCACGCAGCCGAAGACCACGGCCACCCAGTTGCGGGTCTGAAGACCGAAGAAGATGTAGTTCCCCAGGCTCGGCGCGCCGACCGGCGTCGAGAGCGTTGCCATGCCCACGACCCACACCGTGGCCGTACGGACGCCGGCGATGATGAACGGCGCGGCGAGCGGCAGCTCCACATAAGAGAGCGACTGGATATCCGTCATCCCGACCCCACGGGCGGCCTCGGTCATCGCGGGATCGATCTCGAGAATGCCGGTGACGGTGTTCCGCAGGACCGGCAGCATGCTGTACAGCGTCAGCGCTACGAATGCGGGGATGAAACCAATCATTCCGCCCAGGAGCGGCACCATCAGCGCCAGCAGCGCCATGCTCGGCACGGTCTGAATCAGGCTCGCCGCGGTCAGCGCCGGCCCACGCAGCCGTCGTGACCGGCTGGCCGCGATCCCCAGTGGAATGCTGATCGTGATGCCGATGGCCAGCGCCGTGACCGTCAGCAGCAGGTGGCCGGCCAGCAGGTCCGGAAGCTCGGCGAGGCGGGCGCCGAGATTGGCGCTCATGGCGCTGCCTCGGACGAAGAGGCGTCCGATGCCATGATCCGCAGCCGCTCTGCGTTGCGACGCGGCGATGTCATCAATCGGTCGACGTAGGGATCGCCCGGATCTCGCAGAATCTCGCTCGGAGGAGCGTCACGGAGAACCCGCCCCTGCCGCATGACGACGATGCGGTCGCCGAGCAGCAGCGCTTCGGTCATGTCATGGGTCACCATGACTGCGGTGAGACCCAGCTGGCGCTGGATCGCGCGAAAGTCATCGCGCAAGCCGTCTCGCGTCACGGGATCCAGGGCGCCGAACGGCTCGTCGAGAAGCAGCAGGCGTGGGCCTGCGGCGAGAGCCCTCGCGAAACCCACCCGCTGACGTTCACCTCCGGACAGCTCCGGGGGCGTTCGCGAGGCGTAGGTTTCAGGATCCAGGTGGACCAGGGCGAGCAGCTCGCGCACTCTCCGCTGCCGGCGGTCCGCGTCCCACCCCAACAGTCGCGGGGTGATGCCGACATTGTCCGCCACCGTCATGTGTGGGAACAGTCCGATGTCCTGGAAGACATATCCGATCGACCGTCGCAGAGTGACCGGTTCGACGCCGGCGGCGTCAACGCCGTCGATCAGGACCCGGCCCGAGGTCGGCTCGATGAGTCGGTTGATCGTCTTCAGGGTCGTCGTCTTGCCGGAGCCAGACTCGCCCAGGAGCACCATCAACTCGCCGCTCTCGGCAGCGATGGACACATCGTCCACGGCGAAGGTGACGCCTCCGTCGTAGGATTTGCAGACCCTATCGAGCATGAGGGTCATGACCCGAGGAGTGTAACGTGTTGTGCCGTCGAGCAAAATCACTCTCGGCTCGCGATACCCGCAACACGGAAAAGGGAGCACGGATGAAAATCAGCTCAACAACAGCGTGGCGAAACCTGGGATCGACCGACCCGCGGCAACTGGTCGACGCTCGATCGCAGCTGCACTGGGCGGTTCAAATCGTCGCGGCTTTCGCGGACGCCGAACTGGAACGCCTCGCCGACGACAGTCAGTCGAACCTCGGCTGGCGCGACGATCTTGGTGTGCTTCTGGGCAGACAACGTCCTGATGGCCTCGCTGCGGGCCTTCGCCTGGAGGGCCTCGGGCTGATGGTTTTCGATGCCTCGGGCGGAGTCGTTTCGAGCCTCCCGCTGGCCGGGCAAACTCTCGATCGTGCCCTGTCATCGTGTGACGGTGTGGTCGCGAATCGCTCCGGCGGTTCGCCGATCCGGCTCCGCGACTACGACATGCCGCACCATCAGGTGACCTCCGGTCACCCGTTCACTCTCGAACCCGAGGCGGCCTTTGTGGAGCTGTCACGGTGGTTTGCCAACGGCAACGCCGCGCTCGACGCTCTCACCACCTCGCAGCCGGGTTGGAGTGAGGTGCGGTGCTGGCCGCACCACTTCGACCTTGGCAGCGTGGCCTCGCTCGAGCCGTCTGGTGACCCGTCGCGCGGGCGTTCCATAGGCATCGGGATGTCGCCCGGCGACGCGTGGTACCCGCAGCCCTACTTCTACGTGAACCCCTATGGGCTGAATACCGAGCCTGCGGAGCTTCCTCCGCTCCCGTCCGGAGGAGGCTGGCACACCGACGGTTGGCTCGGCGCCGTGCTCGTCGGATCGGCGCTGCTCGAGCATACCGATCCTGCTACTGGCGTGGCGGCGTTCCTCGACGGCGCCGTCGCGGCGGCCCGACGGCTGCACGAGACCTGACGCCTCATCAGGAGCTCCGGATCCGTCATTATCCGTCACCAGCGATCGTTGGCTGCCGGAGATCCGGACCCGGATCGAGAATTCGATCCGCCGCGGCAAGGTCGGACACGATCGCGCCGTGGATGCGGCCTGTCGTGCCGCCCAGGTGTGATCGTGAGAGAGAGCGGGGCCAGGCCCGCAGCGCATGACCTCGGCAGAGATCCGTCAGCGCTCGATCTTGATTTGCAGATTGCAAATTGAAATGTAATCTCAACAACTCATCGGTGATGCGGACACAACCGGCTTTATACAAGCGACTTACGTTCTCTCGTTCGGAATCGCCGGGCCTCGACCACGCGTTCTATAAGGCGTTGCCTTACACGGAGGACATCATGTTGCCGCACACGATTCAGGGGCGCTGTGAAACGGCCCGGTTCACATTGGCGATTCTCTCACCCCTGCTGGGCCTGACCGTGGCCGCACTGACGGTAGGCTGCGCCCCCGCGACCGACCCGCCGCCCGCGGTTTCGCTGGTGCAGGACTTCGCCCACGCCGAGGTGACGGATTCCCCTAAGGTGCAGCCCGAGTTTCCGCGGCTCGAGTGGCGCTTTGACGGCACCTCGCCGCTGGCGCCGGAAGGCGAATCCGACGCGACCGTCGGTTGGTCGGCCCTGCACGACATTCGCGACCTTCGAGTGGAGGACGGCCTGTTGCTCGGGACGGTCGGCCAGGTGCCCATATTGGTGGCGGCGATCCCGGAGCAGGCATTTCCGGACGACCGGCTGTGGGCCATCGAGCTCAGGCTGCGCATCAGCGAAGGTGCCAAACTCGGTGTCGAGACATTTCGCAGCGAGGAGATCGACGAGGAGGAGCTGCTTCAGGACATCGACGATACCGGCCGACTGTCCTACATGATCGACCTGAGGCCCGGCGAGGACATCACCAGCTACACGTTGACCGAGGCCAATGCGACCTGGTCAAAAATGGAAGCGATCGGCAACCTTCGTTATCTCACACTGTGGTTCGGCGACGCCGACGGTGCGGATTTCGCGCTCGAATCGTTACGGGTGATCCCGCGCACCGAGCACCTCGCCCGGGTGCCTGCGGGCGTGGGCTGGCACGGACTCGCCGGGATCTTCCGTGAGACCCTGGTTGCCCGTGCCCCCGAGCGCCTGGCCTGGCACCAGGATCTGGGCGAGCGCCCCTGGCTCGACCTCGCGATCGGCACCCCAGAGACCCACCCGGTCACGTTCCGGGTCGAGGTGACGAGCCCTGACTGCGACCCTGTCGTACGGATCCGCACCGTTACCAAGGCAAACCGTTGGGAGAAGTTCGCCGTCGAGCTGGACGAGCTGGCCGGCCGACCCGTGACGGTCAGCCTGTCGGTGGACTCCGAGGAGGAGGGGCGCATCGGATTCTGGGGTTCGCCGGCCATCCGGCACCGGCACGCCGAGCCCGCCTCCACCGCACCGACCGCGGTCAGAGCCGAACTCGGTCCGACCGGTCCGCCGCGAGGCGTCATCCTGATCGTCGCCGACACCCTGCGCAGCGACCACCTGGATGCCTGGGGCTACCACCGACCGACGGCGCCGAACCTCGCCGCCCTCGCGGCCGGCGGCACCCGCTTCGCCGACAACATCTCGCAGGGCTCCTGGACCAAGGTGGCGGTGTCGTCGCTGCTCACCTCGCTGTACGCCTCGAGCCACGGCGTCTACGACATTCCGCACAAGATCCCCGCGTCGGTCACCACCCTGACCGAGGTCTTTCGCGAGGCCGGCTACACCACCTTCCACACCTCTTCGGTCACCTTCAGTGGCAAGAACAGCAACCTCCACCAGGGGGTGGAGGTGCTCCACGAGCGCGAGTCGATCGACGACTTGGGTGACTACCGGAGCAAGACGTCGCGGACCTACGTCGATCGCCTGCTGCCGTGGCTCGAGGACCACCAGGACCAGCCGTTTTTCGTCTTCCTACACGTGTTTGACCCGCACAGCCCGTTCCGCCCCATGCCGCCGCACGACAGCCGTTGGCTCGGTCATGACGCGATCGCGCTCCACGAAGAGAACCTGGAAAGGGTGGACGACGTCGTGAAGGTGTTCCACCACCTGCCGTCCGCGGACCAGCTCGTCGACGCTTCGGTTGATGCCGACACCTTCGTGACCGCGGAGAAGGCCTGGTACGACGGCTCCATCCGCGCGATGGACTACGAGATTGCCCGATTGCTGGAGCGATTGCAGGAGCTCGGCCTTCGACAGGACACGCTGATCGCCTTCGTCGCCGACCACGGCGAGGAGTTTCTCGAGCACGGCAATCACTGGCACGGCCACTCCGCCTACGGTGAGCTCGTCAACGTGCCGATGTTCGTCACCTGGCCCGGCAGGGTGCCCGCGGGTCTGATCATCGAGGAGACGACCCAGTCGATCGACCTCATGCCGACCCTGCTCGAGCTGGCGCAGCTCCCGATCCCCCCGTCTGCTCAGGGCGAAAGCCTGCTGCCGCTTCTGGCCGAACCTCACGACCCGGCCTCTGCCGGCTGGGGCAGGCGCGCGGTGTTCACCGAGCGCAAGAACCCGCCGGGCGAGGCCACCGAGGGCACCGCCGACTCGTTCGCCGTGATCGCCGACGGCTGGAAGCTGATCTGGAACGTCGTGGTGCGTGACGATCGCCCGGAGATCGAGCTGTTCGATCACCGCAACGACCCCCTGAACCGCGTCAATGTCGCAGACCGGCACCCGCAGGTCGTGGCCGACCTCCGCAGCCAGCTCGAGTCGTGGCACGAAATGGTCGAAGCGCAGAAGGTCGGCTCGGAAGAGGCGGGCGCAGAGATCGATCCCGAGGAGCTCGCGCAGCTGCGCGCTCTCGGCTACGCCAATTGATCCCGGGGTCGTGAAAGGAGAGCAGTGCTCCCTCAACCGTAGCTCGTCATGTCATCCCATGGCCCACGGACACAACACAGCTCGAAGATCCACTACAATTCGCGCACCAGTGCGCTGCGCGAATTGCACGTCGGAACCACTTGACCATCTCTCCGTACCTGTTCGACAGCGCCGATAACGTAGGAATACAACGCCTGACCCCAGTGGAGTCGTCATGGTCCGAACGCCGCTCGTCTACTCGTTCACTGTCGTGGCCGCGGTGTCGCTTGGCTCCTGCCAGCCCCAGGAACCGGAACCCCGGCCAAATCTCCTCATCCTGATCACCCTCGACCAGTTCCGATCGGACTACCTCGAGCGCTACGACGACGCGTTCACAGGGGGAATTCGTCGTGCACTGGATGGCGGACGCCGTTGGCCCCGGGCCCTCGTCGACCACGCGCCGGCGCTGTCGTACCCCGGCCACGCCACCCTGGCGACCGGCTCCCTCCCCCGCAACCACGGGTTCACCTCGAACGCCTGGCTCGAGATCGACACCGACGGCAACGCGCGTCGAGTGTTTGTCGCCCGCGACGAAAACGAGGGGATCGTGGACCGCCCGGGCCTCCCCGGCCTGTCACCCCAGAACCTCCTGGTCACCGGTCTCGCCGACTGGGTTCGAGCCGCCGATGACGACGCGCGCGCAGTCGCCCTGAGCACCGGATCTGCCCTGGCTCTGATCTACGGCGGCCGCGCCCTGCCGGACGAGGCCCGCAACCACGCTTACTGGCTGTCGGCGCGCGACGGCACCTTCGTCACCTCGACCTACTTCCGCTCCGCCTACCCCGACTGGGTCGAGTCCTTCAACCGCGACCGCATGCCAGCCTTCCACTCGAATCGCGTGTGGGACACCACCGTGCCGCCGGAACTCCGAGGCCTGGCGCGCGCTGACGACGCCAGCTACGAGGGGGACGGGGTTCACACCACCTTCCCACACAGCTTCGAGGACACCTGGAGCGAATCGGAAAGACCCCAGCAGGCTTATGGCTCGAAGGAGGAAACCCCTCACGAGTACTACGCCTGGTTTTCAAACTCGCCGTTCGCCGATCAGGCCCTGTTTGCCCTCGCCGAGGAGGCGGTATCGGCGCTCGCCCTGGGCCAGCGCGACTCGACCGATCTGCTTACGATCGCCGTCAAGTCGACCGACAGGATAGGACATGACTACGGCCCCCACAGTCAGGAGCAGCTCGACATCGTGCTCCGGCTCGACCGGCTCATCGGCGGCTTGCTCGACGTCCTGGACACGAACGTCGGTGAGGGCAACTACGTCGTGGTTCTGAGTGCCGACCACGGTGCGCCCAACGTAGTGGAGTACGACCTCGACCAGGGGCGGCCGGCCCACAGGATCACGGAGCGAGAGATTCAGGAGCTGCTGGATCGGGTCGATCGGCTCGTGGCGACGTACGACGGCCCTGCCGACGACCTGGCGGCAGCAATTACAGCAGAGCTCGAGCGCTCCGATCTGGTCGCGCGGGCGATGACCCCGGCCGAGCTTGGCGGGAGCGACCCAGCCGACGAGATTCTCACCGCGTACCGAAACTCTTACATTCCTGCACGGCGCTCGCCGTTCCCGCTGTGGACGTCGGACGTGCTGCAGGGCAACGTCGGTCCTACCCACCCCGCCAACTGGGGAATCGTGGTGGAGTACACCGAGAACACCCAGCTCTGGACCGCCGGCTCGGCGCACGGCTCGTCGTACCGCTACGACCGCGAGGTACCGATCGTGCTCTTCGGTGCCGATATCGAGCCGGGTGTGGTGCCCACTCCCGCAAGAACCGTCGACGTGGCCCCGACCCTGGCGACTCTCGGCGGGATCTCCTTCCCTGACACCGTCGACGGCGCCCCCCTGACGTTGCGCAGCCCCAGTGCCCTGGAGTGAAGAGCATCACATGTTCGATCGAACCGCTGCAATAGCCCTGTTCATGCTTGCCTCGACGGTTGTCGGGGCACAGGATACCGTGACGCCACTGGTCGTCGGCGACCCGGCGCCACGGATCCCGGACGTTCGCTGGGTCCGCGGTGAACCGGTCCAATCGTGGACTCCCGGGCATGTCTATCTCGTCGACTTCTGGGCCACCTGGTGTCCGCCCTGCATCAAGGGACTGCGACGTCTGCAGACACTCCATGAACAGCTCGCCGGTCGAAACGTGCACATAGTCGCACTCGCGATCTGGCCCACGCCGACCTCGCAACCGCCCGAGGAGCTGCTTGCCCGGTTTCCCGAGCTCAGCTATTCGATCGCGATCGACAACGAAAACGCGGCGGCGGATTCCTTCATGCCTCCTACACGATCGACGGGCCTTCCAAACACGATCCTCATCGACCGTCAGGGCCGACTGGCGTGGGTAGGTGAGCCGAGCGACGGCCTGGATGACGCCCTCGAAGCCGTGATCGGTGGACGTTACGACATCGCGACCGCGCGAACGGCCGACGTGGTTCGCCACCAGGCCGCAGCATTCATCGGCAAGGCTTCCCAAGCCGAGAGGAGCGGCGACTTCAGGGTCGCCATCGACCTCATCGAACAAGGGATCGCGGTCGATCCAGACCGGTTCTCGGCCTATCGTGGGTGGCAGTACGAGATCGCCCTTCTTCGGCTGAAAGACGCCGACGCCGCGCGCAAGATCGCGCACGATTTTCTCGCGAGTCCACAGGGCGACGATCCCTATTCCCTCTACGTCCTCGCGACCCGCATCGTCAACAACTACGAAGATACGCCGCTCAAACTGCGCGACCTCGACCTCGCCCTTCGTTGCGCGTCCGGGGCGGTCGAGAATCGCGATCTCCCGGACTACGACTCCGTAAGCCTGCTCGCGCAGGTGTATGCGTTGCGGGGAGAGTTCAGCCTCGCAGTCGAGCATCAGCAGCGGGCAGTCGCGATCGCCCCCGAACCTGAACGGACCGCTGCCGATCGGCAACTCGAGGAGTACCGAGCCAAAGCCGCGGGTCGCTGAGGCACCGACGTCAGTCCCACCGCCGAGCAGCACGTGTTCGTGTCATCCCGTCGCGCGTAGACTCCGCACACCTCGAGGAGCCAGTGCACATCGCGCAGCACTCGGCTGCGCGATGTGCGTGGGCAACCTCGACACCCCTCCGCCGTAATTCTGGTCGTGCCTCCGAATATCCTCTCCTCGCTGGATACGATCGCTGGAGGAACGCCATGAAGCACGCTGTCGCTGCGCTGGTCGCGGCGCTGCTGATGGCCCCGGGGCCCGGCCTCGCCGGTGCCGAACCATCGGTCGTGCAGAGAGACGTCGGGATGCAAAAGCTGGTCGTCGTCATCCCGGTCGACTACGAAGCTCAGCTTACCGGAGCCGTGGTGCTCGCAGAGAGCCTCCGCACCTTCGGTCGAGGGCTGAGCGACGTTCCCATCCGCATCTACCTGCCGGAGCATCTGCACGCCGCGGCCGCCGCGTGCCACGACCGGTTGACCGAACTCGCGGTCGGCGTCGACGAGGTGCAGATTCCCGCCGTGGCCTCGCAGTACATCCTCGGTGCCAAGCCGTTCGCCGCGGCGCGGGCCGAGGCCGACGCCGAGGACGAGTTCGACCTGCTCGCCATCCTCGCCCCGAACACCATCGTCCTGGCCGAGCCGGACGAATTGCTGCTGACGCGGGGCGTCACGCTCGGCTTCTCACCGGTGCACCACCAGAATATCGGCTCGCCCTACGACGAACCTGCAGACGCATTCTGGAGCCGGCTCTACCGGGTTCTCGAGGTCCCCGAACAAAGGATTTTTCCGATCGTCTCGCTCGCGGACCGTGCGACGCTCAGGTTTTACTTCAACGCCGGCAGCTTCGTCGTGCGGCCCGAAGCAGGGCTCCTCCGCGCCTGGGCGGACAGCTTCACCGAATTGGCCAACGACCAGGCCGTCGCCGACATGTGCCGGGAGGGCACGCTCAACGTTTTCCTCCACCAAGCCGCGCTCGCCGGCGCCGCGGTCACGCTGCTGACGCGGGAGGCAACCCTGCAGCTCCCGAACACCTACAGCTACCCACTCTTCTTCGAGCGGTTCTTCGGTGGTGACACGGTGTTCGACTCACTCCAGGGCGTCGTGACCATGCGCTACGAGTTCCGCCTCGAGGATCTCCCAGCGGACTGGGAGTCCCAGGTCCAGGCCTCGGACGGCGTCATTCCGTGGATCAAGGAGCACCTCTCGGGGCCCTGACCCGACATTGCAGCCCGACTGTCTACTTCCTCGGCCTCGTCTCGGATGCGATCCGATGCGCCAGCAGCAGGCGTTCGGCCTCCGAGTCTGGGACGAGGTACAGTCCCTCCCGCGCGGCCCCCGGGTTCTCGACCAGGTAGGCCACGGCCTCCACCCCTGCGCTCTGGAACGCTGGCGACGCCAACGCCGGCCACACCAGGAACCAGCCCCATCGCTGCCGGCACGTGGGTGCGTCCGAGCTGTGCTTCGGATGCTGCGGCACCCATCTGAACTCGCCAATGGCGTTGCCACCCATCTCGCGGGTCGCCTCCATCAGCATCCAGATCGAGGCCTCGGCCACATCGGTGCAGTCCTTCCAGATCGGTCCGCCTTCGGACGCGCGCACCACACCGAGCCTCTCGCCATCCCACCCGCCGGCGCGCATCTGGATCTCACCCGGGCCGCCCTCGTAGTTGATGTACGCCCGTTGATGGGTGCACGCGGACACGCCCAGCAGGAGCACCACCACAGCGATCATGGCCCCTATCCGATTCATACGAGCCTCCTTCCCGCCCGGCTCTGGCACCGGGCTGCGCAACGCCCTCCACACAGCAATAGCGATGCCAGCTGCCCGATACCGCACGCCAGTAGCTCACAATCAAGACTTCAACAGCGTTTTGGGGGGCGCGACACGCGGCTGCAGACCCAACTCACCCACTGAATCAGCCACACTCCGTCCACCAACGGGGACACCATCTCACCCCGGCGTCCGGGCCCACCACCCGATCCCATCGCACCCCGACTTCACGGACCTCGAGGCTCCTCGGCAGTTCGCGCAGCGAATCGCTTGCGCAGCAGATTGCTAACGCGTCGCAGTCACGCTGAAGCTCTGGTCGAGGCAGGGATCGAGGTCGAAGCAGCTGCACTCGGCACCCGTGAAGATCACGGAGTAGGTTCCGGTCCAGCTGTTGGGTCCCGTGAAGGTCCCGTCGACGCTGTAGGTTTCGGTGCAGCCGCCTGGGATCGACCCGGTGTTGGAGAAGATCCCTCCGGGGCAGCTCGCGCCGTCCCCGAGCAGCGGCACCGGATTGCTCGGCGAAGACGAGATTTCCGCCCCCCCCGCCGTCAGCGTGAACTGGTCGATCGTGAAATCCACAATTCCGAGGCAACACGTGTATTGGATCGACTCAGGGCTGGTCACGGTGTACGTGCCCTCCGGATCGCAGCGCCCGAGGAGCGACGACCAAGTCGAGGTGTCGCCGGTCTCGAAACCGCAGTAGAAGATGAATGTCCGGTCGACGGTCACCGAGGCGATGGCGCTGCCTCCTCGGCCGTCGGCCACCGAGTACAGGAACGTGTCGAGACCCCCGGGGCCGTCGCCCGGGATGTAGGTCACGGTGTCGAGCCCGGGCCCGACAGCGTTGACGACCGCGGTCCCCATGGCCGGCTGCGTCACGCCGATCACCCGCAGCGTGTCCCCGAAATCCGGATCGCTGTCGTTGGCCAGCACCGGGATCACCACGGCGGCCGAGCTCGCCGCGGTCGCCGGGTCTGCCACCGCGACCGGGGGCGAGTTCCCGGCCACGCAGAGGTCAACCTGAGCGTCACCTACGACCAGCTCGACGTCCGTCACCGTCACCTCGTCGAACCAGAAGCCCCTGCCCTCCACATCGACGTCGGTGCCGTAGCGCACGTCGAGCTGCACGAACTCGCCGGCCGCTTCGGCTGCCCCGAGCGCCGCCGCCGACCAGGTGCTCTCGGCCCAGGTGGTGGCGGCGTCGGCCCAGCCCTCCTGGTTCTCGGTGCCGCACGTCCCGTAGAGGCCGCCGGCGTTGTAGTCTCGACCCCCGTCGGGGCTTACCGGCGTCCGCCGACTCGACGAGACTTCGTACAGGCCCACGTTGGCGCGGTCGAACCAGAAGATGTCACCCTCGATGTCGAAATCTGGTTCGATGTCGTAGTTGGTCCACAGCGACAACGTCGACGTTGGTGCAAGGCGAAACATGGGCGACCGGATCGCGTCGCACTGGTTGGCGAGGTTCCCGGACGATGCGGCGTAGAACGTCGTTCCCTGGGCCCCACCACCGGCACCCGTGCGCTGGAAGGTACCCTCCACGACCTCCCAGCCCTCGAGATCGCTCTCGAAGTCGAACGTCACGCTGGCGTGCCGCTCCAGGCTGGTCTCGGTCCCCGGCAGACGCACGGTGTGGGACACCACCCTCCCGGCCAGCTCGTCTCCCGTCACCTCGACGCGAAACTCGAGAGTGTCGTTGAGCGACAGGCCCTCGGCGACAAAGGAAAAGCTGCCCGGTGCGCTGACGCAACCCGAGAGTGAAGGCGACAACAGCGCTGGCAGTGCGCTCGTCACCGTAACGCTGGCCGGGTGCGACAGCGCCTGAACGTCGACCAGCTCCACATTGCTGAGGCTGCCGGTGCCCACATTGAACACGTCGAAGCGCACGATCGCCTGCTCGCAGTTGTCGATCACCGGATCCAGGTCGCCGTTGAGCACTTCCAGCTCGATCGAGCTCTCGTCGAAGGCGAGACCGGCCCCGCCGGATGGCGTCACCGCGGTGCAGCTCGACGCCGGACCGAGACAGGAGTCGTCACCTCCCACCGGGATGACGACGAAAAAGTACTCGTGACTCTCCAACAACCCACCGGCGATGAACTCGGTATCCGTGGTCTCACCCACCTTGATCTTGCCGAGGTCGCAGCCGAGCACGCCGTCACTGCGGAACACCTGGTACTTCGCAGCACCGGCCACGGCCGGCCAGCTCAGCACGGCGCCCCGGTCGATCGGAGCAGCGGTCACGGTCGGAGCGGCCGTCGGCGCCCCGGCGCACCCGCTGTTCTGCACCGTCGGTGTGGCGCACGCGATGCCGTGGCGATCGAACGCGTTAAAGATCGCCTGCATGTGCGGCGTGCCGTCCGCCAGCGTGCCGTTGTCGTCGTCGATCGCGAGGAAGTTGAGGTAGCCCCCGTCGGCGTTGCAGCCGTCCCCGGCACCGGTACCGTCCACGCACTGGTACCACGCACCGACCGCGCCCGCACCCAGGTACACCAATCGAGTCCCGACCTCGAGGGCGGTGTTCAGGTCCATGTTGAACGGGGCAGCCTGCAGATCGCGGTGCACGAGGTCCCAGATCGCCTCGGAGTAGACCGCGCTCTCGCAGTAGATGTCACCGCCGCACGGCCCGACATCACCGAGGAACGGCGGATCGCACTGCGCGTCGATCCACGGGAGGTCGTGCGGTTGACCCGACTCACGCATTGCCCAGTCGATGTCGCGCACGCCGTTGCACGCGGTGCACGGGTCGATCTCGCCACCGCACAGGTTGTCCCCGAGATAGAAGCCCCGTGCGATACAGGAGTCGTCGAGCCAAAGCGCGGCGTAAGCGTCGGCGATGCCCTCGCCGGGGCTGGAGATCGTCGGCATCGCGTCGTTGTCGTCGAGACCGTGACCCCACTCGTGATCCAGCACGCCGGCGATCTCGCCTGTGTTGCTGCACACCAGGCCCGGCGCGGCCTCCCCGGAGGTGAAGAAGTTGACCGTAGTCTCATCCCAGAACGCGTTGCAGTTGTACTCCGGCACGCCGAGGTCCGGGATGTTCACCGCCGCGGTCAGCTGATTCCGCAGCCAGAAGTTGCCGGGAAGGTGGGCCCGCGCCTGCTCCGCGATGCGGTTGAGGTGGTAGTAGGCGGTGCGCGCGGCGTGGGTGTTCCCGGGTGACGACTCACCTGGGATCGGCACGTCGCAGTCCTGGCCCGCTCCGGCCCCCAGATCGACATCGCCGGTACTCGACTCGTCGATCGCACCGCAGAAGTCGTCGATCCGGATGTAGCGTCCGTCCAGCGCGGTCGTCACCTCGCCGTCGACGCACACCGGGTGGTTGCCGCCGCCGTCGGTGTAGCTGGTGTGGCCGGAGTCGGTGACATCGGCGAACGGCATGGGGAAACCGGCCTGCTCCACGCCGTCCGGCGCGGCGCCGTCGTTGCTGACCGGGAAGACGCCGCCCACGACCGTTCGGGTGGTCGCGTAACTGCGAGTGTCCACGAACGACAGCAGCTCACCGTTGTGCGCGTCGACCAGCGCCTCCCACCGACCCGGTTGGCCGCGAAGCTCGGGCGCGATCACCCAGGCCAGCCGATGACGATAGCCGGCCCCGACCGCCACCGCCGCCGGATCCCGGCCTGCCGCGGTCGGCACCAGGATCAGTTCGGCCGGCCGGCGCAGCCCGTCCATCCGGAGATCGCCGAGGTGTTCTGCCACCGCCTGGGTGGCGTCCTTCACCGAGACCTCAGGGGCCGTACTGACGCTGACATCGCCCCAGTGACGCACGCCGAGCAGGATCAGGTTGCCGTGACCGATGACCGCGGTCAGGTGGGTGCCGGGGACCGGGATACCGTTGATCTCGCGGGCCGCGTAGATCTGGATGCGTTCGCCACCGTCGTGCACCGTGAACTGTGCAGGAGAGAGCTCCGCCACGTCGATGCCGAGAAGGTCACGGTTCGTTTGCAGGTAGTCGAGAAGGGCCAGCCGGGTCGCCTCTTCGAGCGAAGATCCCGCACCAGGGGCAGCGCGTGACAGAGCCTGCCACGCGCCACCGTCTCCAGCTTTCAGCAATCGGACGTCCGGCATCAGCGTCGCCCAGCGACCCGCACGCCGGTCGAACATCGCCCCGGAGTACCGCACTCCGAGACCGTCGAGCTGCTCCCGAGCGAGCGTCGCCTCGGCGAACGGAAGGCGGTCCACCGGTTCGAGTCGGTTCGGTATTGTCAGGTCAGGATGACGGAAGGCCTTGGCGGCGACGGCCGAGGTCCTCGCCGGCGGTACCTGGGCACCGACGCCGCCCGCCAGGAGCGCGCCGAGCGCCAGGTTGATCGCCAAAACCGGCCGTACCTTGGACATCGTCCGCCGTCACACCTGTTTCCACCTTACCGTGATGTTCGCGGCGAAAGTGTGACGATCTCCACATCGGAGGCCGACCCGGCTCCACATGTACCTGCCTGAAGTGGCCAGGAATAGGTCCTTCTACCGGGCAGTTTCCAGTGCTGAAATCACGTCACACCAAAGAAAGGAGATTTCGATGAGAGTCCACCCAGTCGCCGCCGTTGCGCTGACCGCACTCCTCGTGGTCGTCTCTGTGCCGGAGTCAGTCGCGCAGGAGGGGGCGGAACCCGAGATGTCTCCCGAGATGCAGGCCGAGATGGAGACCTGGATGAAGCTCGCCCAACCTGGCGAGCACCACGAACACCTCGCACCGTTTGTCGGAAGCTGGAAGGGCGTGGTCAGGTCGTGGATGGCCCCAGACACGGAGCCGATGATCGACGAGGGAACCGCGGAGGTGTCGTCGATCATGGGTGGACGATTCCTCGAGTGGAAGCTGTTCGGCAACTTCGGCGGGATGCCGTTCGAGGGCCTCTCCATCGAGGGCTACAACAACGGGGATGAACGGTACGAGTCGATGTGGGTCGACAACTTCGGCACCCTTATCCTGTACTACACCGGCGCCTGCTCCGACGACGGCGCCCGCCGAAAGATGGAGACGACGTTCACCGATCCCATGACCGGGGGCACGATCTTCTACAGGTCGGAGTACAGCTGGGTCGATGCCGACAACTACACCTTCACCGCCTTCATGGACAAGGGGGCCGGCGAGTTCAAGAACATGGAGATCCGCTGGGCGCGGCAATAGCCGCGGTCGTCGCAGGACTGACCCGGCTGTGGGTTCAGAGCAGCCGCTCGACCGTGGCCTGAACCGTAAGACGCTCACCGTCGCGATCTAGGACCAGTGTGCGCATCTCACCGGGTTGACCCCGCAGGGCATCAACCACGCTACCCATGGTGGCGCCGGTCACCTCGAGCCCGTCGACCTCGAGCAGAATGTCGCCGTGCCCGACTCCGTCCACCGGCACGACACCGTCGACCTCGGCGATCCCGATGACCCGGTAGCTTCCGTCGGCCTCCGGCCGCAACGTGAGGCCCACCAGGTCCATGTCGTGCGGTTCGGCATCAGTGCCTCGCTCGAAATACACGGCCCCGTTGGAGTAGTCGATCTCGACCCGAAACGCTTTGAAAGCGTTCGGCCCCAGAAACCCGACGACCGGGCGCGCGCTCTTCTGCGAGTACCACTCCCCCACCCCCGCCTCGTTCGGGAAGAACCTGGGCAACCCGACGACGCCGACGTTTGACAATCGAACCGAGCCGCAGCAGCGGATCTCGGGCACGCGCACGATCGGCCAAGTCGCTTCCTCGGGCCACCACCCCCAGATGTTTGCGTAGCCGACCGCGCCTGACCGTCGCGGCCAGTCCGCATGTCGCTCGGAGATCCGCGACAGCACCTCGTCGGAGGTGAAGGTGTAGGACGCACCGTTGTCCAGGGCGAAGCTCATGCTCTCGCCGTCGATCTCCACGTCGATCTGGACGATGCCGGTCGCGGGGTGGACGGCGGCGCTGCAGCGCTCGCCCCGAGGCTCCACGGTCCCGGGCTCGGCAACCGTGAGCTCCGACCGCGGGT
>JBFELO010000014.1:0-54081 GCA_041552055.1 Candidatus Sulfomarinibacteraceae bacterium | reverse complement strand
GCCCCCCGCGGCTCCACCGATCGCGGCTCCCGAGGTCGAACCGGGTCCGGTGTCCGAGGAGGCCGTGGTCGCTGACGTTGAGGAGCGGGTGCGTCTGGTCAACGACGTCGTGGCGGTCGAGTTGACCAACCGCGGAGCGGCCATCGTCTCGTTCGAGCTGCTGGGCTACACCGGCGACGAGGGAGAGCCGCTCGATCTGATCCAGACCATCGATCACCCGGCGCGATCATTTCCGCTCCAGATGGTGACCCCGGACGGACCGGACGAACGCCTCTATTCCATCGAGCGGCGGGGTGCCCGCGAGGCCACGTTCGTCTGGGCGGATGGCGGCGGGAATCGGGCAGAGAAGAGCGTCGAGTTGTCCGGCGGCGGGTACGGCCTGGACGTGGAGATTCGCGCCCACGGAGCGCTGCGGGGCGCAGCGGTGAGCGTCGGCACGGGAATGCGTGATCTCGGCCTGACGGAGCGCAACAGCCGCCTGGCGAGATGGGGCGACGTGGTCGTCCTGGCCGACGGGGAGCTCCAGGAGCACCGGCGGGCGAAGCTCAAGCAGTCCTTCGTCGTGGCACCGCAGGCGCTCGTTTATGCCGGCTTTCAGGACACGTACTTCCTGTCGATTCTGCGCCCGCGCACCGCGGTGGCGGAGGTCCGCGTCAATCGCATCGAACATCGGGATTCGACCGCGGGCGAGGACAGCGAGCCCGCAGTGGCGGCGGAGCTCCTGCTGCTGCCGCGCGGAAGCGAGCTGTCTGGCCAGCTGCTGGGAGCCCCGAAAGAGTATGACCTGTTGCAGGAGATCGGTGGCGGGGTTGAGCAGACGCTCGATTTTGGGGTCTTTGGCCCGATTTCGGTGGTCTTCCTCAAGGCGCTGTGGTGGATCTACGGAGCGGTGGGGAACTATGGGGTCGCCATCATCCTGCTGACGGTGGCCATTCGGCTGCTGCTGTTTCCGCTGATGCACACCTCCACCGTGTCGATGCGCAAGATGCAGAAGTTGCAGCCGAAGATCAAGGAAATCCAGGCAAAGCACAAGAAGAAAAAGCAGGACCAGCAGGCGCGAGCCAAGATGAACCAGGAAATGATGGCGCTGTACAAGCAGGAGGGGGTCAACCCCATGGGGGGCTGTCTGCCGATGCTGGTGCAGCTGCCGATCCTGTGGGCCCTGTACAAGCTCTTCCTCAACGCCATCGAGCTGCGGCACGCGCCGTTCGTGCTGTGGATTCAAGACCTATCGGCCAAGGACCCGTACTACATCACGCCGATTCTGATGACGGCCACGATGTGGCTGCAACAGCGGCTCGCCCCGCAGGCCGGAGACCCGCAGCAGCAGCGGATCATGCGCATGCTGCCGCTGGTGTTCGGCATCATGTTCCTCCAGTTCCCGTCGGGGCTCGTGCTGTACTGGTTGACCAACAACGTCCTGACCATCATCCAGCAGGAGGTGACCCTCCATCTGGTGGGTGAGCGCAAGCGGGGGCGTGGCAAGGGGGGCAAGAAATGAGCCAAGACGGGACCTTTCGAGGCGCGACCCTGGATGAAGCGCTCTCGACCGCGTGCGGCGAGCTGCGGGCGCGGGTTGGCGAGCTGCACTACGAGGTGCAGTCGGACGCCGGGGGGGGCGGGGGTGTGGTGATTCACGCGGAGGTCGATCCCGTCGCGGTCCTCGGGTTGTTTCTGTCCGAGACGTTTCGGGCCGGCGACCTGGAGCTCTCGGCGCAGCTCACGTCGGGCAACGAGTCGCTGGACGGTGAGCTCAGCGGTGGTGATCAGCGCATTCTTACCGGGTCGGGCGGTCGCGGGCTCGACGCCCTGCAGTACCTCTGTAATCGGGTGCTCACCCGCCGTCTCCCGGGCCACCTGCCCGTCCATCTCGACACTGACGGCTTCAAGGCGCGGCGGGCGGTGCAGCTGCGCGAGCGAGCGGAGGCGGCGGCCGACGAGGCTCTGAGCAAGCGGTCGTCGGTGGTGCTCGGGCCGCTGACTCCGGCGGCTCGGCGTGAAATCCACCTCGCGCTCGCCGACGACCCGGGCGTGGAGACCGAGTCCGATGGCGAAGGCTTCCTCAAGCGGGTGGTCATCCGTCCTCGCCGGCGGCGCTGACACGATCGTGGCCCGCGCGAGCGGCTCCGGCCGCGGAGCGCTTGCCGTGGTCCGCGTCAGCGGTCGCGACACGCGACGCATCGCCGAGAAAGTGTGCCCGGAGATCGCCGGATCGATGCCCTGGCAGGCGCGATTGGTGAGCTTTCGTGGGGCCGACGAGCTGCCGATCGAGCGGGGAGTGGCAATCCTGTATCACGAGCCCCGCTCGTACACCGGGGAGGACATGCTGGAGGCGTCGGTGCACGGCTCGCCGTACATCGTGAACGAGCTGGTCGAGGCCTTTGTCGCGGCCGGGGCGCGCCCGGCGGGGCCCGGGGAGTTCACGCGGCGGGCGGTGGCGAACGGAAAGCTGGATCTGCTCCAGGCGGAGGCGGTGCGGGACCTCATCGGGGCGCAGACCGCGCGCCAGGCGGACAACGCCCGCCGCCAGCTGACCGGAGCCCTGTCGGCGGATGTGCGACGGCTGCGTGAAGCCCTCGTTGCGCTGTCGGCCCAGCTCGAGGGCGCGCTCGATTTCGAGGATCAGGGTGTTCGAGGGGACCCCGCGGGGTGGTCTCTGGAGCGAGGTCGGTGTCGCCGACTGATCGCGGACATGCTGGCGACATCGCGCTCCGGCGAGCGCATTCGGGACGGCGTGCGGGTCGTCATCATCGGCCCGCCAAACTCCGGCAAGTCGACCCTGTTCAACCGTTTACTGGGAACAGAGCGAGCGATCGTCACGACTCACCCCGGCACGACGCGCGACGTAGTGGAGGGGGAGTTGGAGCTCGACGGGCTGCGAGTCGTGTTGGCCGACACCGCGGGCCTGCGTGCGACCGCCGACCCGGTGGAGCGCGAGGGCGTGCGGCGCGCCGAGGCCGCGGTCGCGTCGGCTCAGGTCGTGGTCGAGCTGTGGCCGAGCGACGCCGCCGAGGCCGCGCCCGAGGAGCGCCCGGGGGCGCCCCAGCCCAGGGTGCGCGTGCGCTCCAAGGCCGACCTGGCGGAGGGCACGCGCCCGGCGTGCGCCGAAGGGTGGTTGTGGGTGTCGTGTGTGACGGGCGAGGGGCTCGAGGCGCTGCGTGGCGAGTTGCGCGCCCGGGTCACGGCAGAGGTCGACGATCTCGGTGGGCGGGTGGCGATCGCAACCCGCCACCGGCGTGCGCTGCAACGCGCCGATGACGAACTGGCGTCGGTGGGCCGGGATCAGCCGGAGATCCTCGCCGAGGCGGTCCGCTGGGCGCTGCGGGAGGTCAGGGAGCTGACCGGAGAGGTGGCGACCGAGGAGGTGCTGGACGAGGTTTTCCGGACCTTCTGTGTCGGGAAGTGAGCGGGATGGCCGGGCGCTACGACCTCGTGGTGGTGGGGGCGGGGCACGCCGGCTGTGAGGCGGCCGCCGCTGCCGGCAGGATGGGTCTGCGCGTGTGTGTCGTGACGTTGCACCGGCACACGGTGGCGCAGATGCCGTGCAACCCGGCCATCGGAGGTATCGGTAAGGGCCACTTGGTGGTCGAGCTCGATGCTCTGGGCGGAATCCAGGGTTGGGCGGCCGACCGCAGCGGCCTTCAGTTCAGGACCCTCAACGCGTCGCGCGGCCCGGCGGTCTGGGGACCGCGCGCGCAGTGCGACAAGGTCCGCTACACGGAGCTCATGAGACGTCTGATAGAGCGCCTGCCGGGCATTGAGTTGGTCGAGGGCGAGGTGGTCGGCCTTCTGACTGCCGACGACGGGGTGGACGGCGTGCGCCTCGGGGACGGTCAGCGGCTGGTCGGTCGGGCCGTCCTTCTGACGACGGGCACGTTTCTCGGCGGGGTGCTGCACACCGGGGCCAACAGCTCACCGGGCGGTCGGTTCGGGGAGCGACCGAGCGTCGGTTTGGGCGTAGAGCTGGCGGCCCTGGGCCTCGATCTACGCCGATTCAAGACCGGAACCCCGCCGCGGTTGGACCGTCGCAGCATCGACTTTGCGCGGCTCGAGGAGCAACCGGGCGACCCGTCGCCGCGACCGTTTTCCTGGCGCACGCGGGAGGTGGTGAATCGCGCCGCATGTTGGGTGACCAGAACCCCCCCGGAGGTACAGTCGATCATTGGTGACAACCTCCACCGATCGCCGCTGTTCTCGGGCAGGATCGAGGGCACCGGGCCGCGGTACTGCCCGTCGATCGAGGACAAGGTGGTGCGCTTCCCACACCACCGGGAGCACACGGTGTTCTTGGAGCCGGAGGGCCTCGTCGGCGACAGCATGTACGTGAACGGCCTGTCGACCAGCCTTCCGGAGGACGTTCAGGAGCGGGTGGTGCGCGCCGTTCCCGGGCTGGAGGAGGCACGCTTCCTGCGCTACGGCTACGCGGTCGAGTACGACGTGGTGGCGCCGTTGCAGGTCGCACGGACGCTGGCGTGTCGGGCGACGCCGCGACTGTTCCTCGCGGGCCAACTGCTGGGAACCTCGGGTTACGAAGAGGCGGCGGTGCAGGGCTTCGTGGCCGGGGTCAACGTGGCACTGGCGCAGCGCGACGAACCGCCGTGGGTGCCGGCACGGCACCACGCGTATCTCGGTGTGCTGCTGGACGATCTCTGTAGCGCGGACCATCAGGAGCCGTATCGGATGTTCACCTCCCGGGCCGAGCATCGTCTGTTGCTCGGAGTGGACTCGGCGCGCGAGCGGCTGATGGAGCAGGGAGTCCGGCTGGGGCTCGTCTCCGGGGCCGCGTTTCACGTGGAACAGCGGCGCTGGGAGCGTCGTCGCCGGGCGCGCGAGGCGCTCGCGGAGCGGCGGCTCAACCCGGACCGTACGACCAGAGAGGCGGTGCGACGTCTCGCCGGGGTCGAGCTGCGCTCGCCGACGACGTGGGCGCGGCTGCTGCGGCGCCAGGATGTCGATGTCGATGCCGTGGTGGCGGGGCTGCCGGAGCTGCAGGAGTTGGATGACGAGGAGCGGCGCATCGTGATTGGTCTGCTGCGTTACGACGGCTACGTGCTTCGCCAGCGGCGTGAGATCGAGCGGCTGCGGCGACTGGGTCACCTCGAGATTCCGCCCGACCTCGATCCGGCCCTGGTCGCCGGACTCTCCCACGAGGTCGTGGAGATTCTGCGGCGCGCTCGGCCGCGCACGGTGGCCGACGCCGAGCGGCTCGCCGGGTTCACGCCGGCGGCACTGGCGATTCTGGTCGGCCATTTGGCGGGACGCGGCACGCACGGCGAAAAGCGGGACTCATGGCCGGAGAGCTGAGCTTCGAGCAGCTGCTGGCGCCACACGCAGGGGGAGCCGAGCTGCGGCGCCTGGTGCGCTATGCCGAGTTGCTCGAGCGCTGGTCTGGCGCCCACAACCTGGTGAGGTGGAGGAGCCGAGAGGAGCTGGTGAATCGCCACCTTCTCGATGCACTGGCGGCACGTGGCCTGCTGGGCGAGTGCGGCCGTCTGCTCGACGTCGGCAGCGGGGCAGGCCTTCCGGGCATTCCGCTGCTGGCGGTCCGGCCGGCATGGCGGGGGGTTTTGCTGGAGCCGCGACAGAAGAGGTGGGCTTTTCTGAGGTTGGTGATTCGCGAGCTGGACCTGCAGGTGCAGGCGGTGCAACAGAGGTACCAGGAGTACCGCGGTGCCGAGGGCCCATTCGACGTGGTGACGGCGCGCGCCCTGGGGGGCTACGGAGGGCTGCTGGCTTGGGCCCGGTGCGGGCTGAGCGACGGCGGGTGTGTGCTGCTGTGGGCGACCGTTGACGTCGAGCGCGAGCTGGAGGAGCAGCCCGGCTGGCGTGTGTTAAGCTCCCCACTCCCTGGCATGGAGCGCGGCAGGCTGGTTCAAATGGTCCCATGTTTCACGTGAAACCACGGGTCGTGGCTGTGGCCAATCAGAAGGGTGGAGTCGGCAAGACCACCACCGCGATCAGTCTGGGTGCGACCCTGGCGGCGTACGAGAGGGGCACCCTGGTGGTGGACCTCGATCCACAGTCGAACTGCACCTCCGGCCTTGGCATCCAAACACAACCAGAGCAGCCGACGTCGTACCAATTGCTGACCGGCGCCGCGGTTCTCGCCGACGCGATCGTGCCGACGGATTTCCCACACCTCACCGCGGTTCCGGCCACGCCCGATCTGGCCGGTGCAGAGGTGGAGTTGGTCGGATTGGTGGGGCGCGAGTTTCGACTGCGGGATGCGCTGCGTGGGGCGAACGGAATGCAGTTCGTGCTCGTGGACTGTCCCCCATCGCTCGGACTGCTGACGGTCAACGCCCTGGCCGCATGCGACGGCCTGCTGATTCCGATCCAGTGCGAGTACTTCGCCCTCGAGGGAGTCTCCGAGTTGATGCGGACCGTTGATGAAGTGAGACGCTATCTCAACCCAAGTCTCGCCATCGACGGGGTTCTGCTGACCATGTACGATGAGCGGACCAACCTCGCCCGGCAGGTTGCGCGGGAGGTGCGCTCGGTGTTCGGCGATCTGGTGTTCGAGTCGGTGGTGCCGCGGAACGTGCGCTTGGCCGAGGCGCCGTCCTTTGGTCAGCCGATCCAGGCCTACGATCTGCGATGCCGCGGCTCGCAGGCGTACCTCCGCGTCGGCCAGGAGTACCTGTCCCGAACCGAGGCGTCGCCCCGTGGCTAAACAAGCACTCGGACGAGGCCTCAAGGCCCTGTTACCGGATACGCCGCGCGCGCGGGTGGGTCTGGTGGAGCTGCCGGTCGACCACCTCGAGCCGAATCCACGGCAGCCCAGACACAGCTTTTCAGAGGCCGATCTGGCGGAGCTCGCGGCCTCGATCGCGCAGTACGGGGTCTTGCAGCCCGTGTTGGTCAGCGAGACCACTGACGGGCGCTATCGGCTGGTGGCCGGTGAGCGGCGCTGGCGGGCGGCCCGGATGGCCGGGCTGGCCACGGTGCCGGCCATCATTCGCGAGCGCTTGGACGACGATCGCCACCTCGAGTTGGCGCTGGTGGAGAACCTGCAGCGGCGGGATTTGACGCCACTCGAGGAGGCCCGGGCGTTCGAGCAACTGCGGGTCGGTTTGGGGCTGTCGCAGGCCGAGATCGCGGACCGCGTGGGCATCGATCGGTCGACGGTGGCCAACGCCCTGCGGCTGCTCAAACTGCCGGCTGACCTTCAGGCCATGGTGGAGGACGGATCATTGACCGGCGGCCACGCGCGTGCGCTGCTGGCGTTCGCCAGCGACGACGAGCGCCGGTCGTGGGCGGAACGTGCGGTGGAAGCCGGCCTCAGCGTGCGCGACCTCGAGCGCGCCGCGGCCCGCGGTCGATCGACACAGGCCGGGGGGCGCCGCAGGAGACCGGCGCAGGACCCCAACCTGCAGGTGGCCGAGGAGCGATTGAGCCTTCACCTCGGGGCCAAGGTCGAGATCCGCTCCCGCCGCCGCGGAGGCCAGATCGTGATTAGCTGTCCGGATCAGGCGGAGCTGATGCGGGTGTTCGACAGATTGATGGAGGGGAGCTGATGGCGCGGGGCAACGACACACTCAACGGGTTCGTGGACACGGGCTGTACGATCCGGGGCGAGCTGGAGTTCGAGAACTCGTTTCGGATCGACGGTCGGGTCGAAGGCGGAGTGCGCTCACGTGCCGAGTTGGTCGTGGGCAAGGACGGCACGGTGGAGGGTGAGGTCGAGGTCGCCCGCTGCTTGGTCGGAGGACAGGTGCGCGGGACGATCCGGGCGTCTGAACAGGTCGTGCTGCACCCTTCGGCACGAGTCTGGGCCGACATCCAGACACCCGCACTGGTGATGGAGGAGGGGGCCTTTCTCGAGGGCAAAGTGAACATGGAAAAGGCGGGGAAAATCCCGCCGCCGACGGTGCAGGAGCCCGAAAATGCTCCTGAATAGCGGCCTTGTGAAAAGTTGCTCTAGGTTCTTGACCGGCCTCTGGAATTCTGTTAGGTTGAGCCGCCCTGCAAACCAGGCGGGAGCTAATCGCCAGGGGAGCGGCGGATGAGCCCACCAAATCTCTCCCTCGTCCTGATCATGATCTGTTTCTGGCTGACGATGTGGCTGGTGTACCGCTATCTGATCACGCCTGTTGGCCAGGTTCTGGCGGAACGTCAACGGCGGCTCGATGAATCGCAGGCAACCTGGGATGCGACCAACGCTGACTACCTGGCGGCCACCGAGCGCCTCGAGGGCGAGCTCGAGAAGGCGGCGCGCGCGGCGGCAGGGGTCCGCAACGAGCACCGGCAACAGGCACTCGACGAGCGGCAGCAGAAGCTGGAGGCGGCGCGCCGCGAGGCGGATCAGCGACTCGGTCGGGCGCTCGGCGAGCTCGACGAGGCGGCCTCCGACGCCCGCACAGAGTTGCGGGATCGAGCGGCCGAACTGGCGACCCTCTTTGCCAGCCAGCTGCTCGGCAGGGAGGTCCGATCGTGAAGGGTGCGCTGGGGTGGTTGTTGGTCTTCGTCAGCGCCCTGGTTTTCACCTTTTTCGTGGATCTCGGCGGGAACTTCTTCGGATTGCCGGACATTGCCGTTCAGGTGCTGTTCGCCGCAAATCTGACCCTCTTCCTGTGGCTGCTGGGCCGGTTCGCCGGCCGGCCGATCGGCGGTGCTCTCGACGCCCGGCGCGATTCGATCGCCGAGGGGCTCGAGCTCGCCAAGCGCCGTGTCCAAGAGGCGGAGTCGTTGCGCCGTGAGGTGCAGCAGCGGCTGGACCAGGTGGAGAAGGAGGTGGCCGAGCTCAGGGGGCGGGCTGAAAGGGAGGGCAAGGCCGAGGCCGAGGAGATCGAACGTCAGGCCGCCCAGGAGAAGGAGCGCTTCCTCAAACGGGTGGACGACGAAATCACCCGACGCGAGACCGAGGCGAGGGAGAACCTGGCCAGAGAAACGGCTTCGCTCACCGCCCGGCTGACAAAGGAGTTGCTGCAGCAAGAGCTGACGGACGACGATCGCAGGCGGATCCTGGATCGAAACCTGGCGGCGCTGCGGACCGTGTCGGACAAGGAGTGACGATGACGCGATTCCGAGCCCTGCCCTACGCGAAGGCACTCCACGGGGTGATCCGATCGCAGCATCCAGGTCGCGAGGAGGCTGTGATCGGCGAGTTGGAACGGGTGGCCGAGGCCCTCGAGAGCGTTCCCGAGTTTCAACGCGTTCTGACCACCCCGGGCGTGTCGGCGGAGACCAAGACCGCGATTCTCGACGAGGTGTTGGATGCGCTCGAGATCACCGAGCCGACGCGGCGTTTCATCCACGTGGTGCAGGGACACTATCGAACGGAGCACATGGGCGATATCGCTGCGGTGTACCGGGACCTGGTGGACCGGGCGCTCGGCCGCACTCGTGCGCGGGTCGAGGTCGCGGCGGGTCTGAGCGACCGGGAACAGCAGGAGATTCTGAGCGGAATGTCCGAGGTGTTGGGTGCCGTCGTGGTGGCCAGCTTCGAGGACAAGCCGGAGTTGTTGGCCGGTTTTCGGGTCCAGGTGGGCTCGAGGATCTTTGACGGATCACTCGTCGGTGAGGTCGACCGACTGAGTCGAGAAACGACCATGGAGTAGGTAGATGCAGATCAAGGCCGCCGAGATTGCGGACATCATCCGTCGCCAGATCGAAGGACACGAGACCTCCATTGACATGTCGGAGGTGGGCACCGTCATCTCGGTGGGGGATGGCATCGCCCGCGCGTACGGGCTCGACGGGGTGATGTCCGGTGAGCTGCTCGAGCTTCCCCATGATGTGAGCGGTCTCGCCCTCAACCTCGAGGACGACAACGTTGGTTGCGTGCTCATGGGCGAGGTCCACCTGATCAAGGAGGGCGACGAGGTGCGCCGCACCCGCCGCATTCTCGACATCCCGGTCGGGCCGGGTCTCGTGGGACGCGTGGTCGACCCCGTCGGCCGGCCGCTCGACGGAAAAGGCCCGATCGATTTCGAGGAGAGGTACCCGCTCGAGCGCACCGCACCGGGTGTCGTGTATCGGCAACCGGTGAAGGAGCCGATGCAGACGGGCATCAAGGCGATCGACTCGATGATCCCGATCGGTCGCGGCCAGCGCGAGCTGATCATCGGCGACCGCCAGACCGGCAAGACCGCCGTGATCCTCGATGCGATCATCAATCAGAAGGGCACCGGCAACACCTGCGTCTACGTGGCGATCGGACAGAAGGGTTCGACCGTCGCGCAGGTGGTGGCGACGCTGGAGAGATACGGTGCAATGGAGCACACGGTGGTGGTGTCGGCGACCGCGTCGCAGCCGGCACCGCTCCAGTATCTGGCGCCCTACGCAGGCTGCGCCATCGGCGAGTACTTCCTGTACAACGGGCAGCACTCGGTCTGTTTCTACGACGATCTGACCAAGCACGCCCAGGCCTACCGCGAGATCTCGCTGCTGCTCCGTCGGCCGCCCGGGCGCGAGGCCTACCCCGGCGACATCTTCTATCTCCACTCGCGGCTGCTCGAGCGCGCGGCCAAGCTCCGTGACGAGGACGGTGGTGGCAGCCTGACGGCGTTGCCGGTGATCGAAACTCAGATGGGTGACGTGTCGGCCTACATCCCGACCAACGTCATTTCCATCACCGACGGCCAGATCTACCTCGAGGGCGATCTCTTCTTCGCCGGTCAGCGCCCGGCGGTGAACGTCGGCCTGTCGGTGAGTCGAGTGGGTGGCAACGCGCAGATCAAAGCGATGAAACAGATCGCGGGATCGCTGCGGCTCGACCTCGCCCAGTACCGCGAACTAGCATCCTTTGCCCAGTTCGGCTCCGATCTCGACAAGGCGACCCAGAACCAACTCGCCCGCGGTGAGCGGCTCATGGAGATCCTGAAACAGGGTCAGTTCGCACCTTTGTCTGTGGAGCTGCAGATTGCGTCGATCTTCGCCGGGACCAAGGGCCACGTCGACCGGCTCAAGGTGTCGGCGATTGGAGCCTTTGATCCCTACCTCCACCGCTACGCCAGGGAGGAGGGCGCCGAGCTGTTGGCAGAGATCGTTTCGAGTGGTCAGCTCACCGAGGAAACCGAGGAGAAGCTCAACTCCCTGGTGAGCGGTGCGGTCGAGCGGTTCCTCAAGGAGTACCCGGAGGCGGCCCTTGCCAAGCAGTAGAGACCTTCGTCGACGCATCAAATCGGTCGAGGGAACCCGCCAGATCACCAAGGCCATGAACATGGTGGCCACCGCCAAGCTGCGGCGCGCAAAGGCGGCCATCGAGCAGGCGAGACCGTATGCCGACACGATGGCGCGCGTGCTGGGATCGCTCGCGAGCCGCACCGAGCACAGCCACGCTCTGCTCGAGCGGCGAGAGGGCGAGGGAGGCCGTTGGCTGGTGGTGATGACGTCGGACAAGGGCATGTGCGGCTCGTTCAACGCCAATCTCCTCCGCGAGGCGAGCAAGATCCTCAGGGGGGACGACTGGCAGGGAACCGAGGTCGTGGCGATCGGACGGAAGGCCTCGGACTTCTTCCGCCGCCGTTCCTGGACCGTGGCCCACGAGGAGCGGGAGACCATGTCACGCCTCACCGCCGCCGACGGCGCGCGCCTCGGCCAGATGTTCACCCAGGCGTTCACATCGGGCCAGGTCGACGAAGCGTGGTTGCTCTACAACCGCTTCGTGAGCATCATGCGGCAGAAGATCACCCTGGAGCGGCTGCTGCCGGTTGAAACCGCGGCAGTGGAGGTTCGCCCCGACGAGCCGCAGGTCGACTACCTCTACGAACCCGACGCAGCGACCCTGCTGGATGAGCTCTTGCCTCGCCACGTCGAGGCCCAGGTGCAGCGCAGCCTGTACGACTCGGCGGCGGCCGAGCAGGCGGCTCGCATGACTTCGATGGATGCGGCGACGAAGAACGCCGGCGACATGATCGACAGCCTGACGCTGCTCTACAACCGCACCCGGCAGGCAGGAATCACCAAGGAACTGCTCGAGATCGTCTCCGGCGCCCAGGCGCTGGAACAGTAGGGAGTCACAAGAGATGGCCCAGCAGATCGAAGGTCGTGTGGCGACAGTCATCGGACCGGTGGTGGACGTGGAGTTTCCGGATGAGCATCTGCCGCCGATCTACAACGCCGTCCGGATCAAGGACGACGGCGAGCTCGGCGTGGTGTCGATCGACGTCACCGCCGAGGTGGCGCAACATCTGGGAGAAAACCGCGCCCGCTGTGTGGCGATGCAGCCCACCGAGGGTATCGTTCGCGGCATGAGGGCCATCGACCTCGGCGAGCCGATTTCGGTGCCGGTGGGCAAGAAGACCCTCGGACGGGTGCTCGGTGTGCTCGGCGAGCCGGTGGACGAGAAGGGGCCGGTCGATGCGGAGAGCCGGCTGCCGATCCACCGTGAGGCCCCGCCGCTGACGGAGCAGTCCACCGAGGTCGAGATGTTCGAGACCGGTCTCAAGGTGGTCGATCTGCTCGAGCCGTACTCCAAGGGCGGCAAGACCGGCCTGTTCGGCGGCGCGGGTGTCGGCAAGACCGTGTTGATCATGGAGCTGATCAACAACGTGGCACTCCAGCACGGTGGTTACTCGGTGTTCTCGGGTGTCGGCGAAAGAACCCGCGAGGGCAACGACCTGTGGCTCGAGATGACCGAGGCGGGCGTGATCGACCCCGACTCGTGGGAGAACTCGAAGGCCTCGCTGATCTACGGCCAGATGACCGAACCCCCGGGAGCACGTCTCCGCGTCGGACTGTCCGGCCTCACCGTGGCCGAGCACTTCCGCGACGCCGAGGGCCAGGACGTGCTGTTGTTCATCGACAACATCTTCCGCTTCGTGCAGGCCGGATCCGAGGTGTCGGCGCTACTCGGCCGGATGCCCTCGGCGGTCGGTTATCAGCCGAACCTGGCCACCGAGATGGGCGAGCTTCAGGAACGGATCACCTCCACCAAGGGCGGATCGATCACCTCGGTGCAGGCGGTTTACGTGCCGGCGGACGATCTCACCGACCCCGCCCCGGCAACCACCTTCGCCCACCTCGACGCCACCACGGTGCTGTCACGTCAGATCGTGGAGCTGGGCATCTACCCGGCGGTCGACCCGCTCGCCTCCACATCGCGGATCCTGGATCCACAGATCGTGGGCGAGGAGCACTACATGGTGGCCCGCGAGGTGCAGCGGATCCTGCAGCGGTACAAGGACCTGCAGGACATCATCGCGATCCTCGGCGTCGACGAGCTTTCCGAGGACGACAAGCTCACCGTGGGCCGGGCGCGCAAGATGCAGAGGTTCATGTCGCAGCCGTTCCACGTCGCCGAGCAGTTCACCGGCTACCAGGGTCGCTACGTCAAGGTCGAGGACACGGTCCGTGGCTTCAAGATGATTTGCCAGGGTGAGTGCGACGAGCTGCCCGAGCAGGCCTTCATGTACTGCGGGGGCATCGAAGAGGCGATCGAGAAGGCCGAGAAGATGAAGCGGGAGGAATGATGAGCGACCGGCTGCGGCTCGAGCTGGTGACGCCTGAGCGCCTGGTGTTGTCGGAGGAGGTGGACGAGGTGCGGGTGCCGGGCACGCTCGGTGAGCTCGGGGTGCTCCCCGGACACACCCCGCTTTTGACCTCGCTCGGCACCGGACCGCTCAGCTACTTCCAGGGGTCCTCCAGCCACAGTCTCGCCGTTCAGGACGGATTCGCGGAGGTGCTGCCGGACCGGGTGACCGTGCTCGCGCGGGTCGCCGACGCACCCGGTGACATCGATGTCGACGCGGCACGCGCTGCCCTGAGCGAGGCCGAGGCGAAGCTTCCCACCGCCAGTGCAGAGGAGATCGAGGAGTTGACTGGCGTGGTGCGCCTCGCCGCCACGCGCATGGAGGTTGGTGGCCACGGACCGTCGTAGTTCAATCTCGACATGACAAACACCGCGAGGCGACCCCCCCCTGGGCGCTTTCTTGTTTCCCGGACCACTGCCGTGCACGGGGCTCAAGGTCCGTGCATGGACCCATGTCCCGGTCGCCCATGAGATCTCGGAGACGGAGGCGGACCACGATGGCCTCGCGACGAAATCTGGCGAGGCGGTCGGGCCATCCGGGGTCTACTGATACTCGGCGCCGAGAATCACGCTGACGATGATCGCGCCGACCGCGGCCGGTGCCGCGAATCTGATCAAGAACCGCCACGCCGGATAAGCCCACCCCATCGGACCGTGTCCCCCCTCGAGCTCCTCCCGGCATTCGTCACGGGTCAATATCCAACCGGTAAACAGGGCGATGAGCAAGCCCCCGACTGGCAAGAACCAGTTGCTCGCGAGGTAGTCCAAAGTACCGAAAACTCCGGCCGTGGAAGGGCGTCCTATCAGATTGATGTTCGACAGGGTGGCATTACCACCCAGACTGATGGCGCTGAGAACGCCGAACGCGAGAATCGCCGCACCCATGGTGAGAGTCGCCCGCCGACGCGCCCATCCGAATTCATCAATGGCGTAGCTCGACACGACCTCGAGCAGGCTGATGGTGCTGCTGAGCGCGGCAAAGCTCACGAGCAGGTAAAACAAGGCGCTGATGACATGACCGCCCGGCAGCTTGAAGAACACGACCGGCAGAGTCGTAAACAGGATCGACGAACTCTTCGTGACCTCGAAGTCGAAGCTGAAGATGATCGAGAACATGATGACGCACGCCATGATGGCGATCAGGGTGTCTAGAGCACAGATGGTCACCGCGGCGCGCGGTATGGAGTCGCGTTGACGCATGTAGCTGCCGTAGGTCAGCATGGCGCCCATTCCAAGACTCAGGGTGAAGAAACTGTGACCCAGGGCCTCCAGCACACTTCCGGTCGTGAGTTCGTGGAAGTTCGGGCGGAACAGGAATGCCATGGCCTGTCGGAAGCCGGGTGTCGAGATCGAGTAGACCACCAGAACGACCAGAATGGCGAACAAAATCGGCATCAGAATCTTGGCGGCCCGCTCGATGCCTTTTCCCACGCCGAAGAAGACGACCCCGACCGTCGCGCCCATGAACACGCAGTGGTACAGGATCTGTTCGAGGGGGTTGCCGAGGAAGCCGCCGAAGAACGACTCCAACGCCTCCGGGTGATACGCGAGGTCGCCCAACTCGCCCGACACCGCCATCAGGATGTAGCGAAGGGTCCAGCCGGCGATCACGCTGTAGTAGGACAGGATGACGAAGCCAGTCGACACACCCAGGATGCCCACGCCCCGCCACGCACCACCGCCAGGTTTTCCCTTCGAAAGCACACGAAACGCACCGACGGCGTTCTTCTGACTTCGGCGGCCCAACAGGATCTCCGCCACCATGATCGGTGCGCCAACCACGGCGATAGCTCCGAGGTACACGAGCACGAAGGCGCCGCCGTTGTTCTCGAAGGTGATGTAAGGAAACTTCCATAGATTGCCGAGACCGATGGCGCTGCCGGTGGCTGCGAGAATGAAACCGAGCCGGCCGCTCCACTGTGCCCGCGTGTTTGACATCCGACCTCCCCCGCGTGGACCTCGCAGCGAACCGTAGCGAGGCGGGAGCACAGGTGTCAAATGCGGCTCGCCGAGAGGATCGAGGGCGTGGCACGGGAGATCGAGTTGGCGGCTCGAGTGGGCGTGGTGGGTCGTCATCTGCCGTGACACCCGAACCCAATGCCGGTTGCCAACCGATCTCCGGTGCACTACAATCCGTCGGCCGTCGGGGCGTAGCTCAGCCTGGCAGAGCGCACGGTTCGGGACCGTGAGGCCGGTGGTTCAAATCCACTCGCCCCGACCACCGCCGCCCCTCTCCGTGCCCGTTTCCGTCTCCGTCCTTTCCAACGCCGTTTTCGGGCACGGATACGGAGTCGGATACGGAGGCGGGAACTCCCCCGGACGCGAGTGAACAGGCAGAATCAACCATTGTTGACTTACGCCTCATTGTCGCCTACCCTCGAACTCAGGAGGCCATGCAATGACCTACCTGACCGAGAAGCAGCGGGATGTTCTCGACTACATCCGAAACGCCATCGCGGCCACCGGTGTGGCGCCGACCCTGCAGGAGATCGCCACCCACTTCGGCTTCCGCTCCACCGCGAGCGCTCAGAAGCACGTGGGGCTGCTCGAGAAGAAGGGTTTCCTTTCGCGCGAGAAGCACCAGAAGCGAGGGCTCGTGCTCGCCGACGCCGGGCCAGCGGCGCCACCGGCGTCGTTCGAGCTTCCGCTGTACGGTGTGGTGGCGGCCGGGTCGCCTATCGAGTCGATCCCCGACGACGAGACGATCTCGGTGCCGCCGGACCTCGCGGGCTCGGACACCGACTACGTGCTCCGGGTCCGTGGCGAGTCCATGGTGGATGAGGGTATCCACGACGGTGATCTGATCATCGTCAACGCTACATCTCGAGCGACCGATGGCGACATGGTGGTCGCCCTGGTGGGCGACGAGGTGACACTCAAGAGAATCTACCGGGAGCGGGGAGGACGGGTCCGGCTGCAGCCGTCCAACGGCGAGCTCGCGCCGCTGGTGGTGTCGGCCGACGACGTGACGGTCCAGGGAACCGTGGTCGGGCTTCTGCGGCGGTACTGAGCGCCCCCAGAGACCCGGGCCGAAGGGGTCGGTGAACCCCGGACCACACGGTCGGCCGCGGGAGGCGTTGCAGACGGAAGGCGCACTCCTTGACTCGTACATGGAGTTCCGATAGCGTGCGGTCATGAACGAGTTGGAGAAAATCATTCTCATCATGACCTCGGTGGGGACCGAGCAGCAGGCGGTCGAGATCTCGGAGGAGTTGATCGCCCGTCGCCTCGCGACCTGCGTCAATATCGTGCCCTGTCTGAGGTCGATCTATCGGTGGAAGGGAAAGGTGTGCGAGGACACGGAGTACCTGTTGCTCGTCAAGACCCCCCACCGTCTGTTCGACAGGGTCTCCGACGCCATACGCGAGTTCCACTCCTACGAACTCCCGGAGATCTTGGGCTTTCCTATCACCGCTGCCGAGAGCAACTTCCATGAGTGGATTCTGCGGATGGTCGAAGCCTCCGATGACGACCCGGAAGCGGCGGAACCACCCTGTTAAGGCTGATTTCCGGATCTCCTCCGCCCGAACGCGACGGCCGACCGGGGACGGTTGTTGGACGATCAACGCCAATTGTTATAATCGCGCGCCATGGCACACGCCCCATCTCTTCACGCCCACCTGGTGCTCGGCAGTCGCTTCGAGCACATCGAAATCGCCGAGCGGACCCTGCTTGATCTGGTGGCACAGGCGGACTGCAATCACGACGAGCAGTACTGGATCGTGACTGCCCTGCGAGAGGCCATCGCCAACGCCGTGCGCCACGGCAACCGGGAACAGCCGGAGCGCAAGGTGCGGGTCGACTACAGAATCGAGGGCCGCACGGTCACCATCCGTGTCGAGGACGAGGGCGACGGGTTCGACCCGGGCCAGATTCCGGATCCCACACGGGAGGAGAATTTGCTCCGCCCGAGTGGTCGCGGTATCTTCTACATGCAGCAGTTCATGAACCGGGTGGAGTTCAGCTGCGCGCCCGAGGGCGGTACAACGGTGGTCATGGTCAAAGAACTGCTCCCAAACTCAAGGAGTGACGGCAATGAAGAGTGAGATTCGTGATCACGGCGACGTCCGGGTCATCAACCTGTCGGGGAAGATCACCATCGGAAGCGGTGACGTGAAGATCCGCGAGTTGATCGACAGCGCTCTCGCCGACGGCAAGAAGAATATCGTTTTCGACCTCGCCGGCGTGTCCTCGATCGACTCGTCGGGCATCGGTGAGCTGGTGGCCTGCTACACCACGGTCACGAAGCAGGACGGTCAGCTCAAGCTGCTCCGAATGTCCCCGAAGATCAACGACATCATGCAGGTCACGCAGCTCATCACCGTGTTTGACGTGTTCGACGACGAGCAGGAGGCGCTCGCCTCGTTCGACTGATACTCCGCTTATTTCGAAAGCGGGCGATCCCGCGGCGACCGTCTCGCAACGCGGCCCACCGAGAGGTTGCCGGCTAGGGCGGCGGAGCGACCGTGAGGTCGGCGCGATAGCGGCCGTCTGCGATGCCTGCCGCCGACACCCGCTCGAGGGCTTCGGCCACCCGCTCGCCCGATGCCCGCTGGCCGGAGACGGTCACCTCGGAGATCACCCCGCCGTTGACCTCCACCACCAGCGAGTAGCGGCCCACCGGGAGTGGGACCTTGAGCGTGAGCGGGGTCGACACGAATTCGGCCGAATCGCGCGCGGAGAGGGTCGCGGATCGTGCCGACTGGTGTGTGCCAGAGGGGGGTGCACTCAAGGGACCGACGATCTCGAGGGGTGTCGGGTCTTCGATCCTCGGTTGGGGCAGCGGTGTGGCCACGAGCCGGTCGGCCGCGCCCAGTGGCGGCTCCTCCTCCGGCCGGGCCGAGGTCGGCAACGGTTGCAGCTGGAACACACCCCGATCTCGAGCGTTTTGTCGTGGCGGTTGACGCCGGGCGGCCACCGCGGTCGGTGGGGGGTCCGTGTCGTGCCGTATCACCTCGACCACGAGGGCGGCCCCGAGCAGAGCCGCCGCTGCGGCGGCCCAACGTCCGACCCTCGGGGATCTGCGAGGTCCGTTCGTCCCACCGCGGCGCAGTGGTTCGAGCAGCGCGTCGAGCTCCTCCGGGGGCTCCATCCGGTCCGCGAATTCCGCAACCGCCCCTCGCAGCCGTCGCATCGCCGCCAGCTCACACCGCCGGTCCGGATCGCCGGCCAGCAGCCCGGCCACGGCCTCGCGGTCACCCTCGGCAAGGTCATCGTCCAAATAGCGGCTGAGCCGCTCGCCGTTCGTATCGTCCATCACCGCTCCACCGCCCGTCTGAGCGCGCCGCGCGCCCGCGCGAGCCGCGAGCGGACGGTTCCGATGGGAATATCGAGCACCGCTGCGATCTCCTGATAGCTGAGCCCCTCCGCATCTCGTAGCCAGAGGATCACATGGTGGTGCTCCGGGAGCTCGCCCAACGCCCGCTCGACACGGTCGAGCAGGTCACTGTCCACGGCCCGCCGCTCGGGGGTCGGCGCCGGGTCCGAAGCCCGTGCCATGGCCTCGGCCGCGTGCGCCGAGGCGACGTCGAGTAGATGGTGCTGTCGTCCCATGCGTCGCCGATGCCACCGCAGGTAGTTCCACGCGATCTGGAACACCCAAGTGCTGAGCTTCGCGTCTCCGCGAAAGCCGTCCAACCCGCGCCAGATCCGCAAGAAGATCTCCTGGGTGGCGTCGAGCGCCTCCTCCTCACTCTCCGTCATGCGACGGGCGAAGCGCCATACCGGGCGCCGGAACCTGGCGTAGACCTCCTCGAAGGTCACGACACCAGTCTGCCACACGGGGGCGCAGCGACCGCCCTCGACAAGTGAGAGTGTGGTGATCGGCCGGAGTTCCACGGCCGGGAGTGTCCCGCGGCGACCAGCCTGTCCGCGTGGTTCAGAGAGCCTGCCGTGTCCGCGTCCGTATTCGTAACCGAACGGTCACGTGCTTTCAAGGGCCGCATCAGGCACGGAGACGGAAACGGCGACGGGCTCACCGGGTGCGGCTTCGGCTGTGGCCCGTCCCATGTGGTTCGACCACATGGACAGAACCGCGGGCTAGCGCTACGGTGACCGCGACAGCTCGTCGAGCAGGTCTCGTACCTGCACCTCGAGGCGGCGGGCGACGGCGTCGTACACCGCGTCATCATCGCCGTAGGGGTCGCGGAGAGACCATGCGAGCCGGTGAGCGGTGAGGCTCGCCGGTAGCAATCGGAGGCCGTCGGGCCCGACCAACGACACGATCACATCCATGTCTTCGAGCGGCACATCGTCGAGGCCTTTGGATGCCAACCCCGCGGCGGGATACCCGAGGCGCTGCAGCGCGCTCAGCGTCCCCTCCGCGATCCTGCCGGTCGGTGTCAGGCCGGCCGAGTACGCGACGATGCGGTCTCCACCGAGGCCGCGGGCGATCGCCTCGGCCATCGGTGATCGGCAGGTATTGCCGAGACAGATGAACAGCACCGAAGCAGGGGACACCCGGCCATTGTACCGGGGCCGCGGATGGCCCAGCACCTTTCGCCGAGTGCCTCGCGTGGGCAAGAGCGGGTGCCACCGACCGGCCCCGCGACAGTGGCGCACGCGGGCGTGCCGCGAGCTGCGGCGGTGCCGGGGCGGTGCCATGCGACACGGAACGGAGCCCCGGCGGGTGACGGGAGTCGAGCCGCCGGTATCGAGGCACTTTACCGCTCGCTTTGAACGACTTACGGTTTGACCCACTGGGCGGTTCGGGGTAGCCTTGAACGAGCGACGATGGGGGCGCGGCTGTGGTCCTGACCGGCTACAACACAGATATCGAGCACGCCGGGACGGTCTATCATGTGCAGACCGAGGACAAGGGACGATCCAACCCGTTCGTCGAGTCATTGGTCTATGCGAGCGGCGAAATTCTGTACTCGCGGAGGACGCCTTACCACGAGCTGGTCGATCAGGAGCTCGACCCACAGACCATTGCCACCATGATGGATCGTCAGCACAGGGCGATCGTAGAGGCGATAGGCGCCGGACGGTTGAAGAAGCTGCTGCAGCCGGACGACGAGGCGACGGACGATGACACAACCGTCGTGCACCCGGAGGCGATACCGGCACCGCCGGGTGGCGAGTCTTCGCTCGACCAGGTGATCCTCGACTACCTGGAGGCGCAACGGGACAGGGCACACTTGATCCTCCGTGCGGCCTCCGATCACGACTTCGCGTACGGCAGGTCGGCCAAGGTGAGCATCGTCGCGGTCGACTCACTGTCCAACGCTCCCCTCGGCGGGGTCCAAGTCTCGGTGCTGTTCAAATCCACGGCAGATCCCCGCCGGGTCGTGCTCGCTCAGGGCGAAACCGGCCAGGACGGCACCTTCACCTCCGATGCCGAGCTTCCGGCGTACAACGGTGGCACCTCTGCCGTGGTCATCACCGCACAGTCGGATCTCGGGCAGTCCGAGATCAAGCACCTGGTGCACCGCTAGCCCGCGCCTCTCTCTGGGTGCGTACCGTCACCTCAACCCATCGACATACCCGCTGCCGTGGGTGAGCGGCGAATCGCCTGCACCAGGGATGGCGGCAGGCGTCGGGAAGAATGCGCCCGAGGACCGCAAAAGGTTGCCTGTCACTGTGTTTTGCGGTACCATGCGCGCCTGTCGTGGGCCGTTAGCTCAATTGGCAGAGCAAGGGACTCTTAATCCCTAGGTTGGAGGTTCGATTCCTCCACGGCTCACCACGACTCATTCCGTTCCCTGCGAAAGTGGCGGAACCGGCAGACGCGCGAGATTTAGGATCTCGTGGGGGTGACCCCGTGGGGGTTCGAGTCCCCCCTTTCGCACCAATCGGAGCAGCGATCCATGCCCTACAAAATTACCCATCGTGCCAATCACACTGTCGAGGTCGAGGCCGAGCTCGACGCGGACACGGTCGCGCGTGAGCGCTCGACCATCGTCCAGGCGATCCGGCGGCGCGCCCAGGTGCCCGGGTTCCGACCCGGCAAGGCGCCCATAGCGGCCGTCCAGGCACGGTTCGGCGACGACATCCGTTCCGAGCTCGAGGAGCAGCTGACGGGACGCCTTTTGCGGGAGGTGTTCGACGGTGAGGACGAGCTGCACCCGATCACCCACCCGCGGTTGAGCGACGTCCGGATGAACGACGAGGATGGTTTCCGATTCACCGCGGAGATGGAGGTGCGGCCCCACTACGAGCTGGCCGATCTTGCCGACCTCGAGCTCCCGGAGGTGTCACTCGAAGTGAGCGAAGCCGAGGTCGACGCCGAGCTCGCCAACGTCGCCGAGGAGCACGGGACCTGGGAGCCGGTTGACGACGAAGCCGCGCTCGACGGTTTCCTGGTGGAAGCGGATCTCCACGGTGTCATGGAGGATTCGGACGAGGAACCGTACACCGAGAAGGACGCGCGTTTCGTGCTCGGCGACGAGTCGATCCCGGTGCAGATCAACGAGGCGCTTCAGGGGGCCCGGGCCGGGGAGCAGCGGGTGGCCGAGCGGCGGTTCGACGACGACGATTCCAATGAGCAGCGTGCGGGCAAGACTGTGCGCTACACCATCGACGTCAAGGGGATCAAGCGAAAGCAGATCCCGAACATCGACGACGAACTCGCCAAGACGATCGGGCTGGACTCACTGGCCGAGCTGAGGGAGCGCATCACCAAGGTGCTCGAGCGGAACAAGCGCGCGCAGCGGAGGGAAACCTGGCGCCGGCACCTGCTCGATCTGTTGGCCGAGGGCGCGGATGTCAACGACCTGCCGTCATCGCTCGTCCAGTCGGCGGTGCGCGAGGATCTCAACCGCTTTGCCTATTCGATGGCGATGCAGGGGGTGGCTCCGGACGCTGATCAGGTGGACTGGCAAGAGCTTTCCGCCAAGCTCGAGCCTGGAGCACGCAAGAAGGTGCTGGACGGACTGATTCTCGAGCAGCTGGCCGACGAGTGGCAGCTCCCGGTGCCCGAGGCAGAAGTCGACGCCTTCATCACGGCCGAGGCGGGCCGTCTCGGGCTCCCGCCAGCCGAGCACAAGGCGAACCTGGCGAACGAGGACAAGCTCGCAGAACTCCGTCACTCGGCGAAGATCTCGGCTACCATCGACGAGATGATTCGACGCGCCGGAGGGGAGGTCGACTGATGTTGGTACCGATGGTCGTGGAGCAAACGAGCCGCGGTGAGCGGGCCTATGACATCTACTCCCGCCTGCTCAAAGACAACGTGGTGTTTCTCGGAGCCGCCGTCGATGACCAGGTGGCTTCCCTGGTGATCGCCCAGATGTTGTTTCTCGAGGCGGAGAATCCGGAGAAGGACATTTTCCTCTACATCAACACACCGGGCGGTTCGATCACAGCCGGGCTCGCCGTGTACGACACCATGCAGTACGTCAAGCCCGACGTCGCCACCATCGCGCTCGGGCAGGCCGCCTCCATGGGGGCGGTATTGCTGGCCGGAGGGGCGAAAGGCAAACGGTTCGGCTTGCCCCACAGCCGCGTGCTGATGCACCAGCCGCTGATGTCCGGCCTGCAGGGTCAGGCGACGGACATCGACATCCACGCCAAGGATCTGATGCGGCTCAGAAAGCGCCTGAACGAGATCCTCGCCAGCCACACCGGTCAACCGATAGACAAGATCAACCTCGACACCGAGCGCGATTTCATCCTCGAGGCCGAGGCGGCACTCGACTATGGGGTGATCGACAAGATCATTGTTTCCAGGGAATAGAATTCGATTATGAGGCCATGCGAGAGTCGAATTTGGTATACAATGTTCGTTGGAGGACCTGATGTCCCAGCGTGACGGAGACGTGCTGCGGTGCAGCTTCTGCGGCAAGAGCCAGCACGAGGTCAGAAAACTGATCGCGGGCCCGACCGTGTACATCTGCAACGAGTGCGTCGAGGTCTGCCTCGACATCATCGCCGAGGACCGGGTCCACGAGGCCAAGTCGCGCCAGCAGGTGCTTCCGAAACCGCACGAGATCAAGGCCCACCTCGACGAGTACGTAATCGGCCAGGAGTCTGCGAAGAAGAAGCTCGCGGTGGCGGTCTACAACCACTACCGACGGATCGAGTACCAGAGTGGTCGTAACCGCACCGACGTGGAACTCGCCAAGTCGAACATCCTGTTGATAGGCCCGACCGGCACCGGCAAGACGCTGTTGGCGCAGACCCTTGCGCGGCAACTTCAGGTGCCGTTCACGATCGTCGACGCGACAACCCTGACCGAGGCGGGCTACGTCGGTGAAGACGTCGAGAACATCCTGCTCCGGCTCTACCAGTCGGCCCAGGGAGACCGCGAGGCGGCCGAGCGCGGGATCGTCTACATCGACGAAATCGACAAGGTCGCACGCAAGGCCGAGAATCCGTCGATCACACGCGACGTGTCCGGAGAGGGAGTTCAGCAGGCGCTGCTCAAGATCCTCGAAGGGACGGTCGCCAACGTGCCGCCCCAGGGTGGGCGCAAACATCCCCACCAGGAGTTCCTCCAGATCGACACCACCAACATCCTGTTCATCTCGGGGGGCGCCTTCGTCGGACTCGAGGACGTGGTGGCGCACCGGCTCAATCAGAAGCGAATGGGTTTTGGTGTCAACCTCGGGGGCAATGAGCCGAACACGTCCGAGCTGTTGGAGCAGGTCCATCCGGAAGATCTCATCAAGTACGGCATGATTCCGGAGTTCGTGGGTCGGATTCCGGTGGTCGCGAACTTGCACGATCTCGACCACGACGCCCTGGTGCGCATCCTGACCGAACCCAAGAACTGTCTCGTGCGACAGTACGAGACGATCCTCTCGTTCGAGGGAGTCGAGCTCAGCATCACGCCGGAGGCCCTCGACGCGGTGGTCGAGCAGGCGTTGACCCGCAAGGTCGGTGCTCGGGGACTGCGAATCATTCTCGAAGAGCTGATGCTTGATATCATGTACCAGGTGCCCTCGGTTCCCGATATCAAAGAGTTGGTGATTACGCGCGACGTGGTGGAGCGCCGCGTGTCGCCGCTGACCGCGGTCCGTAAGGTGAGTTAGAATCTACCGGGCCGGCGATGCGAGCCGGCCCTCCATCCCTTCCGCCGGTGATCTTGGAAATCCCAAACGAGTGGAGATCATGAGCCAAAGTCAAGAGCCTCTGTTGTTGCCGATCGTCCCGTTGCGGGACATGGTCGTGTTTCCCCACATGATGGCCCCGTTCGTCGTCGGGCGAAAGCCGTCCGTGGTGGCGTTGGAACGCGCGCTCGAGCGGCCGGACAAGAAGATCTTTCTCGCGACCCAGCGCGACCCGAAAATCGACGAGCCCGCGGAGGACGACGTCTACCCACTCGGCGTCGTCGCCAGGGTGGTGCAGCATCTGCAGCTTGCCTCGGGCAATATCAAGGTGATGGTCGAGGGCCTGCAGCGTGCGAGGATCGTCGAGCTCGCGCCGAGCTCGAGCTGCCTGATGGCGAGGGTGGAGCAGATCGCCGTGACAGCGGAGTCCACCGGGGCCGTCACCCAATACATGGGCGAGCTCACGGAACAGTTCAAAGAATACGCCAAGCTCTCTCACCACCTGTCAGCCGAGGGTGTCCTGGCGTCGCTGCAAACCGACGATGCAGGCCAGTTTGCGGACATCCTCGCGGCACATCTCAACCAGCCGACCGCTGACAAGCAGCTCCTGCTGGAAATCGTCGAACCCCTCAACCGGCTGGAGAAGTTGAACGACATCCTCGACGTCGAGATCGAGAAGCTCAACATCGATCGCAGAATCTCCTCGCGCGTCAAGAAGCAGATGGAAAAGGCGCAGCGGGAGTACTACCTGTCCGAGAAGATCAAGGCGATCAACGACGAGCTCGGCCGCAACGACAACCAGGAGGAGCTCCAGCAGCTCAAGGAACAGGTGGAAGAGTCGGGCATGACCGAGGAGGCCCAGGAAAAGGCGCTGATCGAAATCCGGCGCTTGGAGGGGATGCCTCCGGTCTCGGCGGAGGCCGGTGTCTCCCGCAACTACGTCGACTGGCTCCTGGCGGTGCCGTGGACCAAGGCCTCGCGTGAGATCCGTGACATCAGCCGCGCCGAGACGGTGCTCGACGAGGATCACTACGGGCTCGAGAAGGTCAAAGACCGGATCGTTGAGTTTCTGGCGGTGCGCCAGCTGGTGCGCAAGACCACGGGCAGTATCCTGTGTTTCGTCGGGCCACCCGGCGTCGGCAAGACCTCGCTCGCCCGATCGATCGCGCGTGCCACCGGCCGGAGGTTCGTGCGACTGTCCCTCGGTGGGGTGCGGGACGAGGCCGAGGTCCGCGGTCACCGACGCACCTACATCGGCGCCTTCCCGGGCCAGATCGTGCAGATGATGCGCAAGGCCGGAACAGTCAACCCGGTGATCCTGCTCGACGAGGTCGACAAGATGGCCGCCGATTTTCGCGGCGACCCGGCCGGTGCGCTGCTCGAGGTTCTGGACCCCGAACAGAACAACACCTTTCATGACCACTACCTGGATGTCGAGTACGACCTCTCGAAGGTATTCTTCATCTGCACCGCGAACGTGACACATACCGTCCCGCCCGCTCTCCTGGACCGCATGGAGCAGATCGAGCTGTCCGGCTACACCCACCATGAGAAGCTCGAGATCGCGCGGCTGTTCCTGATGCCGCGCCAACTGGAGCGGCACGGTCTGAAGAAGAAGTACGACGTGAGCTTTCCGAGCGCGACCCTGCTCTTTCTGATCGAGCGCTACACCCGCGAGGCCGGGGTGCGCAACCTGGAGCGGGAGATCGCGTCGATCTGTCGCAAGGTGGCGCGTGGCGTGCTCAAGCACAAGACCGCTCGCGGATCAGCCATCGAGATCACCGAGGAGAAGGTGCGAGAGTTGATCGGTCAGCCCAGGTATCGCGCCAAGCGGCGCGAGAAGGCGCCCGAGGTTGGTGCCGCGTCGGGTCTTGCCTGGACCCAGGTCGGCGGCGAGTTGCTCACGACCGAGGCCATGTTGATGAAGGGCAAGGGCGCGGTAACCCTCACAGGGCACCTCGGAGACGTCATGCAGGAGTCGGCTCGCGCGGCGCTGTCCTTCGTGCGTTCGAGGGCCGAGAGTCTTGGCATCGACGTCGAGGTGTTCGAGAAGACCGACGTCCACGTGCACGTTCCGGAGGGCTCGATTCCAAAGGACGGTCCGTCAGCGGGGATCACCATCGCGACCTCGCTCGTGTCGGCCTTCACCAACAATCCGGTTCGCGCAGATGTGGCGATGACCGGTGAGATCACCCTTCGGGGGAACGTGTTGCCGGTGGGTGGGATCAAGCAAAAGGTCCTGGCAGCCTATCGGGCGGGGATTCGCGAACTGATCCTTCCGGAAGAAAACGAGAAGGATTTGGAGGAGATCCCGGACGACGTGCGCGAGGAGATGACCTATCGGTTCGTGGAACACATGGACGAAGTCCTCTCCCACGCCCTGATCGACGATGTCGAGACGGCGGTGGCAGGTCCCGCGGCAGACGGCGAGTCCGACTATGACTCGCCGCCGATCGCGCACTAGATGCGGTAGATGTGGAGATCCGTGACGTCGACTTTCGTGGAGCGGCGCTCAAGAAATCGCAGCGACCGCGCGAGTGGCTTCCGCACGTGGCGGTGGCGGGGCGGTCGAACGTCGGAAAGTCGAGCCTTCTCAACTGGTTGTTCGGCAGGTCGTTGGCTCGAGTCGCCAAGGCTCCGGGGAAAACGCGGACGCTCAACTTCTATCTGGTGAACGGTGCCTACTACCTCGTCGACCTGCCGGGATACGGCTACGCCAAGGTCGCGAAGAGACTGCAGGCGGAGTGGGGACGAGAGCTGGAGCGGTACATATCCGACGAGGAACGGCTGGCCGGGGTGGTGACTCTGATGGACATTCGGCACGGCCCGACAGGCCTGGACCTCGACCTCCAGAGTCTGTTGGACGAGGCCGGGCTCGACAGGGTGGTCGTGCTGACCAAGGCGGACAAGGTGGGCCGGGGACAGCGGGTGCGGATGCAGAACGAACTCCAGCACCGACTCGGGCTGGGGTCCCGGCCGATGGCGATAAGCGTACGAACCGGTGAAGGACGGCGCGAGTTGGTGCGCCGGATCGACGAGCTGGTGAGCCAGTGGTGTCATCGGCAACTGGGAGATTGACATGGGAACCAAGAAGAAGAAGAACTCACAGGAAGAGCCGGTGGTGATTCCCCTGGACTTGGATGATGAGATCGAAAAGTACGAGCAGATCTCGGTGGAGAACGGCCCGGAGGGGCGGCTTGACCTGACCCAGCTCAAAGAGATGACCATCAATCAGCTGTCCCAAGTCGCGCGTGGGCTCGGGGTGGAAAACCCCACCGGAATGCGGCGACAGGACTTGATCTTCCGGGTCCTGCAACGCCAGACCGAGCAGGAGGGGCTGATCTTCGGGGAGGGTGTCCTGGAGGTGTTGCCGGAAGGGTTCGGCTTCCTGCGGGCGCCGGAGTACAACTACCTGCCCGGACCCGATGACATCTACGTGTCGCCCTCGCAGATCCGTCGCTTCAACCTGCACACCGGTGACACGGTGTCGGGCCAGATCAGGCCACCGAAGGAGGGCGAGCGGTACTTCGCCCTGATCAAGGTGGAGGCCATCAACTTCGAGCCACCCGAAGTGGCGATGGAGAAGGTCCATTTCGACAACCTGACACCGCTCTACCCGGAAGAGCGGATCACGCTCGAGGTGCCCGACAACAACACGTCCCGGGTCATGGACCTCGTGACCCCGATCGGCAAGGGTCAGCGCGGCCTGCTGGTGGCGCCGCCCCGCACCGGCAAGACCATGATGCTGCAGGCGATCGCCAACTCCATCACGGCCAACCATCCCGAGATCACCCTGATCGTTCTGCTGATCGACGAGCGGCCCGAGGAGGTGACCGACATGGAGCGTTCGGTCCACGGCGAGGTGATCTCGTCGACCTTCGACGAGCCCGCCACCCGTCACGTCCAGGTCGCCGAGATGGTGATCGAGAAGGCCAAGCGCCTGATCGAACACAAGCGTGACGTGGTGATTCTGCTCGATTCCATCACCCGTCTGGCACGGGCTTACAACACGGTGGTTCCACCCTCCGGCAAGGTGCTGTCCGGTGGCGTTGACTCCAACGCGCTGCAGAAGCCGAAGCGGTTCTTCGGCGCCGCACGCAACATCGAGGAGGGAGGAAGCCTGACCATTATCGGCACCGCGTTGATCGACACCGGATCGCGGATGGACGACGTGATCTTCGAAGAGTTCAAGGGGACCGGCAACCTGGAGGTCCACCTCGACCGCAAGCTGGTCGAACGACGGGTGTTCCCGTCGATTGACATCCACAAGTCGGGCACCCGCAAGGAGGAGTTGCTGATCGACGAGTGGGAGCTGCGGCGAATCTGGGTGTTGCGCAAGGTACTGTCGTCGCTGTCGCCAGTGGAGGCGATGGAGCTGCTGCTGGAGCGAATGGACAAGAGCGAGACCAACAAGGAGTTCCTCGAGGCCATGTCCCAGGGTTGACCACCGCAGATTCCTGAGGATCGGCACAGAACGCGTGACCGGGCCCGCAGAAAGGTTCCGGGAACGTGCACCGAGGGGAAAACGTTACCCAGGCAATGTCGGCCGCCGTTGATGCGATTCTCGATCGCGCAGTCGATGGCACACGCCTCGATCGCCGCGACCTTCTCGTCCTGTTCGAGCACGCGCCCCTGCTCGAGGTCGGGCAGGCTGCGCACGCGGTGCGGGAGCGCCTGGTGGGTCCGGGGGTCGTCACCTTCATCATCGACCGCAACATCAACTACACCAACGTCTGCGTCTACCGTTGTCGGTTCTGCGCCTTCTACAGAACAGTCAAGGACGCGGATGCCTATCTGTTGCCGTTCGAAGAGATCGCGGACAAGGTGGCCGAAACGGTGGCCGCCGGCGGCACCGGCATCCTGCTCCAGGGAGGGGTTCATCCCGATCTGCGGATCGACGACTACGAGGAGCTGTTGCGGCGCCTCAAGACCAGCTTTCCCCAGGTGCATCTGCACGCCTTTTCGGTGCCCGAGATCGCCTTTGTGGCCAAGATCGAGAAGCTGTCGTTTTCCGAGGTGCTCCGGCGGCTGATCGACGCCGGGCTGGAGTCGATCCCCGGAGGTGGCGCGGAGATCCTCGAAGACGACACGCGCCGCCGGATCTGGTCCCGCGCCAAGGCGTCGACCGATCACTGGCTGGATGTACACCGCGAGGCGCACCGCCTCGGCTTGCGCACGACGGCCACCATGATGTTCGGCGTCGGAGAGCCCTACTCGGCGCGAGTCGAGCACTTACTCGGGGTGCGTGGCCTGCAGGACGACACCGGTGGATTCACCGCGTTCATCCCGTGGACCTTCCAGGACGAACGCACCCAGCTCGAGGGCGAGGTCGAGCCGTCGGGTGGCTACGACTACCTGCGGACACTCGCGATCTCCCGGCTGGCGCTCGACAACATCATCCACGTTCAGGGCTCATGGGTCACCCAGGGCACCAAGATCGGCCAGCTCTCGTTGGCCTGCGGGGCCGATGACCTGGGGTCCATCATGCTCGAGGAGAACGTGGTGGCCGCAGCCGGCACTCAACATCGGATGACGCAACGGGACATGGAGCGGATCATCCGCAGCGCCGGCTACGAGCCTCGCCAACGACGTACACTCTACGAGCCGCTGTAATTGGTCTCAGTTCACGCACCCTACGGGCTCGCAAAAGAACAGCGGGGCAGTGATCGGCGGTATGAGATCGACACGGCCGGGTGGCGTCGGCGGGGTATTCTGCCGTCGCGCTCCCCGCGGTTGCCACCTTCAACATTCTTGGGCCCGACCGGCTCTCGGCTGCACAACAGAGAAGATCCCAAGAATGTTGAAGATGGCACGCCCGCACAGCGCGTTTCCCTCGCGACCTCATGCCCACAGGCCCCCCAAGCCCTTCGCGGGACGGATGGGGCCAGAGTCTCGATCCCCTTTTCTGTGTCACTCAGATATCTCGAACTGTTCCTGGTGGAAGAGCGGGTTCTCCCGCACGATGACCTCGACGTCGTGGAACTCCTCGAGCTCACGCAGCAGCTCACGCAGCGGCCCCTGCAGGTAGTGGGAGACCTCGGGGTGGACCACCAACGTGATCTGGTCGCCTATGCCACGCTCGGCGGCGACCAGCAGCGCGCGCCGAATCTCCAGGCAGATGGTGGCGAGAGACTTGATGCGTCCCGAGCCGTGGCAGTAGGGACACTCTCGTTTGAGGGTGCGCTCGAGGCTCGGTCGTGACCTCTTGCGGGTCAGCTGTACCAGCCCGATGTCGGACATGGGCAGCAGCTGCGTACGGGCGGAGTCCAGAGTCAACTCTTGCTGCAGCTCGTCATAAATCGTCTGACGATGCGTCGAGTCCTCCATGTCGATGAAGTCGATGACGATGATCCCGCCCAGGTTGCGAAGTCTGAGCTGGCGAACGATCTCGCGCACCGCCTCGCGATTGATCGCGAAAACGGTGTCTTCGAGCGACGTCGAGCCCACGAACTTACCGGTGTTGACGTCGATCGCCACCAGCGCCTCGGTTTGGTTGATCACCAGCGAGCCGCCCGACTTGAGCCACACTTTCGGCTGGAGGGCCTTGTCGAGCTCGCGGTCGATGGCGAAGGCGCCCATCATGTCGGTGGACTTCCGGAAGAGCTTGACCCGCGGCACCAGGGTGGGGTCGGACTGCTCCAAGAACTCGAGGATCTCCTGAAAGCTCTCGTCGTCGTCGACCCAGACCTCCTGAATTGCATGGGTGAACGTGTCGCGTACGGTACGGAGCACGGGACTCAACTCGCGGTGGATGAGGGTGGGGGCCCGTGATCGCTCGGCGGCGGTCTGGATCCGCTCCCACATTCGGAGCAGGTCGTCGCGGTCGGCCTCCAGCTCGGTGGTGCCCTGGTCTTCGCCCGCGGTCCGGACGATCCAGCCGTGGGCGTCGTCAAAGTCCCCGACGATCGCTTTGAGACGCGTCCGTTCCTCGACTTCAATGATGCGCCTGGAGACCCCCCGCTGACGGACCGTCGGCAGGTACACCAGGAACCGTCCCGGGAGTGTAATGTGAGTCGTCAGGCGCGCCCCCTTGGTGCCGAGCGGGTCCTTGACAACCTGAACGAGGATCTCCTGGCCCTGACGCAGGAGGTCGCCGATGTTGGAGTCTGCGGCGGCCGTGGCGAGCTCCTCGCCGTCATCCACCGGGAAGATGTCGGAAAAGTCGTCGAGGATTCCGCCCGCCTCGCGCACGTAGAGGAACGCGTCGCGCCCGAGCCCGACGTTGACGAACGCCGCCTGCATTCCGGGAAGAACCCTGGTGACACGCCCTTTGTAGAGGTTGCCGACGGCCGACGACGTCCGGTGTCGTTCCGCGCGGAAGCTCACCAGCCGTGAGTTCTCCCGCAGGGCGATGCGCGTCTCGAATGGACTCACCGAGAGGTACAGCACCGAGTTCATTACTGGTACACCAGTCTGTGGTACCACACCGAGTGTACGAAGCTCAGGGCGATACAGGTCGTCAGGAGCGACGATCCGCCGTACGAGAACAGCGGCAGCGTGATGCCCGCGGTCGGCAGCCAGCCGACGACCATGCCGACGTTGAAGATGACCTGGAATCCGAGCCATGCGCCCACAAGTACAGAGACCACGAGTCCGTATCGAGTTTCGGCGGCGAATGCCGTAACGGCGATGCGAAAGAGCAACAGGGCGTAGGCCAGCAGCAGGACGGTGGCGCCGAGAAATCCGGTGGCCTCGGCCCAGACCGCGAACACGAAGTCGGTATGCTGAGCGGGAAGAAACCGAAGCAAGGACTGGGATCCCCGACCCAGTCCCTGGCCCACCCAGCCGCCCGACCCCACCGCGATCTTGGATTGCTGGAGCTGATAGCCGTAGCCGTAGGGATCGCGTTCCGGATTGACGAGGGTGAGCACCCGCTCCTTCTGATACGGCTTCAGGCCGGTACTCCAGACGACGCCCGCGGCCATGACCGCCAACAGCACGAGCACCATCCAGACGCGCGTTGGGAGACCTCCCAGCCACAGTCCCGCGACACCGATCGGAAGGTAGGTGATCGCGACGCCGAGATCCGGCTCGAGGGCGACCAGTAGCGTCGTGGAGCCGACGATCGCGAGGACGATCACGGAATCGCGCGGGCCGAGCGTGTTGGTTCGTCGTCGTCCGAGCCATGCCGCCAGGAGCAGGATGGTTCCGAGTCGAGCGAACTCGCTGGGCTGGATCGTGATCGGGCCGAGCGCGAACCAGGCGCGGGCGCCGCCCCGAATATCACCTACGAAGAGCACCGCGATCAGTGCCACCAGGCAGATGACGTAGAACATGGACGCGTACGTCGCGTAACGGCTTGGACGGATGTGCGCCAGTACCCACACCAGAACCACGCCGGCCGCACCCCATACCAGCTGGCGCAGCATGGGCTGCCAGCCCAGCACCGGGACGACCGCGTGCAGGGTGGCGAGGGAAGCTCCGATGATTCCCGCGATCGCCAATAACAACCAGGCATCGATGCGCTGAGCCACGGCACTACTCTAACCCGGACCATGCAGATGGAGTTTGATCGGGTGGTCCTGGCAGTCCCCGTGACTGCGTCTTCTGGCCCCGTCTCCATGCCGGCATCCGTATCCGAGTCGTCATGCCGACCCGACGAGAAGTTCGGGTGCGGAGACGGAGACGGATACGGAGACGGGAAGGGTCAGGAGTGGGAGGGGGAAGCCGATCTCTCGCGAAGAGCAGCTTCAAGGACCTTGCCCGCCACCGGTGCCGCCACGGAGCCCCCACCGCCGCCGTGCTCGACGATAACGGCCACGACGAGTTCCGGCCTCTCCAGGGGTGCCCAGCCGACGAACCAGGCGTGGTGGCGGAGGTGGGGCGGCAGCTCGTCGGGGCTGACACCTTCCTGCAGGCGCGCCACCTGGGCGGTCCCCGTCTTGCCGGCTATCGGAAGTCGAGCCAGTGAGCGAGCCGTGCCGTCCTTTCCGTGGACCGCCATTCGGAGACCTTCGACGACGAGAGCCAGGTGGTCGGGGTCGAGGCCCAGATCCTCGGCTGCCGGTGTGACCGCCGGTTCGACGAGGTGCGGAGTCACCAGTCGACCGCCGTTGGCGAGTGCGGCGTAGGCGCGTGCCATCTGCAGGGCTGTCGCGAGAACCGGCCCCTGTCCAATGGAGACCGACACCGCCTCGCCCGGGTACCAGGGCGTGCCTCGGACGCGACGGCTCCACTCGGGCGTCCCGACGAGGCCCGTCGCCTCCGCGGCGAGGCCAATACCGGTGCGGCGCTCGAGGCCGAACCGCCGGAACCACTCCGCCATGCGCTCGATGCCGAGCTGTTGGCCAAGCAGGTAATAGTAGGTGTCGCACGACACCTCGAGCGACCGTACGAGGGCCAGGCGGCCGTGGCCCGAGCGTCGCCAGCAGCGGAAAGGATGGCCGTGTAGGATCACTCGGCCGCGGCAGGTGACCGCCGAATCCGGTGAGCTTTCCCGCTCGCCCAGGCCGGCCACGGCCATCAGGGGCTTGATCGTCGAGCCGGGTGGATACACACCCTGGATCGCACGGTTCTGCAGCGGATGAGAGGGGTCTTCCGAGAGATTCGTCCACTCGTCCTGCGTCAGCCCTCCGACGAACAGATTCGGGTCGAAGCTCTGGGCCGAGTACAGGACACGCACCGCGCCCGTGTCCGGTTCCAGAGCGACCACGGTGCCGGAAGCTTCGCCCAGCGCGTCCGCCGCGATTCGCTGCAGGGTCACGTCGAGAGTGACGCCGAGGTCGAGGCCGGCCACCGCACCCTGCTCACGAACGATGCCCAGCTGCTGTCCGACGGCGGACACCACGACGAATCGCTCACCTGCCGAACCGGCGAGAAAATCGTCGTGAAGCTCCTCGACGCCGATCGCCCCTACCAGGGTGGTCGGATCCAGCGACGGGTCGGCCGCCACCTCGGCCTCGGAAATCGGACGCAGGTGCCCGATCGCATGGGCGGTGAGCGCCGCCAACGGGTAGTGACGACGGACGCCGCTCACCACTGCCAACTCGGGGTGGTCGCTCTGATGGGCACGCACCTTCACCAGCTGTTCCCACGTCAGCTCGTTGGTCACGACCAGTGGCGCCAGCCGCCCGATGTGTCGGCCCGCGATCGTCTGCCGCAACGGCGCGGCCTCGGCGATGCCCAGACTGGCCAGGAAGAGCACCGTTTCGTCGAGGTCGCGCGCCTCGTCCGGGAAGGCGAACAGCTTCCAGGTCGGCAGATTGTCCGCGATCAGCTCCCCACGCCGATCGTAGATCCGACCGCGGCGGCTGACGAGAGGCACCTCGCGGAGGCGGTTGTTTTCGGCCCGCCGGCGCCAGACGCCGGCTTCGAGGAGCTGCAGGTGGACGAGCCGGAGATCGACGGCTCCGAACGCGAGGAACAGGGCCACGAGGAGAACCGCCGAGCGACGTTTCAGGGGCGTGAGATCCTCGCGGATCTCCATACTTCACCTGAGCTTCCGGGCGCGGTGGCTGCGCCATCGAGACGGAAGGTCCAGCATCCGCAACCATCCGACCAGCCCACACAGGGCCGCAGTGGTGACCAGATTGACGAGCAGAGGCGACCACTGGATCGAGCTCCCCAATCCGAGCGGTACGAGAGTTGCCGCGCGCGTCAGCAGCAACACAGCGGTGCCGGCGGCTCCGAAGGAGAACCATGCCTTCGGCGATCGGTCGGCGACCACTCCGGCGAGCCCACTGAGGGCAAGTGCAGCCGCGCTCCACGCGATGCCGCCGGGACCGACGACCGGCTCGAGAAGCAGATCCCATCCGAGGCCGAGCGGGATCGCGAGCTGCGTCCAACGCGAGCCGTGCCGCAGCAGGGCTGCGGCCACCAGCAGGACCATCGGCAGGGTTACCAGACCGGCCCAGGACGGCATTCCCGGCCACCCGAGGGCACGCTGTACGATCAACGTGGCGGCTGCCAGGAGAGCGACCTTCATCGCGGCCTCGACCTCGCACGGTCGGGCGTCCAACCAGGCAGCAGCAACACGACTCTGACGCGGCTGGCGTCCACCGCCGGAGTCGCCATGACCTCGAGAAACGCCGCATCACTCTCGCGGATGCGACTGACCTTTGCAACCGGAATGCCGGGCGGGTAGATTCCGTCGGCACCGCTGGTGACAAGGAGTTCCCCGCGGAGCAACTCGGCGGTGCGGGACACGTACTCGACCATCAATTCGCGCTTGCCTGTCCCGGTCACGAGGCCCTCGACCGTGCCGCTCTCGGTCTTGACCGCGACCGCGGCTGCGGGATGGGTCAGAGTCTCGATCCAACAGCTCCGGCGGTTCGAACGCACGACTCGTCCCACCAGTCCGGTCGAGCTGACCACCGGAGTGTCGAAAGGGACCACGTGCGGTGTTGCGATTCGTACCTCCATCCTGCCGAGCGTCAGGTTGCAGTAGACGCAGCGGGCTGCCACCGACGAGGCCTCGAACCCGTCGACCCCACCGACCAGCCGAGCGGTCTCCTGGAGGACGGCGAGATCTTCTGCCAGCAGGAGGTTGCGACTCTGGGCGTCCTCGAGCTCGTAGCGCAGCCGCAGATTCTCCGCCAGCAGGCGGCGGGTGTCACGCAGTCCGAGCGCCAGGTCGGAGGCGAACTCGCCGATGTGCTCGGCGGTCACGGCCACCGGACGGGTGGCGACCCGCACCCATTGCCACAGAACGGGGCTGCCGTCCGGGCCGAGTACCTGGCTGGCCGCCACCAGCTCGAGGAGCAGCCATACGGCGGCCGTGCGGAGGAAGAAGGCACGGGTTTCGGTCACGTCGGCCCATCCAGAAGCGGAGGGGATGTCCTCCGGCGTTCTCTCTCCCCGTCCGTCCACCCGAAAGGTGACGCGCCCGGCCGTGCCCGAGCGAATGTCATCGGCACGGGGGCGGGCACGGAGGCGGACACGGGGCCGTCAATCGATCGCGATCTTGCGCAGCAGATCGATGTTGGTGAGCATCATGCCGGTGCCTCGCACGACAGCCGAGATCGGCTCCTCGCAATGTGCCACCGGAAGTCCGGTTTCCTCCCGGAGTCGCTTGTCGAGGTTCTTCAGCAGCGATCCACCGCCAGCAAGAATGATTCCCTTGTCCATGATGTCCGCCGAGAGCTCGGGCGGAGTCCTCTCGAGTGCGTTGCGCACCGAGTCGACGATGGTCGCCACGATCTCGGTCAGCGCCTCGCGGATCTCCTCGTCGGTGATGGTGAGGTTCTTCGGGATTCCCTCGACCAGATCGCGGCCCTTGACTTCGACGTTGAGCGGCTCGTCGAGAGGATAGGCGGATCCGATCTCAATCTTGATCTGCTCCGCCGTGCGTTCGCCCAGCAGCAGGTTGTACTTCTTCTTCAGGTACTGGATGATCGCCTCGTCCATCTCGTTGCCCGCGACCCGGACCGAGCGCGAGTAGACCACACCGGCGAGCGAGATCACCGCGACGTCCGAGGTGCCGCCGCCGATGTCGACGATCATGTTGCCGGAGGGTTCGGTGATCGGCAGCCCCGCACCGATGGCGGCAGCCATGGCCTGCTCGATCAGGTAGACCTCGCTGGCTCCGGCTTTCAGAGCGGTGTCCTTGACCGCACGCTTCTCGACCTGAGTGATTTCCGACGGCACCGAGATCACGATCCTCGGGCGCACCAGGAATGAGCGGCCGTGGGCCTTCTTAATGAAGTGCTCGAGCATCTTCTCGGTCACTTCGAAGTCGGCGATGACGCCGTCCTTCATGGGCCGAATCGCCTGGATGTTACTCGGTGTCTTGCCGAGCATATCCTTGGCTTTCGCGCCGACGGCCTCGACCCGGTTCGTGATCCTGTTGACCGCGACGATCGACGGTTCGACGACGGCGATACCGCGTCCACGAACGTACACCAGGGTGTTGGCGGTTCCGAGGTCGATTGCCAAGTCAGAGGAGAACAGCCCCAGCAGGCTGGAGATGTGCATCAATAGACTCCCTCCACGTACACGCGCTCTGTTCGTTCGGTTCGATTGCCGGAGGGATCCACCGCGGCGACCACGAGCCTGTTCCAGCCCAGGGTCCCGAGTTCCACTGTCTTGGAGAAGCGGCCCTCACCATCCACTTCCACGAACTCACCATTGATGGTGATGGTGGCGCCCGGCTCGGTCTGGCCCCGCACGATGAACAGATGTCCCATCTGCTGCGCCGGCGTGACGTCGAGCGGCGGCGGGGTCTCGTCCTGGAGCAGCGACTCGCGATCGGTGGAGAAGATGCGGAAGCGGCGGACAGCGCTCCACTCCGACATCACCTGGTCGTCGAGGGTTGCCACGCGCCAGAAGTAGGTGCCGGGCGCAATCGCCCGGAGACGCGCGGTGTCTTTCCTCAGATCGGGTGCGTCCACGTCGCGTTGATCCTCCAGAAACCGCTGAGATCGGCTCACCTGGAGGTGGACGGCGTTGCTCGGCGATGGCCGCTGCCAGCTGAGGCGAATGATACGGTCCCCGGCAAGCTCGAAGCCGGCGTTGTTGTGGGGGTCGATCGGGAGCGGTGGCTGCGGTATCTTCCGCTTCTCCGAAAACGTCCCATCGGGGGTCGCAACCACCACCTCGCGGTCCTGGACGACCATCTCGTCGCCGCTGAGATTGCGGACCTTCGCGCTGCCCTCGAACGCCGCCACCTTGGTCGCGCGCTCCTCCTCGTCGACATCCACCGCGACGTTGCTGCGGCTTCGGATCTCGGCCTCGGCGACATCGGTGGTCACCGTGGATGGCGAATCCGCCGTGTACACGTTGATTCGGCCGACCACCATGCGCACGGTGCCGGGCGGTTTCTCGGCCGTGAGTTGGTGGTGGATCTCGAGCAGCGAGTTGGGACCGACGTGGTACAGGCTTCCGTCCACGAACAGGATCTCGGCCACGCCGTCGCGGCTGGTCTTGACGAAGTCTCCGTTGAAGACCGGCATGCGGACATGGGCGGGTTTCCACTCGGCCTTGCCCGCCCGCTGGAGCTGGATCCGCCCCTCGATCGAAAAAAAATGGCCGACCCCTTCGGTGTCGCCGCGCGCGCGGCTCAAGAGGGTGGCGAAGCGCGTGGTGACGCCCTCGGCCAGGGTCTGGGCCTCGCCCCAGCGTTCCTCCCCGTAGGCGGTCTTGGCCTGCTCCAGAACCTGATTATTCGTCTCGATTTCCGCCTGCCAGGCTGCGGCCTCCTCGGTGGCAAGTACCTGTTCGCGGGTGTCTTCGGCCTGGTGTATGGCACGCCTGGCACGGACGTCGGGCGCCGGATTGAAGTGGTTGTAGGCGAGGAACCCGACCACCGCGGCCACGATCACGACCGCGAGCACGGCGAGCAGCCGCCTCACCGTGTTGACCCGCACCAGGAACCAGTCGACCGTAATGCCCCGTGCCACCGCTCCTCGTCCTCCAAACTTCAACCTACCATGCACCAGGACGTTGCGGCAAGATGCCACGCAACTTGCGCCAGCAGAGTCTGTTCGCTACACTTCGCAACTCCGAGGTGCGACCTGGGGGGCAAACATGGCGCTCAAATGGCTACGTGACAATCTACGGCACCTGAAGTTCGTCCTGTGGGGCGTGGTCGCCGTCTTCGTCCTGCTGGTTTTCGTCGACTGGGGCGCGGGCCGGTCCGGGCCCGGTGCCAGCGGTGAGCCGGCCGTGCGGATCGGCGATCGGGTGGTCACCGAGCAGGAGTTCCTCATCGAGATGCGGTTGATGAATCAGCGATTCGAACAACTGTACGGCGACCGCTGGAACGAGCTCCGCGACCAGGTCGACCTGCCCGGGCAGACCGTGGCGTACTTCATCGACCGCGAGCTCCGATTGGCCGAGGCACGACGCGTCGGGCTGGTGGTGTCGGACGAGGAGTTGCGCGAGCGGATTCTGTCCGATCCTCTGTTTCAAGACCAGGGCGGCAACTTCGTCGGTTCGGACCGGTACCAGCGTGCGATCCGCTCCTACTTCCGCATGTCGCCACAGGAGTTCGAGACGCGATACGCGCAGGACCTGCTGGTCGGCAAGCTGGACGCCATGATGATCGCCAACGCGTACGTCGACGATGTCGAGGTGGAGGAGGCCTATCGCAGGCAATCAGAGAAGGCGGACTTCGACGTCATCCAGCTGCGCTACGAGCCGCGTCTGGCTGATGTGGTGATCGGGGAGGAGGACGTGACCGCGCACTACGAGGCTCACGCCGAGGAGTACCGTCGCGAAGAGCAGCGGATCGTCCGGTATCTGGTAGTCGAGAACTCGAAGCTCCGCCGCCTGCTGCCGGCTACCGATGCCGAGCTGGAGGCCTACTATCAGGAGCACATCGACGAGTTCCTGGAAGGCGAGCAGGCGCACGCGCGACACATCCTGATACGCACGGCACCGGGTGCCCCGGAAGGTGAGCGCGTGGAGGCGCGGACACGAGCCGAGGGCGTCCTCAAGATCGCCGAGACGGGAGCCGACTTCGGCGAACTGGCCGCCAAGCACTCCGCAGATCCCGGCTCCAAGGACAACGGCGGCGACCTCGGGTGGTTCGGGCGAGGTCAGATGGTGAAGGAGTTCGAGGACGCGGTCTGGGGCGGGAAGCCCGGCGACATTCTTGGTCCGGTGGAGAGCCAGTTCGGCTATCACATCATCCGCGTGGAGGGGTTCAAGCCGGAGCGTCAACAGCCGTTCGACGAGGTTCGGGAACAGGTGCGATTCCGCTACCTCGAGGGGCGAGCCGCCGCGGAGGCCGAGCTACGGGCGCGCGAGCTCGCCCGGCGCCTGGAGTCGGAGCGGCCGCAAACCGAGGAGGATTGGCAGAAGATCGCCGACGAGGACGAGGCAGTCGTGCTCAACCTCTCGCCGCCGTTCGGTGCGGAAGACACCGTCCCCGGGACCGGGGGCGGTTCGGAGTTGGCTGTCGAAGCGTTTGCGGCGGATATAGGTGATCTCGGCGAGCCGCGGGCCATCCCGCGTGGCTGGATGGTGTGGCAGCTGAGCCAGATCAGGCCCTCCGGCGTGCCCGGACTCGAGGAAGTGCGGGCCGAGGTGGAACAGGAGCTCCGGCGCGAGAAGGCTCTGGAACTCACGATGTCCGCCGCCGCCGAACTTGCCGAAAGATGGCGTGCGGGAGAGGCCACGGACGCCCTGGTCGAGGAGTACGGGGGCACGTCCTCCGAAGTTCGGGAGCACAGTCGGGGAGCGGCGATCGGCGGGATGGGCGGGTCCCTGGCGTTGGACGATCTGGTGTTCGTGGCCGGCGATGGATCGGTGATTGGCCCGGTGCAGCTGGGCAGCCGAGGTGTCGCGGTGGCCAAGGTCGAGCGCGTACAGGCCATGGATGCGGCCGACTTGGAGCAGCAGCGGGACGACATCCGCAACCGGCTGCAGGTCCAGCGTGCCCAGAGTCTGCTGCAGTCGATTCTGGAGGAACGCCGGCGCGATACCGTGGTCACGGTCAACGACGAGCTCATGGGTCGGTACGCGCCGGCCTCCTAGCCCGGGGCCATTCGATGATCGGTCGCCTCGAAGGTGGTCTGCAGCTGGTCGACCCCGGCACGGTGATCGTCTCGACAGGCGGCGTGGGCTACCTGGTGTCGATCACCCTCCGTGCGTTCCAGCAGCTGAGCGGACGCGACCGGGCGGAGCTTTGGGTCCACACGCGGGTCCGCGACGACACCATCGAGCTGTACGGCTTTCCGGATCGCGCCGAGCTCGAGGCGTTCGATCGCCTGATCGGGATCGCGGGCGTGGGACCGAGGACGGCGCTGGCGGTGCTGTCGGCGGTGACACCGGCCGAGCTGGCCGACGCGGTTCAGTCGGGCGACACGGACCGCCTGCAGAAAACGCCCGGGGTCGGGCAGAAGACCGCGCGGCGCATCGTGCTCGAGCTCACCGGGCGGCTCGATGACGTCGCGGGCGTCACGCCCGACGGCCGCGGCGATGCGATCTCGGCGTTGGTCAACCTCGGCTACTCGCAGCGGGACGCCAGGCGTGCGGTCGATCGGGTTCTGACTGAGGGCTCCGGTTCTGACCTCGGGGAGCTGCTGCGGTTGGCTCTGCAGCAGCTGACGCGGTAAAGTTCCTCCGTGACTGACGAGGTTCTCGCGGCGGGAGTTCGGCCGGAGGAGCGCCACTTCGAGGAGTCGCTCCGCCCGAGGCGGCTGGAGGAGTTCGTCGGCCAGGCGCGGCTGAAGACCAACCTGTCGGTGTTCATCGGGGCGGCGCGGGATCGCGGCGAGGCGCTCGATCACGTGCTGCTCTTCGGACCCCCGGGGCTCGGCAAGACCACCCTCGCGCACATCGTTGCGGTCGAGATGGGGTCGGAGATCCACGTCACCGCGGGGCCGGTACTGGAGCGCCCCGGGGATCTCGCGGCGATTCTCACCAATCTGGCGGTCGGCGACGTGCTGTTCATCGACGAGATCCATCGGCTGCCGCCGGCGGTCGAGGAGATCCTGTATCCGGCGATGGAGGACTTCGAGCTGGATCTCGTCATCGGCCAGGGACCGGCGGCGCGCAGCGTCCGGCTGACTCTGCCCCGGTTCACGCTGGTCGGCGCGACCACGAGGACCGGGCTCATCACCGCGCCCCTGCGCGACCGTTTCGGAATCGTCCACCGGCTGGAGTTCTACCCGGCGGAGGATCTCGCCACGATCGTCGCCCGTTCGGCGCGGATTCTGGAGATCGAGGTGGCTCCGGAGGCACGCGATGAGGTCGCCCGGCGCGCCCGGGGGACGCCGCGCATCGCCAACCGTCTGCTGAGGCGGGTACGTGACTTCGCCCATCACCTGAAATCGGTCTCGGTGACCCTGGAGGCGACGCGCTTCGGGCTCGAGCAGATGGAGGTCGATGGCTACGGCCTCGATAACCTCGATCGGCGGATCCTGACCACCATCATCGACGTGTACGGAGGTGGGCCGGTCGGGCTGAAACCACTCGCGGCGTCGCTCGGCGAGGACCGCGGCACTCTCGAGGAGATCAACGAGCCGTACCTGCTGCAGATCGGCATGCTGCGGCGGACACCACGCGGCCGGGCGGTGACCCACCGGGCCTACCGGCATCTCGGTCTGGAGCCCGACGGCCCGGCGGGACCGCTGTTCGAGGGTTCGGATTGAAGCCGATCCCGATCGTCGTCAACCCGACCGCGGGCGGGGGACGGCTGATGAGGCACCGTTCCGCCCTCGATGCCGTGGCCCGTGCGGGTGGAGTCGATCTGCGATGGATGCCAACCGAGGAGCGGGGCCACGGCGAGGAGTTGGGGCGCGATGCCGCCGAGGCCGGTTTCCCCCTCGTACTGGCGTACGGCGGTGACGGCACCTACAACGAGGTGGCGCGCGGCCTGGTCGGGAGTGCCACCGCTCTGGGGGTGCTGCCGGGAGGAACGACCTCGGTGTTGGCCTATGAGCTGGGCATGCCGCGGCCGGCGTCGCGTGGGCTCGAGGCGCTGTTGGGCGGTCACGATCGACCGATGCGCATCGGCCGGACCAGTCACGGCGACCTATTCCTGCTGATGCTGTCCGCCGGCCCGGACGCGGTTGTGGTCCGCAACCTGCCCGATCGGTTCAAGTGGCGGGGAGGACGAGGCGCGGTGGCCGCGCAGGCGATACGGGAGTTGCTCGGCGGTGGGCCGTTGCCACGGTTGATGGCCACAGTCGACGATCACGCTGTCGAGGGGGGGTGGGCGATCGTGGGGAATTCCCGCTGTTACGGTGGACCCCACCACGCGACGCCGGGAGCCGATCCGTTCGCGGATTACCTGGAGGTCATCGTGCAGCGCGGGGTCGGGCGTCGGGCGGCCATCCCCTTTGCTCTCGGGATACCGCTCGGTTGGCATGTCAGGCGCCGTGACGTGGCGCGATTCAACGGTCGCAGGGTGCTCCTCGAGCCGGCGCCGAACGGTACGGACGTTCCGTACCAGGTAGACGGTGACGCGGCCGGCCACTTGCCGGTCGAGGCATGGATTGCGGACGAGACGGTCACGGTGCGGCTGCCGGGCTAACCCTCGAGGTCTTCGAACAGATCGGTGGAGATGTACCGCTCAGAGGTCGAGGGGGCGATGAAGACCACCAGTTTGCCCTCCGCCTCGGGTCGGGCGGCGACATGCAGCGCGGCAGCACACGCCGCCCCGGACGATATCCCGGCCAAAATCCCCTCTTCCCGCGCCAACCGGCGAGCCGTGTCGAACGCGTCCTCGTTGGTGACGGTCATGGCCTCGTCGATCAGTGACGTGTCGAGGTTGTCGGGGATGAAGCCGGCGCCGATTCCCTGGATCTTGTGCGAGCCTGGCTCGCCACCGGAGATCACCGGCGAGTCCGCGGGCTCGACCGCGACGATCTGCACGTCGGGCCGGCGATGTTTCCAGTACCGTCCGACGCCGGTGAGGGTGCCGCCGGTGCCGACGCCCGCGACGAACACGTCCATCCCGCCGTCCGTGTCCTGCCACAGCTCGTGGGCGGTGGTGGTCGAGTGGATCTCCGGGTTCGCGGGGTTGGAGAACTGTTGGGGAATGAGGGAGTTGGGGATCTCCGAAACCAGCTGTTCGGCCCTGGCCGCAGCTCCGTTCATGCCTTCGGCGGCCGGCGTCAGGTGGAGCTCGGCGCCGAGCAGCCGAAGGACCTTGCGCCGCTCCACCGACATTGAGTCGGGCATGGCGAGGACGCACCGGTACCCCTTGGCGGCGGCCACCATCGCGAGCGCGATGCCCGTGTTGCCCGAAGTCGGCTCGACGATCGTCGATACGCCCGGAGTCAGCATGCCGTCGCGCTCGAGAGCCTCGATCATTGCCACCCCGATCCGGTCCTTGACCGAGTGGGCCGGGTTGAAGAACTCGAGTTTGGCGACCACTCTGCCCGGCAGGCCGTGCGCCATGCGGTTCAGCCTCACCAGCGGGGTGTTGCCGATCAGATGGGAGATGTCGGATGCGATCTTCATGGCTCGGCCTCCGGAGGGTGCAACGCCAGGTGGGTGAGACGTATTCTTGCTGGTCGCTGGTCGCTGGTCGCTGGTCGCTGGTCGCTGGTCGCTGGTCGCTGGTCGCTCGGCCGTCGCCACCCCGAAGGCGATTGGGCATCTTCCTTTGGCGGAGATGAAACGCGTTACGTTGACTGAGCCTGGATCGCCGTGATCGCCACCGTGTTGACGATGTCGGTCACCGTGCAGCCGCGGCTCAGGTCGTTCACCGGCTTGCGCAATCCCTGAAGTACGGGTCCGACAGCCACCGCGGCGGCCGACCGCTGGACCGCCTTGTAGGTGTTGTTGCCGGTGTTGAGGTCGGGGAAGATGAACACAGTGGCACGCCCCGCGACCGAGCTGTCCGGGAGCTTGGTGCGGGCAACACCGGCGTCGACCGCCGCATCGTACTGCAGCGGTCCGTCGATCGGCAGATCCGGCCGGAGCTTTCTGGCCATTTCGGTTGCGCGCTTCACCTTCTCGACTTCCTGGCCGGATCCCGATGCACCGGTCGCGTACGACAGCATCGCGACTCGCGGCTCGATGCCGAATGCCGCCGCAGTGTCGGCGCTGGCGACCGCGATCTGAGCCAGCCCCTCGGCGGAGGGATTCGGCACCACCGCGCAGTCCCCGTAGACCAGCACCCGGTCCGACAGGCACATGAAGAACACGCTCGATACCAGGTCGATGCCCGGCCGGGTCTTGATGAACTCGAACGCCGGCCGCACCGTATGAGCGGTCGTATTGACCGAACCCGACACCATGCCATCGGCGTGCCCGAGGTGGACCATCATGGTGCCGAAGTAGGTGGGATCGTGCATGACGTCGAGCGCGGTCTCCGGCGTGGCTCCCTTGTGCTTCCTCAGCTCGTGATAGGACGCGGCATACTCCTCCAGGGAGTCCGAGCTTCCCGGATTGACGACGTGGACACCGGCGAGATCGACGTTCAGCTTCTGAGCACGATCCCGGATCTCCTCCTCATCGCCGAGCATCGTGATCTCGGCCACGCGGCGTCGGAGGAGTGCGTCGACGGCGCGCAGAATCCGCTCCTCACCACCCTCCGGGAGCACGATGTGGCGGCGGTCGGCACGCGCCCTCTCGATCAAGCCGTGCAGGAACAGGGTCGGTGTCAGCCGTGCGGGACGCACCATCGAGATTCCAGATCGCAGGACGTGGGTGTCCACGTGCTGCTCGAACAGGATGCGTGCCGTTTCGATCTTGCGAAACGACCTCGGGGTGATCGTCGAAGCGACGCGGCTGACGTTGATCGCAGTCTGGAACGCACCGGTCGGTACGGCGAGCACGGGCAGCCGCGTGCCGCGCAGACCCTTGACGACCCGGTCAATCGTCTCGGTCGGTTTGAGGCCGCTGGACAGGAGCAGGCCGGACAGGTTCGGGGTCCGATTCGACATCTGCGCAGCCATCAGCCCGAGTAGGACGTCGGCGCGGTCGCCGGCGGTGATCACGAGGGCTCCCGGCTCCACTCGGTCGAGCAGGCTGAGCAGCTGCATCGAGCCGATCTTGAAGTCGAAGACGAGATTGTCGAGGTACTGCTCGCCGTACAGCACCTCCGCGTCGAGCGCGGTGGCGATCTCGTCCATGCGCGGTTTCGCGAGGATCTGCTCTTCGGGAATTGCCCCCGCGAAAGGGATTTCTGCCGCGACGAGGCGCTCGGCAAGCAGATCCTTCACCTCGTCGAGAGAGTTCGGATCGACCCGGTTCGCGATCACCGCCAACAGATCGCACCCCCGCTGCTCGAATGCGTCTCTGCTGAGAATCGCGTTGTCGTAGATGTCTTCCGCGGTGCGCTCGCGCCCGCTGACGACGAGCAACACGGGCGCACCGAGATTGCGAGCGATGTCGGCGTTGATGTCGAACTCGAAAGGCACGGTGGGCCCTTGGTAGTTGGTGCCTTCGACGAGCACGAACCCCCTGGTCCTTTCGTAGGCCTTGTACGCGGTCAGGATGCGCTCGATCAGCTCCTCGTAGTGGCCCGACGTGATGAGGTCGGTCGCCTCGCGGTCGGTCACCCCGATCATCGCTTCCGGCTGGCAGTCGATGCCGAACACCGAGCAGATCAGTTCCACGTTGGGATCCAGGGCGGTCGTGGCGCCCACCTCGTGACGACCGATCGGTCGGAAAAAGCCGACGTCGCGAGTCTCGCGTTCGAGCAGCGACATCAGACCCAACACGATGGCGCTCTTGCCGGCGGCGGGACCGGTCGTGGTCAAGTAGAGGTTGCTGGACATGGTGGTGACGTCCTTGACGACCTTGGTGACAGGCTGATTGCCCGCGCGCCGTCCCTGCGGCGGCACGGAGGTCGAGAAGCATACCACGCACGGTGAAGCTTGTGACCTCATGTACAATGTGCGGGGAGGAGGCATGACCATGCCACACGAGCCCGATGCGGCCCGCGTGATGATTCTGTGCGTCAGTCGGCGTGCAACTGCCGTTGCCGAGCTCGCAGGAGCGGGAGCCTAGTCGCGGTGCGGGTCCTAGTGCTCGGTTCCGGCGGTCGAGAGCACGCCATCGTCCACGCACTGCGGCGCTCGCCGGGCGTCACAGAGCTCTACGCGGCTCCCGGCAACCCGGGGATCGCACAGGCGGCGGACCTGCTGTCGGTGGCTGCGGATGATCTTCCGGGGGTGGCGGAGGCGGCCGCGGACCTTCGTGTCGACCTCACGGTGGTCGGTCCCGAGTTGCCGCTCGCGCTCGGCATCGGGGACGAGTTCGCCCGCCGGGGACTCCGCCTGTTCGGGCCCAACCGGGCGGCGGCCGAGCTCGAGGCGAGCAAGGTGTTCGCCAAACAGTTCTGCCAGCGGCACGGTATCCCCACCGCCGATGCCGTGGTGGTACGTGACCGAGACGAGGCGTCCAAGGCCGCGCGTGAGCGGGGCTTTCCGGTGGTTCTCAAGGCCGACGGACTGGCCGCCGGCAAGGGGGTGTTGATCGTCCGCACCGAGGACGAGCTGGACGCCGCAATCGATGCCTTCTTCATCAGGCGGCGGTTCGGGGAGAGCGGCGATCGGGTGCTCGTCGAGGGATGTCTCGAAGGGACCGAGGTGTCGTACATGGTCATCAGCGACGGAACCGACGTGGTTCCGATGGCGACTTCGCACGATTACAAGCGGGCCCGTGACGGTGACCTGGGTCCCAACACCGGCGGCATGGGAGCCCACTCCCCGGCCCTGGTGATACCTCCCGGAACCAGTCGTCACATCCTCGACCAAATCGTCCGGCCGACCATTGCCGGAATGGCGGCGGAGGGCCGCGAGTATCGCGGGGTGCTCTACCTCGGCCTGATGCTCACCGATCGCGGCCCGATGGTACTGGAGTTCAACTGTCGGCTGGGCGACCCGGAAACCCAGGCGATTCTGCTGCGGCTGGACGACAACCTCGCCCAGGTGGCGCGCGACGCCGCCGATGGCAGACTGAAGGTCAAGACCCTGAACTGGCGGCGGGAGGTCGGTGTGTGTGTGGTGGTCGCCGCCGACGGCTATCCCGGGAGCCCACGCAAGGGGGATGTGATCAGTGGCGTCGAGGATGTGATGGCGATGCCCGGTGCGACCGTGTACCACGCCGCGACCAAGGTCGACGGGGACGCGCTGGTGACCTCTGGCGGTCGTGTGTTGGGCGTGTGTGCTCGAGCGGCCACCCTGGCCGATGCGGTCGCACAGGCCTACCGTGGCGTGGACCGCATCGCGTTCGAAGGGATGCACTACCGGACCGACATCGGCGCGGACACCCTGCTCAAGCTCGCCGAGGGAACCGCGGGTGAGTGAGGTCGACATCGCCTTGCTGATGGGGTCGGCCAGTGACTGGAAACACCTGCGGCCGGCCGTGGCGGTGCTGCGGGAGTTGGGGCTGAGGTTCCGGGTCCACGTGACGTCGGCCCACCGTACCCCGCAGCGAACGGTCGAGGTCGTCCGCACTGCCGAGGAAGACGGCTGTCAGGTATTCATCTGCGCCGCCGGAATGGCGGCCCATCTGGCCGGAGCGGTGGCGGCCCAAACGGTTCGACCGGTATTGGGGGTGCCACTCCCCGGCGGAGTCCTGGACGGTGTGGACGCGCTGCTGTCCACAGTGCAGATGCCGGGAGGTGTGCCGGTGGCGACGTTTGCCGTGGGCTCTGCGGGCGCCCGCAACGCGGCCTATTTCGCCGCCCAGGTTGTCGCGGGGCAACGGCCCGAGGTCGCCTCCGCACTGGCGGCGGTGCGGCGCGCCGGTGCCGACAAGGTGGCGGAGGGAGAGCGCCACGTGCTCGACGAGATGGAGGAAGAGGGTGGGTGAGGAAGTTTCGGGGCCGCACTGTCCGCTGGCGCCGCAGTGTGGCGGCTGGGTGCCGGTGCTGATCGACCCCGATCTGCCGGCGCTTGCCTGCAAGGTGGGCCATTACGAGCTCGCACACGGAGACTGCTGTGTCGTCGAAACCGGGGACGGCCTGTTCCTGGGTCACGCGTCCGTGTACACGGTTCCGGTGGTGCGGGAGCCCTCGGGGAGTCCTTCGAGGGTCGTGCGCCACGCGACCGCGGACGACGAAAAGCGTCACTACGATCTCGGACACCTCGAGCGGGAGATCGTCACCTACCTTCGCCGCCGGACCCGCGAGCTCGGGCTCGAGATGCGTCCCCTCAAGGTTCGGTTGCCGCTGACCGGGCGTAAGGCGGTCGTGTTCTTCACCGCCGAGCGGCGGATCGACTTCAGGCCGCTGCTGAGGGAGCTCGGCCGGAGGTACCGTCGACGGGTCGAGATGAGGCCGCTCGGGGTTCGAGACGGCGCTCGGGTCACCGGCGGCCTCGGTCCCTGCGGCCGTTGCGTGTGCTGTGCCACCTTCATGGAGCGGTTCCATTCGGTCACTGTGCGGATGGCAAAGCGGCAGAATCTGTCGCTCAACCCCACCAAGATCTCGGGCCTGTGCGGCCGACTGATGTGTTGTCTTGCCCACGAGGTGGACCTCTATCCCGCGCCGCAGAAAAACCGCTCGAACGCCTCGCGTGCCCCTGCCTGAGCAACGGATCGGGACACCGGCTACCTGCGGAATCAGGCCGTCGGAGCAGGACCTCGGCCGGCCCGAGCGTCGGCCGCCGGACGCGAGACAGGTCCCCCATTCTCTGCTAAGCTGGTCCAAACAACCGGCTGCGTTTTCCTAGCGCTGAGGCGTGCAGAGCCGTGGAGAAGATCCATGTCCGATCGTAAACTGATCCGTCCGTCAATGAACGAGATGATGGAGCGCTTCCCGACGCGCACCACCGGGCGTCGGAAACAAGTGCCCGCCGAGCAGACAAACGCGGAGAGCTTTTACTACCTCAAGCAGATGCAGGGCCACACGCCGATGGTCGTGGTGCTCACGGACGGCACCGAGTTGAGCGGCTGGATCGAGTGGTACGACAAGAATTGCATCAAGCTGAACCGGAACGACGCCCCGAACCTGCTCCTGTTCAAACACTCGATCAAGTTCATGTTCAAGGAGGAAGAGCGACAGGGGCGCCGTAGACGGCGCCCGGCGGCCGCCAACCGCAGCTGAGCGGCCCCTCTCGACGTGCCCTCAGCGATCCGCGGCGGTCAGCATGGCCTTGATGCGGCTGATCACGAGTTCGAGGGCGACCTCGTTGAAACCGCCCTCTGGAATGATGACATCGGCCCAACGCTTCGAGGGCTCCACGAACTCGAGGTGCATGGGACGAACCGTCGCCAGGTACTGGGTGACCACGCCCTCCAGCGTGCGGCCGCGCTCTTCCATGTCACGTTGTAGTCGCCGGATCAGGCGAATGTCGGGGTCGGTGTCGACGAAGATCTTGATGTCCATCAGGTCGCGAAGCTCGGGAATCGCGAGAATCAGGATCCCCTCGATCAGGATCACCGGCCGTGGCGCCAGCAAATCGACCTCGTCAAGGCGCACGTGACGGGTGAAGTCGTACATCGGAACCGGCGCCGGTCGCCCGTTCTTGAGCAGTTGGACGTGGGACACGAAGAGCTGTTCCTCGATGGCCGAAGGATGGTCGAAGTTGTGGTGCAGCCACCGCGACTCGTCCACGTGCGAAAGGTCGTGGTAGTACCGGTCCTGATTGATGACCGCGATGCGGTCAGCGCCCACGCGACTCACAATGGATTCGGAGACGGTGGTCTTGCCGGACCCGGTGCCGCCGGCAACGCCTATGCACAGGGTGCCGGTCATGGCAGGGGCCCGGTCACAGGTACTTGACGGTTTCGGCGGCGGTCGCTGCGTCCACTCCCTCCGGGTCCACCTCCAGGTAGCGCTCGAGGTGCTGTTTCGCCCCCTCGAGATCTCCGGATCGCAGGAGCATCATGCCGTATTCGTACAGGCACTTGGGGAAGTCGGGATCGATCTGGAGGCACTGCTCGAGCAGCGGGCGCGCCTTCTCGTCGTCGAGGGCGTTGAGGTGCGCCACCGCCTGGTTGAAGACGGTGGCCGGATCGTCCGGGTTGAGCTCCTGGTAGCGCTGGATGTAGATGGCGTGCTTTTCGGTGTAGCCGAGATTCTGGGCGGAATTGGCGGCCACCGCGAGGCAGCCGGTCGCCTCGTCGTCGAGCTGGAGGCACTGCTCGGCGTCCTCGAGTGCGGCCTCGTAGTCGGCGAGCTCGTACTCCACCTCGGACAGCATGGTCCACGCCTGGACTGAGTCGGGCATCGCCTCCACCCCGACCTCGATCTTGGTGCGTGCCTCTTCCAGCCGACCCTGCTGGGCGAGGGCGAGCCCTTCCTCGAGCTCCTTGTATCCGGGCTGCTCTCGAACCTCCTGCTGCTGGCTCGCCAGCGCCTCCTGGATGCTGTTCAGCGTGAAGTCGACCTGATTGTCGGTCGATCCGATCGGTACCTTTTTCCTAGTCTCGAAGCTCTGGTACCCCTCGGCCTCGACCGAGAAGTGGTAGGTCTTCGTGGCGTCGAGGAGGAGGACCTTGTAGCGGCCCTTCTTGTCGGTCTTGAGCACCTTCTCGAAGGCCTGAAGTTCGGGACAGGTGATAGTGACGGTGGCGTTCGGAATCGGCTTGCCGGTGGTGTCGGTGACGGCACCGGAGACGCGCGCCTGGATCGAACCCCAGACCGTGGGGGTGGTCAGCGCGACGGCGGCGATGACGACCGCGGTCCATTGCATCGTCCTGCGCATGGGAACCCTCCTCGTTTCATCGGACTCAGCATACCCTCGATCAGGGTTCGTCTCAACCTTGGGTCACGGGGCGCCGACACCGAGCATCGCGCGCATGACGTGCCGTGCCACCGTGGGATTCTCGCGCAATCTGCGGATCGAGTAGGGGTACCAGTCGCGACCGTACGGCACGTAGACTCGCAGGCGATGGCCTTGGTCGAGGATGATCCGCCTCAGCTGCGGATCCACGCCCAGCAGCATCTGGAACTCGTACCGATCGCGGTCGAGGTTGAATCGGTCCACGGCTGACATCCCGGCCCAGACCAGGTACGGATCGTGGGTCGCGACGCCGACATACGCACCGCCGGCCATCAGCTTTTCCATGTTGAAGATGAAGTTGGCGCGGATGGTCTCGAAGTCCTGCCACGCGATCGTGCGCGATTCGCGATAGATGCCCTTACAGAGCCGGATATTCGGTCGCAGCGGCAGGAGATCGTTGACGTCCGAGGTCGTGCGGTGCATGTACGACTGGAGCACCGCACCGGCGTTGCCGTATTCGGCGAGAACTCGCCGGTAGATTCGCAGCGTGGCGTCGGTGCAGCTCGAGTCCTCCATGTCGATCCGAACGAAGTTGTCCGACTCTCCAGCCCGATCACAGATCGTCGCCACGTGGTCGGAGCACAGCTGCTCGTCGATCTTGAGACCGAGGAGGGTGGGCTTGATGGAGATATTGGCATCCAGACCCTGCCGATCGATCTCCTCCACCAACCGCACGTACTCCCCCACCGCGTCCTGGGCCTTGCCGTGTTCGTTGACCTCCTCGCCGAGCACATCCACCGTGGCCATCGCACCTTCATCGTTGAGCGCACGGATCTCCGCCACCGCGTCGGCGAGGCTCTCGCCGGCGACGTAGCGACGAGCGACCTTGCCGACGATCGGCTTGGGCACGAGCGGCATCCCGTGTTTGATCAGGCTGTCGAACAAGCTCATGTTGCCTTCCTTGGATCGGGGGTGCGCGCCAGCGCAGCGCAATACACGACCTCGGCGCCGGCCTCGGCCAGGACCTCGGCGGCGCGGCGGAGCGTGGCTCCGGTGGTGGTCACATCGTCGACGATCAGCAGCCGCCTGCCGCGCACGGGAGCGGTGCTGCGGAAGCTGCGTTTGGGGAGCTGCAGGCGTTGCAGCCGAGTGCGCCCGGCCTGACGCCGCAAACCTCTTCGACCCAGAGCACGTCCCCGCGGCCGATCGACTGCGGCCGCGACCACGTCGGCGAGGCCGGCCGCCGCCGATCGGCCGTGCCGCAGTCTCCGGAGGAAGTGACTCGGCACGTGCACGACGAGGTCGATGTCGGACGCCCAGGTCTCGGCGGCGACGCGACCGGCGAGTCGCCGACCGAGGGGTTTGGCCAGCTCGTCGCGACCGCGGTGCTTGAGGCCGAGCACCGCGCTGCGGAGGGCTCCGTCGTACTCGCCCCACACCACGGTGCCCTGCTGCGGGGGTGGTACCAGGGAGCAGTCGAGGCAGCCCTGCTCCACGAACTCGTCCGCCGATCCGCCGCAGACCGGACAGCGCGCGCCCGCCAGTGGAATCAGACGCGCCCAGCACGGGGCGCAGAGGCCCACGTCTCGTCCACCGAGAGGCTCGCCACAGTGGAGACAGAGACTGGGAAGAAGGGCTTCACAGGAGGCCGCAACCACTCCCGGCGCACGCACGGGGAACATGCTACCAGAGATCGGGGGCTATACTCGCGCCATGACGACGACCCATGGCGAGCTCCAGTTCGAGACCGAAGGCCACGGACAGACGATCGACCTGACCGGCGACGTGCAGTTCTGGTTGAGCTCGATCAACGCGGCTGACGGGCTCGTGAGCGTCTTCGTGCCCGGCTCCACGGCGGCGGTGACGACGATCGAGTACGAATCCGGGGCGTTGCGCGACCTCGACGAGGCCCTCGAGCAGATCGCACCGTCGGATCGCACCTACCACCACGACCGGCGGTGGGGTGACGGCAACGGCTTTTCCCATCTGCGGGCGGCCCTGCTCGGTCCATCGCTCGCGGTGCCGGTGGCCGCCGGCGGCCCCGTGCTCGGGACCTGGCAACAGATCGTGCTGGTGGAGTGCGACATCCGACCGCGACGTCGTCGCGTCGTCTTGTCGTTCTACGGCAGTCGCGGATCGGACGCGTAATGCCGCACCTCGTGTTGGTCGGCAGGGTGGATCCGGTGGCGGTGGCGAATCGACTGCCGCGGACCGTACACCGGACGGGGCGCGCGGTCCTCAAGACCGAGGAATGCTGGTTACGCGCGGATCGCGAGGCCATGCTCGTCGAGGGAGTGGTGGTCGAGTTCTCGCGGCCGCTCCACCCGGTAGCACTGGTGGCGCCCCACCATGACGACACCATCGTGCGCCTGTGGTCGCGGGTCTCGGTCGAGCGGACGCAGCCGGTGCAGCGGTGGCTGTGCGTACTGGCCGTCGCGCTGCAACAGCTCGGAGCCGGGCCACTCAAGGTCACCAACATTCCCGACGAGCTGTGGTCAGACCTCGACCTCGTCGTACAGTCCACCGAGTGAGCTGGACGATGTGGCGCCGTCCAACCCACATCCGGCCCCTTCGCGTGCTTCGGGGTCACGGTAGATTCTCG
>JBFELO010000013.1:0-54935 GCA_041552055.1 Candidatus Sulfomarinibacteraceae bacterium | reverse complement strand
GGTCGGCGGCCGAGAGGTCGCGAGGGCTTCGTCGCGAGGGACGCGAGGGGCGCTATCTACGGGCGTGCCACTTCCGACGATTTTGCGGCTCGACCGTCGCGCCCTGGTCGCACGCTTGGTCGCAAACATCGTCGGGGGTGGCAACCTCGGGCAGCGCGATGAGGGAACACCACGTCGAAACCACCGAGTCGTATCGATCTCATCCCCTCGTTCCTCCAGCCTTGTCGCTCTCCGAGCCCGTGCGGCCCCGACGGCGCTGCCGCCGCATGCGTCCCGACTCCGACCGCTCCGACACCGGGGAGCGCGGCCACGCCCCGCGTTCGGGGACCCCGAAGATAGACCCTCGGATGGGTCGCCCCACGAAACCTCCAGTGGGCCGAGCTCAGCGGGTTTCGCGCGTGCTCTCTGGCGAGCGCAGCGTGATGTGGATGATCTCTGCCGGGGCGAACAGCCGCATGGGCGGGCCCCACTGGCCGGCGCCTCGGCTCACCACCTGGGTCATCTCCCCCACCCTGTAGGTGCCGGCGATGTGCGGGTACACCCACCTCACCGGGATGCTGAACGGCCAGATCTGGCCGCCGTGGGTATGGCCGTCGAGCATCAGACCGACACCGGCGTCGGCGATCCGCCGCTCGTCCTCCGGCGAGTGCTGCAGCAGCACGACGGCACTGCCGCCGACCTCCGCCAACGCCAGGTCGAGATCGGTCTCGGAGCCGCCGGTCTGCTCCCCACCCCGGGCATCCGGAACACCGGCGACCCACAGCCCGGGGATCACCTCCACCGCAGCGTTGTCGAGCACGGTGAAGCCGGCGTCCGTCAACAATCGCCGTGACCTCGCCCGACCGGCGTAGTACTCGTGGTTGCCGAGCACGGCGTAAACCCCGTGCGGCGCCGTCAGAGTGCGAAGCTGAGGTAGCAGCTCCTCCACCACCCCCGCATCGCCGTCCACCAGATCGCCCGTGATCGCCACCACGTCCGGCTTGAGCGTGTCGACCCGGTCGATGATCATGGCGAGCCTTCGACGTCCGAGGATGGTGCCCAGGTGGACGTCCGATATGTGGGCGATGGTGGCTCCGTCGGCGGCGGCGGGCAGACCCGGGACGGCAGCCTCGAGCTCGACGGCGCGTGGCGCCTTGAGGCCGCCGACCCACGCCACCGCGGCCGCGATCAGCGCGACGGCGACCGCACCGGTGCGGGCCCCGACCACCCACTGTCGCAAAGCGAGGCCGCCTAGGGTCACAACGTCGACAACGAACAGCGAGACGCAGAACAACAACAGAGTCCCCATCCACACCGCGCCCAGGTATTCGAGCGTCCTGCCGACGCCGTGCCAACCGATGCCGTAGAGGATCCGCCCCGACGGGTAGGTCAGGAATGCAACCATCAGGAACGCGAGCAGCCCCCGCCGCGCTGTGCCGTTGGCGAACACGGGCAGCGACCACAGGCGCCAGCCGACGTACAGGTGCTGAACGAGCCAGACGCCGAGGACGATGGTGAGAAACACGACGAATCGCAGGGTGGCACTCATCGACAGGCGAAACCCGCGGTCGGCCAGTGGTATTGCAGCGACGCTTCACCGGCGGTCGGGATCGTCGTACTCCCCGTCCGCGCTCGGCTGCAGCGGTGAGCGACCGTACACCCAGATCAACTCCTTGAGCCGCCGCTGGATGTCCTCCTTCAAGGTCCACGGCAGAATCCGGAACTCCCAGTTGCCCCCCGCCTTGGCGGGGAGGTTCATGCGGCACTCCGACCCGAGGCCCGCGAGGTCCTGGTGCGGCACGATCGCCAGGTCCGCCACCGAAGCCATGGCGAGGCGCACCAGATCCCAGTGGATCTCGCTGCCGTCGGTCGCGGCGTATCGCCGCACCAGATCACGCTCCAGCTCGCTCGCGTCGTCGTGGTACCAGCCGGCGGCGGTGTTGTTGTCATGGGTGCCGGTGTAGACCACGAGGTTCCGGTGATGGCTGTAGGGAATGAAGGTGGATCTCGGCTGGGGCGGGAATCCGAACTGGAGAATCACCATCCCCGGCAAGCCCAGCTCGTCGCGGAGGTCGAGCACGTCGGGGGTGATCTCGCCGAGATCCTCTGCCACGAACGGCAGCCCGTCGAGGGCTTCGCGCACGGCATCGAAGAATCTCCGGCCGGGGCCCGCAACCCAACTGCCGTTGGTCGCGACCTCGTCTCCTGCCGGGACCTCCCAGTAGGCCTGAAAGCCCCGGAAGTGGTCCAGCCGAACCATGTCCGCCAGGTCGAGGGCGTGCTTCAGCCGCCGAATCCACCAATCGTACCCGTCAGCCGCCATCCGGTCCCAGTCGAAGAGCGGGTTCCCCCACAGCTGACCGGTGTCCGAGAAGTAATCCGGCGGCACTCCGGAGACCACGGTGGGTCTGCGATCCTGGTCGAGCAGGAACAGCTCGGGATGGGACCACACGTCCGCCGAGTCGTAGGCGACGAAGATCGGCACGTCACCGAAGATGTGAATCCCGGCCTCGTGGGCCGCCTGCCACACCGCTCGCCAATGTCGGAAGAACAGGAACTGGCAGAACACGGCCAGCTCGATCTCGTCCCGGTGGTCTCGCGCCCAGCTGTCAAGCGCACCCTTGTCTCGGTGGGCCAGGGGCCGCGGCCACCGGAACCACGGCTCCCCCCCGTGGGCGCGTTTGAGGGCGAGGAAGAGCGCGAAATCTTCAAGCCACTCCCGGTGCTCGGCGCGAAACGCCGCCAACCCGCTCACGAGTTCGGGCGGTTTCATCTTGCGAAACCGCTCGAACGCGGCGCGCAGGACCCGCTTCTTCCACGGGATGAGCTCCTCGAACGCGACGCGTTCCGCGGGGAACGACGGCGCATCCTCCAGCTCCTCCATTTCGACCAGGGCCTCCGCCACGAGCATCTCCGGGCTGATCAGCCACTCGTTGCCGGCGAACGTCGAGATCGCCGAGTAGGGAGAGTGCCCGGGACCGGGTGGGTGGAGCGGGAGCACCTGCCACCAGGACACGTCGGCGTCGGCGAGCCACTCCACGTAGTTGTACGCCTCCGGGCCCAGGTCCCCGATGCCGTAGCGGGACGGCAGACTGGTCGGATGCAGCAGCACCCCTGCGGATCGTCGCATGCGGTCACTCCTCTGATGCCATGTTAAATCAACGCCCGTCCGACGACGGTCCCCGCCGTTTCACCCCGACCCTATGCTACCCTCCGGGCTTCTGAAGGAGGCATATGCTACCGCCTGTCCGGCTCAAGAAACCCACTCCTGATGAGTTTCGGGAGAGGTTCCTGCACTACCTCCGCTACTCGTGCGGCCTCGAGCTCCGACTCGCCGACCCCGCCGACCACCTCACGGCGCTCGCGCTCGCCGTTCGCGAGACGATAATCGACCGAGCGATCCTGACCCGCCGTACCTACGACACCGTCCGGCCAAAGACCGTGCACTACCTGTCGGTGGAGTATCTCCTCGGCCGGCTGCTGCGCAACAACCTGATTGCCACCGACCTGCTGATGGTGGCCCGCGAGGCGATGCAGCAGCTCGGTCTCAACCTCGACACGATCGTCGAGGAGGAGTCCGACGCCGGGCTGGGCAACGGCGGCCTCGGCCGCCTCGCCGCCTGCTACCTCGACTCGCTGGCGACCCTCGACTACCCGGCGTACGGCTACGGACTGCACTACGACTACGGCATGTTCCGCCAAAACTTCGAGAACGGCTGGCAGGTCGAGCACGCCGACACCTGGCTCAAGGGCGGCTTCCCGTGGAGCATCGCCCGGCACGACCTCACGGTGCCGGTGCGGATCGGCGGCGCCATCGAGTGGCACCAACGGCCCGACGGCAAGCACCAGCCGACGTGGCGGGGGTGGCGCGAGGTGTTCGGCATCCCGCGTGATGTGCTGGTGGCCGGATACGGCACGAACACGGTGTCGATCCTCAGATTGTGGGACGCCGAGGCCGCCTCCGAATTCGACTTCCACATGTTCTCGAAGGGCAACTACATCCGGGCGGTGGCGCAACGCGAGCGGGTGGAGGCGCTGACCCGGGTGCTCTACCCCGCGGACGACGTGGAGGCCGGGCGCCAGCTGCGCCTTCTCCAGGAGTACTTCCTGGTGGCATGCTCGGTCCGGGACGTCGTCAACCGGTTTCGACGGCGCCACGGAGAGGTGTGGGAGCTGTTCCCCGACAGGGTGGCCTTCCAGCTGAACGACACCCACCCGGCTCTGACCGTCGCAGAGCTGATGCGGTTCCTCGTCGACGAGGCCGGGGTCAAGTGGGGGGCGGCCTGGGAGCTCACGCGGGCGAGTTGCGCCTACACCAACCACACCCTCCTTCCGGAAGCGCTCGAAACCTGGCCGGTGTCGCTGATGGAGCCCTGGATTCCCCGTCACGTGCAGATCATCTACGAGATCAATCGCCGATTCCTGGAGTCGGTGAGCCGGCAGCGTCAGGAGGACGGCAGTTTCACCCGTCGGCTCTCGATCCTACAGGAGGAGGGCGGCAAACGGTTCCGCATGGCCAACCTGGCGATCGTCGGCAGCCACAAGGTCAACGGCGTCGCCAAGCTCCACACCGAGCTGCTCCGGACGCGGCTGGTCAAGGACTTCGCCGACCTGTGGCCCGACCGATTCCTGGCGATCACCAACGGCATCACACCGAGACGCTGGCTGAAGTCGTGCAACCCACGGCTGGCGACAGCGGTCACGAGCCGGATCGGCGATGGCTGGATCCGCGACCTCGACCGACTCGAGGAACTCGGTGCCTTCGCCGACGACGCCGAGTTTCAGGACGAGTTTCTCGCGGTCAAACGCACAAACAAGGTCGATCTGATCGCGACACTCCGCCAACTGTGCGGCGTGACGTGCGACCCCGGCGCGTTGTTCGACGTCCAGATCAAACGACTGCATGAGTACAAGCGGCAGTTGCTCAAGGTGATGCACATCATCTGGCTGTACCAGCGGATCAAGCAGGATCCGACCGTGGACGTGCCGCCGCGGGCCTTCGTGTTCGGCGCCAAGGCGGCCCCCTCCTACCACATGGCCAAGCTGATCATCCGCCTGATCAACGGCGTTGCCGAGACCGTCAACAACGATCGCGACGTCGCCCGGCGGCTCGTGATCGCATTCCCGCCGGACTACAGGGTTACTCTCGCCGAGAAGATCATCCCGGCCGCCGACCTGTCCGAACAGATCTCCACGGCCGGCATGGAAGCCTCGGGCACCGGGAACATGAAACTGGCCCTCAACGGCGCCCTCACGATCGGCACCCTCGACGGCGCCAACATCGAGATCCGGGACGCCGTCGGCGATGAGAACATCTTCATCTTCGGCCTGACCTCTGCCGAGGTCGAGGAACGGCTGACGACCGGCGCGCACAACCCGTGGAAGATCTACCGCCAGGACCCGGAGCTGGCCGCCGTCATCGACGCGATTCGCGACGGCGACTTCGTGAACGGCGACGGGACGGTCCTGCGCGAGATCTGGTCGGCCCTGATGGAGCACGGCGACCGCTACATGCACCTCGCGGACTTCCGTCCGTACGTGGAGGCCGCAGAGCTCGCCGCCGAGAGGTACCGCACCGAGCCCCGGGCGTGGGCGACCGCCGCCATCCACAACGTGGCCGCGATGGGGTACTTCTCCTCGGACCGAGCGATTCGCGAGTACGCGGAAAAGATCTGGGGCGTCACTCCGGTGGAAGTTGACGCGGACGGGTGATGCCTCGTCTTGCGGCCTTGCGGCACCGCGTCATTTTCGCGACGCTGTCCCCCCGGCGCGCTCTCTCCCAGGCGCGCTCCCCGAGGTTGCCCGGTACAGCATTTCGAGGCCTCGTTGCCACACGATATCCCCGGCGATTGTAGACCTCGAAATCCTGTACCCGGCACGCCCGCACGACGCGCTGTCATCCGTCTGCTCATCGTACCGGCTGTCTGACACCCGAGGCGACCTGTCCCCGGCGGGCTGCCCGCATGCGACCACTTCAAGTATCGGGACGCGACACGGGTGCGAGGATTCCCATCGCTCGTGCTGCGCGGGGCGCGCTGACACTCCTCAGCAATCCGCTCAGCGGATTGCTCACGCAACGCACCAGTAGTCGATTCCCTCTTCCAGATCGAGGGCGTCGAGCCGCTCGCGAATGAGGGTTCGGGCGCCACGCGACCCCACCGCCGCCAGAACGATGGTCCGGGGCGTCAGTAGCCGTCCGAGGCTCTCCGGAGGTTCGATCGGCCGACCTCGCGCGCGGCGACCGATCTTGTCGGGATCGATGTCGATGAACGCCTCGATCGCGACGCGCTCGTGATCGATCAGGCACCTCGACAGCATGCGGCCGGTGCGTCCGGCACCCCACACCACCACCCGGTCGGCCGCGGCCAGTGGTCCCCGGGCAAGGTAGTGAGCCTTGCAACGCAGAAACGAGGCCGGCGCGTAGCGCGGGTCACGACGGGTCAACCGCCGCCCGTGCTCCCGCCAGAAAAACAGCGGTGCGTCAACCTTCGCGAACCGGACGCCCGCGTCGAACAGCCGCAACCAGAGGTCGTAATCCTCCGGCCAACCCAGGTCGTGGTACCCGCCGGCTCCCACCAGCACCTCACGCCGCACCATCGCCGATGGATGCGCGATCGGCGACTCGATGAACCGCTCGCGCGCCATCTGCTCGTGATCTCGGACCGAGTTGAGCCACATCTCGTAGATCCTGAAACCCTCTCCGACCCCGCGGCGTGGAAAGTGCTGCACAATGCAGGACACCACCCCCACGTCCGGATGCCGCTCCAGGTGCGCCGCCTGGAGTTCGAGCCTGCGCGGATGGCTGACGTCATCGGCGTCCATGCGCGCCACCAGTGGTGCCGAACATCGGGCGAGACCCAGGTTGAGCGCGGCGACCAGCCCGTCCGCCGACTGATGGAGCACCAGGATCCGGTCATCCTCGGCCGCCCACCGGTCGAGCACCCGGGCGGAACCGTCGCGTGAACCGTCGTTCACTGCCACGACCTCGAATCGCTCGAGGGTCTGGCGCTGCAGGCTCCACAGGCAGGTCTCGAGCGTCGGCGCCGCGTCACGAACCGGCAGCAGCACGGAAACCGGTGGTCGCTCCATCTCGCGGCTCGAGCATACCCTGCTGCGGTCGTTCACACCGCGAGGGTGACCCCGAGGAGTACCAGCAGTATGAGGACGAAGTAGGCCACGAGAACCGTGGCGAGCCCTTTCGATTCGGGGACCCGATGCGACTCGGGTTCGGCCGCGGCCCTGCCCAACGCCGATCCCACTCCCAGGGCGACCGCACAGCCGAGCACGTTCCACCACAGCCAGGAGACGCCGGGCGCGAAGCGGGCCAGCACCAGGTTGCACGCCAGCCCTGCAAACGCTCCTGCCACGGCAGAACGTCCATCCGCCCGACGCGAACGCCACGCCAGGAGGAACACCGCCAACACCGGGCCGTACAGCGCACTCCCGACGCGGTTGACGATCTCGATCGTGGTCTCTCCCCAGCCGGAGAACCAGACTGCCGACGCCATCGCGAACACTCCCCAGCCGACCGTGATTCGTCGGGCCCACGCAAGCCGAGAGGCTTCGAACCGGTCGGCCGGGAGGAACTCCTCCAGGGTCACTGCCGACAGGGAGTTGAACGCCGAGTCGACCGACGACAGGGCCGCCGCCAGAATGCCGGCCACCACCACTCCCACGAATCCCACCGGGACGTACGTCACCAGGAACAGCGGCACCAGGTCGTCGGCGGACCGCTCTGCGAAGTGCGACGCGAACTCGGGAGTCGCCGCGAGAAATGCCGCCAGCATCACGCCGAATAGGCAGTAGGTGAGGACCAGCGGAAACCGGACCAACGCACCGATGGCGAGTGCCCAACGCGCCTGACCCTCGTCCGCCGCCGCCAGGACGCGCTGTGCCTGGGTCTGGTCGCAACCGTAATACGACAGGTACAGAAAGAACCCACCGATCAGCATGGGCCAGAACCCGAAGGTCGATCCGTCGCCCAGGCCATGGGCCGTGAAGCGGAGCGCGGCGAGGCGGTCCGGATCGACCGCGGCCAGAGCGTCTGTTCCCCCACCGAGTCGAATCCAGAGCACCACCGTGGCGACCGCGGTGGCTCCCCACAACAAGGCGAACTGCAGTACATCGGAGAACACGTCCGCGATCAGGCCACCGAGCGCGGTGTACCCCACCGCGACCGCTCCCACCACCATGACGCTCGCCCCGACGGACCACCCCGAGCAGGCAGAGACGACCCGCGCCGAGGCCAGCAGGATCACACCCGCGCCGAGGCCCCGCCCCACCAGGAAGAATCCGGCGAGGGTGCGGCGTGCTCCGCGGCCGAGTCGTCGTTCGACGGCGGCGTACACCTCGGCACCACCCGCCCGGCGCAGCACCGGAACCCCCCACAACACCAGGCAGGCCACGGCCAGAGGAACCGCCATCTCGTACTGCAGCCACGCGAGCCCCCCGCCCGGACGGAGCGCGACGAAGGCGGGTGCCCCGACCAGCGAGATGGCGCTGACCTGATTGGCGGCCAGGCTCAGCCCGAGCGCCCAGGCGGGGAGTCGGCCGCCGCCGAGGTAGTAGTCCGTGGTGCGTCGCTGGCGGCCGGCCAGCCAGCCGGCGAACACGACGAGACCCACCAGCGAGGCCACGACAATCGCGAGATCCAGCCGGGACATGACCTGAAGAGGATACTCGAGTAGCTGCGGACCGATGAATACTGCGGCAGGTGCGGATCTGCCGACTCATCAGCTCGAGTTGGAGTTCCTCACAAGCCGGTCTCCGTATCCGTATCCGAACAACGATCGATGAGTCCTCAGCACCCCCATCGGGCTCTCAGACGTAGACGGATACGGGCACGGATACGGAGACGGGGAATACCCGACCACAGCCGGGGGTGAGGCGTGCGTCAGCTCTCCGGCTGGGAGGCCGTGACGGCCATGGCGACCTCGGCCATCGTCGATTCGATCGGGCCGATCGAGCCTATCGGTTTGGATTCGCTGCCGCCATCGCAGTAGAGGACCGCGACCACCCGGCCGCCGACGTGGAGCGCCACCGCCACCGCCTCGTCGGGCGGCCCACCGTCGAACTGCTCGAGCAGGTCGCTGTTCCCCTCGATCTCCTCGATCGGCCCGCGATAGGATGATCCGTCTTCGAGCAGGTCAGTGAACATCGAGCGGTGGGCGCGCGAGATCCTGAGCGAGCGCCCGGAGATCTGACCGCCGTCGCCGAACGACCCGAACCCACCGATCGCGCTCAGGTAGCGCGGATAGACGAGGAACAGGATCCCACGTTCGGCCGCCTCCCCAGCCGCCCCGAGAATCGCCAGGGTCATCTCCGCGGTGAGCGACACCGAGCGGTTCTCGAGGCCCTCCATCAATGAACGGACCACGGCTCGGTCACCGTTGTTCGTGCCGGGCCGCTCCACCTCTGTCGACGTGTCGGAGACGGCCCCCGCTCCGGAATCGGTATGCGGGGGGGCCTCCTCTACCTCATCGGCGTCACGCTCCACGAGGCTCGCCGCCAGCATTCGGTCGACGGCGACACCGGCCCCGCTCAAGACCTCTGTCGGATCGATGTGAATGGAGCCGAGATCCGGGATATCGACCGGCTCGAAGATCATCACCCCCCCGTCCCATGACAGGAGTTCCGACAGCACGGACTCGAACTGATCCTGGACGACATCCGTGAGCTGCTCCTTTGACACCGCACCCATGTCGACCAGGATCGATCCGAGCAGACCGGCACCCTCCTCGTTCTCCTGCAATCGGAGCGCCTCGAGCAGCTGTTCCTCGCTGACCAGGCCTCGGTTGACGAGCATGCTGCCCAGGCGCTCGCGCACGGTGGGCGACGCCGCGTACACGATCGAGCCCTCGCGGAGCACCAGGAGCGTCTTGTGGCCCTCCCACACGGAGGACAGCTTGCCAGTCTTCGACGTCATCGACAGCGTCATCAAAAACTCTGACGGGGCGAGATCCTTGATGTCGGCTACGATCGGCACCTCGTCCACCTCCACTCGAAGTGGCGGTCGGGACCACCGTTATTGGTACCGTCAGAGGCCCATTGAAATACCCGTTTTTTCCGCTTCCTGGTGAGCGTGCTCACCGATCAGCGATTGTCCGTGACGAGTTCTTTGACGACCCGCCGCACGAGCCCCGGCCCCTCGTACACCAGACCGGTGTAGATCTGGACCAGCGTCGCGCCGGCCTCGATCTTCGCGCGGGCGTCGCCCGGACTCATGATTCCACCGACGCCGACGATGGGCAGCGAGCCGGCGGTGTGGCTGTGGATCGCTCGGATGACCTCGGTGCTCCTGGCCGTGAGACCGGCCCCACTCAGGCCACCCTCTTCACCGGCCAGACGATGGCGGATCCCCTGGCGAGAGATCGTGGTGTTGGTGGCGATAACGCCGTCGAGACCGGCATCCCTGACGGCGTCCACCGAGGCGACCAGTTGATCGTCATCGAGGTCGGGGGCGAGCTTGACCAAGATCGGTACCGGCCGTTCGAGCCGATCCACCAGCTCGGTTCTTCTCGTCGCCAGAGCCGTCAGCAGAGCCTCCACGTAGCCACGCTCCTGCAGACGCCTCAACTCAGGGGTGTTGGGCGACGAGATGTTCACCGCGAGATAGTCCGCAAGCGGCGCGAACACGTCCATAAGATGCCGGTAGTCGTGCACCGCATCGACCAGTGAGGTGGCCTGCTGTTTGCCGATGTTGACACCCAGGACGAGTCCGCCGGGCCGCGACCCCTGCAACCGGCGCGTCACGTAGTCTGCGCCGCGCCCCGGAAATCCCATGCGGTTGATGAGGGACCGCTCGCTCGCGAGCCTGAACACGCGTGGCTTCGGATTGCCCGGTTGTGGCCCCGGTGTGACCGTTCCGACCTCGATGTGGCCGAAGCCGAGCGCCCCCAGCCCCTGCCACGCCTCGCCGTCCTTGTCATAGCCCGCGGCGAGCCCGACCCGATTGGGGAACGTGAGGCCGAAGACGGTCACCGGCTCGCTCTTCGGCACCCTGGAGGCGACCCCAACGGCCAACTTCAGCCCGGGCACTGCGGCCACGTTCCGGAGCAGACGGACCGACATTGCGTGCGCCGCCTCCGGCTCGAGCCGAAACAGCACGCGGCGGGTCAGCGGGTAGAACACGAGCTCACGTCTCCATCCTCCGGTATTGCACCACAGTGCGAGCTGCCCGGCAAAGAACGTCCCCAATATCCCGGCTGCAATGCCGCGGCTGGTCGTGCGGCCACCCGAATCGCTGTGGTGCGTCATCGTCGGGGAACGTCACTTCAGCGGCCTCGGCGTGGATGGCGCCATTCTCCTTCGCAGCTGCACCGGCGCGGGGTCGCTGGTGGTTCTCGCTCGGAGGTTCAACATCTCGACAAACACCGAAAACCCCATCGCGAAGTAGATGTACCCCTTCGGGATGTGTTGTCCGAACCCCTCTGCCACCAAGGACATCCCGATCAGCAGCAGGAAGGCCAACGCGAGCATTCTCACGGTCGGGTGCTGCTCGACGAATTCCGAAATCGGACCGGCAGCGAGCATCATGACACCGACCGCGATCACTATCGCCAATGCCATCACGGGGAGGTGATCGGCCATGCCGATCGCAGTGATGACCGAGTCGAGGGAAAACACGATGTCGAGCACCATGATCTGGAAGATCACTCCACGGAAGGAGGCCTGGCTTCGACCTCCGGCGTGCGCCGCGCTTCCCTCCAGATTGTGGTGTATCTCGACGGTCGCCTTGGCGAGCAGGAAGAGCCCTCCCCCGAGCAGGATGAGGTCCCGGGCCGTCACGGTGTAGGCGGCCACCGCGAACAGCGGAGTGGTGAGCCTGGACAGCCACTGAAGCGATGCCAACAGGGCCAGGCGGGTCACCATCGCCGCCGCGAGGCCGAGCGTGCGGGCGTTACGCCGCCGTTCCTCGGGAAGCCTTCCCGACAGAACCGAGATGAAGATGATGTTGTCGATTCCGAGCACGATCTCGAGCGCGGTCAGGGTGATCAGCGCGACCCACGCCTGAGGTTGGGTTATCCATTCCATTGCACGCGTGCCTTTCGTCTTCTCTGATCAGAGGCCAGTCATGGATGGTCGGGCACGTCGCACCAGCCGCGCTCGCGAGCGTAGCTCTCCAGCACGACCCTGTACGCGGGGTGGTAGGCCGCACGGTACGACTCGGAGTGGTGAACCGGCGGGAATCCACGCGGTGCCGTGTCGTCCCGCAGACGATCGAGTTCGTCCGCCGTGGTTGAGCGTCCGTTGCGGCGCAACCACTCGGCCGCCGCGTCGAGGGCGTGTCGCATCGCTCTGGGACCCCCCTCGAACACACCGGCGCTGGCGACCAACACATCGAGCAGGTCGGTCCCGTCGCGCCCCTCGCGGACGTATGGGCGGAGGTGCACCCTCACCATCGCGGGATCACCTCCGAGCGGCTCGCAGGACATCTCGATGACCTGGGAGAGATCGAGCTCGTCGATCTCATCGTTCAGGTACCGGGCTGCCGCATCACGATCGTCGATCAAATGTCCCGGACCGAATATCCCCTGGTGGAGAAACTTGTAGACGTCCTGAGCGGTGGCAGATGGGTGGCTCTCGAGATGGATCGCGAGCAACTGCGTCTGACGCTCGCCACCTCCTCCGGCAAGGGCTGCGACCATGATAAGTGCCAGGGGCGTCACAGCTCGAACGCACGAACCCGGCACCGGGTCGCCCTCTCGCACAGCCCGGACTCCTGAATCCACTCCAGCTCGGACCAGATCCGATCGACCTCGCTTCTCAGCACGTCGTTCCTCCCCGGCACATTATCCACCCGCCGCCGGTGGAGTCGGAATCTCCACCCGGGCGTAGGTGTCGGACATCGGAAACGCGCCACCGCAGGCGACCGGTTCGGCCCCACCCGCGCCATCGATCAGGTCGATCAGCCACTCCTGCTCGATTCGCCTCCAGTGGGAAACGGCGTGACCTGTTCTCGGCGCCGCGACACAGAACAGCAGCTCTCCGTGACGCCGACTGCGCACCAATCCGGACAGGACAACCGTGCCGCCGTCGGTTGCCGTCAACGTTCCCGTTTTGCACACGACGGTGTTCGCGTACGGACCTGACGCGAACCGCGGAAACATGCGCCGCGTTGGGCCCGGGTCGCAACCCGGGACCACGAGAACGTCGGCCACCCTGACACCGCGCGCCCCGGTCGCGGCGACGAACTGGCGCATCAACTCGACCGCGGTGCGCGCCGTCATGCGGTTCCGCCGCTCTCCCGAGGCGGTACTCAGCTCGAGTGCAGGTCGATGCACTTCCAGCCGCCGACTCAGGTACGCCTCCAATGCCGCCGCGCCGCCGAGCGGTTCCGCGATCCGAATCAGGTCGTTGTTGGAGTAGGTGTTGAACCTCTTCAGCGTCACGGCCAGCGGGTTCGACCTGTGCACGGCCAGCGGTCGTACCTCCCCGGATGGCGCCTGCCGTACGTCCCCGGCCACCACCAGCCGAGGACGGGGCCGTTCGGGCCATCCTCGCCGAGCGCAGAGCTCGTGCCACGCGGTCTCGGCGCCGGCGTCCCATCGAGTCGAGTCGAGCGCTTCCAGCAGCCGCACCCCCATCACCCGAGCGCGAGCCTCGGGATCGTTTAGCCGACCCTCGACCCCGTGCTCCCAGCCCAGCCAGAACAGGCCCGCAACCGCCAGGTCCCCGGTGACGCGTTCAATCCCGATCGCGTTGAGTTCGCGCGCAACCAGAGCAACGTTCTCGAGGTGGAAGTCCGGGTCCCCGCCACCGGTCACGATGAGGTCCCCCGCGATGGTTCCGCTCTCGGGCTCGAAGCGACCCGAAAACCCGAACCGCGTCACGAACCTGTGATCGGCGCCGAGCCGTTCCAACGCCCACAGCGAGGTCCCCACTTTGACCACCGAGGCCGGGTTGAACGGTTCGTCCGGACGCTGACTCGCAATCTCCCTGCCGTCGGCGGTCTCGACCTGGAACCTCAGGCGATCATCGTCCGTTGCCGACCACGCACCCGCCAGAGTCACTTGAATCAGCATCAAAACGACGACACGTGGCGACATCGACGACAACCGCCTCAGTTCGCCGGAGTCGGGGCGGACTGCCCGTCGACGACCTCGAGGTCCAACCTGGCCAGCTCGGCGGCCACCCGAGCTTCGTACTCTTCCCCGAAAACCAGGTCGTGGAGCCGATCCGACACCGGCAGCACCATTGGGTAGCCCTCCCATGACACCTGCTGGTCGGCGGCCGCGTCCACCACCCTGCCGTCGGCCACCGCACGACTTGCGCCGGCGAGGTCGATGCCCTCGAGCGCCATCTCGAACGCACGGTAGAGAGCCTCGTGCTCGGGATGCAGAAAGCGGACGAGGTGGTGGCTCTGTGCCGCGACGTGGTAGCTCGACGGCGAGTAGTAGAGTCCGTCGAGTTCGAGGATCTCGCAGACCACGACGAGCCAGCTGAACACCTCCTTCAACAGTCCCAGGCCAGGGTGACTCTGACCGGGTAGGGGCCTGCGGTAGGGTCCGAAGTGCGCGCGGGGATTCTGCAGCAGCAGCCATTCGACGACCAGAACTTCGTTCCCCGGAACAACCTGCTGATTCCGGTTGACCCGGAGCTCCATCAGCAACCACTCGTGATCGGCATCGCCGAAGATCCGAGCCGTCTGGCCGAGGGGGTGGTCCAGGTCCACGGTTACGGACGGGTATTTGTAACCGCGCATCCGCAACAGGTCGAAGATCCCGAAACGCTCGAGCAACAGCTCCACACCGTGCTTCGAGAAATAGCCCAGAAAGCGTGTTTCGCGGGGAGCACCCGGCAGGATGCCGACGAGATCCTCATCGGTCAGTGTCCACGCGTAGATGTCGGGCTCGGAGGTGAGGTCGGCGGCGTCTAGGGTCTCCCGGATGCGACGGAACCGACGCAGCACGAGCTCCTCGTTCGGGGGTGGTTCGAGCGCGCGGCCGGAGAGCAGCCACGACATGAAGCGCGCGGTGTATTTCCACGAGTTGTCGCCGTAACCCCCTCCTAGGACCACGACCACCGGGATCTGTCGCTGCCGATTTCGCAGCAAGTCCATCACGAACCGATCGCGGCTCAGCATCCCCTCGCTTGTCAGCCTCCAGCTTCCGAGAGCGTCGTCCGCGGCCGGATCGGTACCGGCCACGTAGACCGCGAGACCCGGTTGCACCGCCTCCACCACGTCAGGCAGGGTCTTCAGCAAGGTGCCCAGCAACAACTCATCCTCGACCTCGTCGCCGAGCTCGATGGCGGTGGACTCCTCCGCATCGATCGCACTCCAGTGGTCGTTATGAATCGAGAAGGTGTGCACGCTCGAATCACGCGAGAAGATCTCACGGGTTCCGTTGCCGTCGTGCATGTCCAGGTCCACGACCAGCACTCGATCGGAGAAACCGCGGTACCGAAGCCGAGCGATCGCCACCGCGATGTCGTTGAACAGGCAGAACCCCATCGCACCGCCACGCAGCGCGTGGTGCAGCCCACCGCCCAGGTTCACCGCGACTCCCCCACCGTCGACCGCGAGAATCGATGCGTAGACCGTACCGCCGACCATCATGCGCTGCATCTCAACGAGGTTTTCGAGGTCACCGTCGCTCACCGGCAGACCGAACACCCGCTCCACCACGGTGCGGCGCTGCAGCGACTCCAGGTACTCGGAGTCGTGCACCCTGAGCAGGGCTCGGACCGTCGGCCGACGCGGAACCAAGACCTCGTCCTGGGCCAGCAGCCGCTCCTCGGAGAGGAAGGACAGGATGCGTTCGGCGCGCTGGTGATCGAGTGGAATGTGCCGGATGCCCCGCTCGTACGCCGGGTGATACACGACCCGCACGTTCTGACGACGCCATCGGCTGCGGGCCGCCCGCCACCGCCGCCGGATCCCACGAAGGACGTCGCGGGGAAGCGAGCGATGACGGTGGGTGCCGGGGGAGGTCATGTCTCGAGTATAGCGACCGACCGGCCACCGGGGCGACCAGCGCGAGCCGGATCTCCGGCCCCTGCGGACTCACAGCTGTTCGACCGGATGTCCCCGCCGCCGCAGCATCTCGAGCAACCCCTGTTCGCCGACCAGGTGGAGAGCGCCGACCACCACCATGGCCGGTTCGCCACCCGCCAGCAGTTCTTCGATCCGCGGGAGCCAGTTGCGGTTGCGGTCGCTCACAAGACGGCGGAAAAGATCCGGGAACTCGCGATACGCATCGATCAACAACGACTCCACCTCTGCCACATTGCCGGACTGCCAGCTCGCCATCAGCTCGTCGACCATCGGGATAACGGTGTCGAGCTCGTCGAGTGTGTACCGCAGGAATGCGACATCCTCTTCCGGGCTGAGATCTGCGAAGAGCCCGACCTGATCATCGACCGACTCGAGCGCGATCGTGCGCTTGCCCTCAGACTTTGCCCTCTCGAAGAAGTGCAGGTCGACCCCGGCCGTCCCCGCGTAGCCGGCGCGTGCGAGCTCGGCGCTGGTGATCGACACCGCGAGCAACCACGGCCGCATTCTCTGGACTCCCTCGAGGTCCATCGCCAGATCCGCCAGCCGGGACTCGACCAGATCCCACGTCTGATCGGATACCACGTCGCGCAGGCGCTGGTCTTCGGGCAGCGATCCGGCTGCGAGCAGCTTGAGGGCGGCACCGGTCAGCTCGTCGAGGTCGACCTCGAACACCAGCGCTCGAGCGCCGTCGAACGCCCCCTCGATGGCAGAATTCAAGGGGTAGGCGTCAGCCTTCATAAGATGAACCGAGCCGAGGAGATGGACGGTGGTCGTGGGCGACTCGACACGCCACAGGAACGACCGACCCGGCCGCTCCTCGGCATGTGTCCAAAAGCCGGCCAGCAGCAGCACGAGCGAGACGACGACCGGGCGCACCGCGGAGGATCGCCTCCCTCGAGACCTTTCCTTCCTGCCCATCACCGGTCCCGGAGGAGGTCGAGGAATGCCGGCAGCAGGGTCGACACCTCGGGGCTTGGACCCGACTGGAAGCACGACTCCTCCTGCTCGTCGAGCGCGCCCGGGTCGTAGCGCTCGATGTAGGCGCGATACCTCTCGTGGTTGGACTGCTGGTCCAGCTCGGGATGGAACTGCGTTGCCCACACCGGGCGATTCGGAATTCGCAGCGCCTGCAGGGGTGACCTGTCGCTGGCTGCCAGGTTGGCGACTCCGGACGGCATTTCAACGGCCCGATCCATATGCCCCATCTGAGCCACGAACTCGACCGGCAGCGTGCCGAGCAACGAGTCGCGCCGACCGTCCTCGGTGAGCCTGAGGCGGTAGCCGCCGACCTCGGTGTTGTCCGGATCGTGGATCACTCGACCTCCCAGGGCGACCACGAAGAGCTGAAAACCGAAGCAGGACGCAAAGGTCGGGAGGCCGTCGGACGCCACCTGCCGCAGCAACTCGTAGGCCGCAGGGAAGAACTCCGCGTTCTCCTCGACCACCGAGTAGTGCCCGGCCCCACCCACCATCAGGGCGTCATAACGATGCAGGTCATCTCGGGTCGGCACGCGGTCGGGCAGGTTGATGAATGTGAGATCCTCGGCCGCAAGGCCGGTGGAGGCCACGAAACATCTTTGCTCGTGCGCCATCATCGGGTCGTCCGAGCGACGGGCCTGGAGCACCAATACCCTCATCGTGTCCATTCAACCGGCGATCGTGTCGTCACCATTCCCCCACGCACCATGGTAAGGTGACCCGGCCCCGAGGCAAAAGGAGAGGCGCGATGCCCAACCCGACTGCGACCTTCGACACCACGCTGGGATCTTTCACCGCCGAGATCTTCACCGACACGATGCCCGTCACCGGCAAGAACTTCATCGACCTGGCCAAGGACGGGTTTTACGACGGCCTGCACTTCCACCGGGTGATCAACGGTTTCATGATTCAGTTCGGCTGTCCGCACAGCCGTGACCCTCAGAGCCGGGCGTGCGGCACCGGAGGGCCACCCCACGGCACGATCCAGGACGAGCATCCGGAAGAGGCCAAGCTCTCGAACGAGCCCGGCACGCTGTCCATGGCGAACACGGGTCGTCCCAACTCCGGCGGGTCGCAGTTCTTCATCAATACGGTCCACAACCACTATCTGGACTGGTTCAGCCCTGGCCCTTCCAAGCACCCGGTGTTCGGACGCGTGACCGAGGGGATCGATGTGATCCACGCGATCGAGTCGACCCCTACCGATGCCGGCGATCGTCCGTTCACCCCGGTCAAGGTCGAGCGCATCACGATCGAGTAGTGAGCAACTCCCGAGCGGCCGCCTTGGCCTGCGCCATCTCCTCGGGCCGCTCTTTTCGATCGACGACATGCCACACCACCTCGTGGCGGGCGAGGACCTCGTCCAGTTGTCGCCACAGGTCACGGTGCGCCACCGGCTTACCCTCACGGGTTCGCCATCCGCGCCGCTTCCACGCCTGGAGCCACGCGGTGGCACCGTCCTTGAGGTAGTCCGACGTGGTGTAGATATGAACTCGGACGGGCCGGGTGAGCTCTCTCAGGCCGGCCACCGCGCCCTCGAGATGCATCCGGTTGGCACTCGTGTCCTCCAGCTGCCCGGACAGCACTCTTTGCTCGTCTGCGAACCTCAGGACCACCGCCCAGCTGCCGGCCGCCCGCTTGCCGGAGTAGGCCGCCGCCGCGAACAGGTGAACCGCCTTCGGATCTTCAACCGGTAGAGCGCCGCGCGGGATCGCCGCCGTTGCGAGCTTGTCGGCGTGCTCGTTCCAGCGGTCCCCGGCGTGCCCCTTCACCCAGTGCCACGTCACGCGGTGCCGTTCGAGCTCCTCGACCAACACCAGCCACAGGTCCTGGTTCTTGACCGGCTTCTTCTGAGCGGTCTTCCAGCCGTTTCGACGCCAGCCCGGCAGCCAACTCGTGATCCCCTTGCGAAGGTACTCGGAGTCCGTGAAGATCTCCACTCGATGCGGTCCGTCGAGGGACCGCAGACCCTCCACCGCCGCCTGGATCTCCATCCTGTTGTTGGTGGTGTCGGGATCGCTCCCCGAGAGCTCCCGGACCGGCCGACCCTCCTCGATCACCACCGCGGCCCAGCCTCCCGGACCGGGGTTGGGCCGGCATCCCCCGTCGGTGTAGATGTTGACCCTCGGGGCGCCGTCCGTCATCTTCGCAGCCGTCCGCCGACCCGAGAGACGAGGGCTGCCAGCAGCCCTGGAGCATGCCGCTGGAGGCGGACCGCGAGCCGGCCGTGCCCGGTGAGCACCAGCACGCGCCGCCGACGCTCGACCGCGTCCACGATCTTGCGAGCCGCCTTGTCGGCGGCCATCGGGAGCCAGTCGGGGATTCGGTCACGGGCATCCGGGCGGAAGACACCCCTGTTGTCCACGCGGCGGATCTCGGACTCGATGAAGCCCGGCACGACCAGGGTCACTCCGATCCCTTGCCGGTCGACCTCAGCGCGAAGCGAGTCGGCGAGCGCGTGCACCGCGGCCTTGCTCATGGAGTACGGCGAGCTGCCGGGCATCGCGACGAACCCGGACACGCTGCCGATGATCGCGAGGCAACCCTGGGAGGCCTTGAGGGCGTCCATGCTCGCGGACACGGTTCTGAGGACACCGAAGACGTTGGTCTCGAACTGCCGACGATAGTCTTCGAGATCGAGCTTCTCGAGCGTCCCGGCGACGCCGAATCCCGCGTTCGCGTACACCCTGTCGACCGAGCCGAGGCTCGCGAGCCCCTCTGACACTGCGCGCTCGAGATCACCGTCGACCGTGACGTCACAGGCCACCGGCAGCGCTCGACGCCCGAAGCTGCGAACCTGCGACGCGACCTCGTCGAGTCGATCGACCCGGCGTGCCGCGAGCACGATGTCCGCCCGTCGCCTGGCACACTCCAACGCGATGGCGGAACCGATTCCGGACGATGCCCCGGTGATGAACACCACCTTGTCGTCGAGAGATTTGCGCGCCATCTCGATCCTCCCAATCCCGGTCTTGGTCGGAGCCAGACCACAGCCTAGACTAAACCACTCCCCGGTGTGCTACAAAGAGACGACCGTGATCCTCTGGATCGCTGCCATGTCGCGACAGCAAAGCACCGAACAAAGGACCCCGACGGGAGGATGCCGACATGAGTCGAGTGATCGTCAGCACCGAAGAGGCTCCGGCCGCGGTCGGGCCGTACTCTCAAGCCGTCCGGCATGGAAGCCTCGTGTACACCGCCGGACAGGTCGCATTGGATCCGACCACCGGGCAGATCGTGGGACGGACCATCGAGGAGCAGACCGACCGTACTCTGCGCAACCTGGCGGCCGTGCTCGCGGCCGCCGGAAGTGGCATGGACAGGGTGCTCAAGGTGACGGTCTTCATGACCGACCTCGGCGCGTTCGCCGCCATGAACGAGGTGTACGCCAGACACTTCCCGTCCGACCCCCCCGCGAGATCGGCGGTTCAGGTTGCGGCCCTCCCCCTCGGGGCGCAGGTCGAGGTCGAGGCGGTGGCTCTGGCGAGCGAGTGAGGAGGGGCTTGGGGGCTCGAGGGCCTGAGGGCTTGGGGCTCCCCCTCCCTCCCGATGCTGGATGCTGGATACTGGATTCCCCACCCACCCGATCCGGGGTCAGGGGACCGGGGTGCGGGAACCGGGTTTCATCGCTGTTTCGTTCGCGTCGACCGTCCGACACCCGGGGCGCCCTTCTCCAGGCGCGCTCCCCGCGGGTGCCCCGTTAGACAGTGTTGAGAACCAACGAGCCGTCCCACCCCTGGGAACCGTGCTCCCAACATTGTCAAAGACGGCACCCCGCAGATCGTCTCCGTCATCGCTCCCCTCCCCACCCGTCGCTCGCTGCTGGTCGCTGGTCGCTGGCCCGTCCACCCGCCCGGATGCCGCACACCAGATTCCAGATGCCCGAAATCTCACGGCGCAGCGGGAGCGAGCCCCGTCAGTTCCTCGCTCGCGCGCCACAGTCGCTCGGCGGCCGACCGGTCTCTCGCCTCAGCCGACGGCTCGACCCGCCGACGCTTCTCGTAGTAGCCCCCACTGGCACCCTCTACCTCGCGTGACGACGCGAGGTACACGATAGTGTCCGAGCCGCGCTCCGGGCTCAGAAGGAACGGCCTGGCGACGGACTGAAACACGCGAATCAGGAGTGGCCCCCCGCGACCGAGACCGGTTGCCACCATCCCCGGGTGGAGGCAGTTGGCCGTCACTCCCGAACCCTGAAGGCGGTGAGCGAGCTCGGAGTTGAACAGGATGTTGGCGAGCTTCGATCTGCAGTAGGCCGGCCAGCCTGAGAAACCTCTCTCCGCAGAAAGATCGTCGAAGTCGAGAGCGGCGCCGCGGTGCGCGTCGGAGGCCACCGTCACCACCCTGGCCGGGGCACCGGCCTCGAGTCGGTCGATGACGAGGTTGGTGAGCAGGAAGGGCGCCAGGTGGTTGACCGCGAAGGTCGTTTCGATGCCATCCTCGGTGAGTCGACGCTCCGCCATCGTGAGCCCGGCGTTGTTGATGAGGACATCTATCCTTGGAAGGGTCGTGCTCAACTCGGAGGCGAGGCTCCGGATCTCATGTTGGGACGCGAGATCGCAGCGTACGATACCTACGTTCGGATTGCCGGTCGACCCGGCGATGTCCTCCCGGGTGACCGCCCCGCGGTCGAGATCGCGCGCCACGATCACCACTCGCGCACCCATCCCGGCCAGCGCCCGCGCCGCCTCGGTTCCGATGCCGGAGGTGGCACCCGTGATCACTACGACCTTGCCGTCCATGCCCCTAACCTCTCACCGGCGTCCTGCTGCGGCCCTCGACCATCCCCGTCACTCCACGTGGTTGCTCAACGTGCCGACGCGCTCGACCTCGACCTCGACCACGTCGCCCGCCGTGAGCGGTCCAACGCCAGCCGGCGTGCCGGTCATGACCACGTCGCCAGGCTCCAGGGTCATCACGGCAGTGATGGCGGCGATGAGTTCGGCCGGGGGAAAAGCCATCTCGCCGGTGTTTCCCCGCTGCCGCACCTCGCCGTTGACGCGGCAACAGATGTCGAGGTCGGCCGCCTCGGTTTCGGTCAGTCCGGCAACGATCCAGGGGCCGAGAGGACAGAACGTGTCGAACCCCTTGCCCCGGGTCCACTGGCCGTCGGCGCGCTGGAGGTCGCGGGCCGTGACGTCATTGCCACAGGTCACCCCGAGAACGTTCCGCCACGCCTCGCTGCTCGACACGTTGCGGCACTGCCGTCCGATCACGACCGCGAGCTCGCCCTCGTGTTCCACTCGCGTCGACAGCGGGGGCAGCTCGATGGCAGCGCCCGGAGCGAGCACGGCGCTCGGCGGTTTGAGGAACAACAGCGGCTCCCGCGGCACATCGGCGCCGTGCTCGGCGGCGTGGGCCGCGTAGTTGCGCCCGACGCACACGATCTTGGTCGGCGTCGTGGGCGCCAGCAGCTCCAGATCGCCGACGAGGCCGAGCCGAGCGCCTGGCTCGATGGTCGACGCGAAGGGTCCCTCGGGGAGCGCAAACACCTCGTTGTCGAGCACGGTGCCCCACCGGGAACTCTTCCCATTTCGGACTCTCACGACGCGACGGTCGGGCGGCACCGCCATCGGAATATTGTAGCTCGCACCGTGCCGATCCCCCCAGTGTTCCGCCGCGCCCGCGCCGGCGTCCGCGTCCGGGTCCGAACCGGTTCTGACCGCATCGTCGTCGGGCACGGAGACGGCCACTTCCCAACGATGGTTCGAGAAGGCAGATGCGCCGGGTCACGACTCGAGGTCGATACCGAAGTACTTCTGTGCGGTCGCGGCGCGCAACGACTCTTCGACCCAACTCGCCGCGGCTGTCACACCCGGATCCGTGTCCTGGAGCGCCTCATCCAGCAGATCGCGCATGGCACCGCGGCGCTCGAACAGCACCAGTGCCCGGACCGCGTTCCGCCGGACCCTGGGATCGATCGAACGACTCAGACGTTTGACCACCGTGAACGCCTGCGCTTCGGGCACAGCACCGACCAGTATGAGCTCGGTCAAGACGTGGCTGGCGGCCTCGACCGACCTCCGATCGTCGCCGTCGAGGGCGGCCACCAGCGGCCCCCACGCCCGCGGCTGGTCGCTGTAGACGAGCGACATCGCGGCCAGATGTCGGGTCGGTTCAGACGAGCTGGACAACGCGCGGATGGCTTCCGGCACGCCATCGTCCCCGACCCGCACCAGCACGGACAGCCAGTCCTCGACCCGAGTCGGGTGGAGGTCGATTCTGGCGCCGTCGAGAATCGGCCGTACTGCCCTTTCACCTCCTACCTCGCCGAGGCACAGGACAGCCTGGTGGTAGCGGACCCGAAACACCTCGTCGGGCACCATCATCGCCGGATTCGCTGCAACCGAGGTGTAGCTCTGGGGATCGAGCAGCACATCGAGGTCATCCGGGAACGAGGCCACGCTGCAGCCGGCCTCCGTTCCGACCAGCACGGTCCTACCGCTGCCCTGAAACGCCAGCACCGTCCCCTTGTGCAGCCGCGTGACGCGCTTTTGAAAGGCCAGGTCGATCTCGTGGAACAGGGTCCGGTTGAACAGCCCGCTCTCCGGTTCCGGCGAGCGGACGCTCATGATCACCAGCGGCACCGTAATCGCGGCCAACACCACGGCGATGAGCCGATACGACAAGTTTTGGAACAGCGCGTTCGCGGTTTGCCTGAGCGGCGCCACGAGTTGCCTCCGCCGCTGGCGCTGCGCCAAATCCTGAACCGCGCGTTGCTCCTGTCCCCGGCTCTCGGCCCAGCCGGACACCATCCGCTCCAGCTCCCGGAGCACACGTTCTCGATCCAGCCATCCAAACCCGCGGCGCGACAGATCGTGCCACAGGGCATCGAACTCTGCACCGCTCCACGACGGCCTGTCGACGGGTCCCTGGGCGTCCTGTCGCAGTCGCAGGAAAGCCTCCAGGAATGGACGCACACGGTCGTCCCATCGCTCGCCGTCCGGAATGTCGGGCTCCCATTCCAGGAACCAGTGCCGCATCGTGGCGTCCGCACCCCCGGACAACAGACACAGGCCGTCCCGATCGAACGCCACCGCTGCAACCGCCCCCGTGTGCCCTTCGACGCGCTGCACTCCTTTTCCCGTCCGTAGATCCCACACGCGGAGGGAGGCATCTCTGCCACCCGAGAGCAAGAACCTGGCATCCGGGCTGAAGGCGATCGTCTGAACCGGACCCTCGTGACCCCTCAGGGTGCGCCAGCATCTTTCGCTGGTGCGGTGCCATACCCGAATCACGCCTTCCTCTCCGGCGCTCGCCACCATGCGGCAGTCCGGGCTCACGGCCACCGCCGAGATCGCGCCCTCGTGCCCTGTCAGCCGCTGCAGTTGGCTGCGCCTTCCCGCGCTCCATACCACGAGCTCTCGATCCCAACCCCCCGAGATCACGAAGCGCCCGTCGTCGCTCACGGCCAATGCGGAGACCGCGTCCCCGTGCTCGCCGATCACCTCGGCGGGCACGGTGATGTCGTTCCGCCACACCACCAGTCGGCCATCCTCTCCGGCCGCCACCCAGCTCTGGCCGTCGGGGAAAAACGCGACACCGTTGACCGCACAACCGTCGGATTGCATCTCGCGAAGGCACTCGCCGCTCTCGATGTCCCACAGCCGCATCGTCCCGTCACGCGCCGACGACAGCAGACGACCGTCATCGTCCGCCACCGCGAGCCCGGTGATGGGAGCGGCGTGTCCGCCGAGCTCACGAATCTGCCGACCCGAGTCGAGCCGCCACGTGCGCAGCGCGCCGTCGGAGCCACCGGATACGACGTGGCGCGTGTCCGCCATGAAAGCCACGGCCGAGACCGGCCCCTGGTGGCCCTGAAACTGACGGAGCTCTGCGTGTCCTCGGATGCTTCCCTTGGGGAAGTGTGCCAACACCTGTCCCCACAACTCGAGGAACTCGGCACGTCGTCCATAGCCCTCGATGCACCGAGCCTCGCGCAGCGGACCAATCGCCTCTTCGATGTCACCGCGATCGAGGCTGGCGCGGGCCGACGCGATCAAGTCTCGGAAACGCGCCTCCCGGGCATCGAGCTCACCGGCATCCGCCGGCTCGGTAAGGGCCAGCGGAAGTCGCACGGCGACTTCGTACGGCAGGTCGTAGACAGCCACGATCGATCCGTGGGCCGCCAGGACACGCGTGCCGTCATCGGGAAGCTGCAGGTCACTCACCCCCCGAGGCAGTCTGATCAACCGAAGGGGCGCACCGGTCTCGAGATCCCAGACCCTGAAGGTGCGATCGTCGCTCCCGGACACAACGATCCCCGTTTCACCGCCCACGACACGCACCGCCGTGACCGCCGCGCCGTGGCCCACCATCGTTCTCAGCGGTGACCCCGTGCGAACGTCCCACACCCTGACCGTGCCATCGGTCCCCCCCGACACCACCAGACCCTCCTGGGGCACCCAGTCGATCACGTTGACCGCGCCGTCGTGGCCCGTCAGGCAGACGTTGCGCGTCCTCTGGTCGACGCTCCAAATCCCAAGCGTCCCGTCGCCACTCGCCGACAGGACCCAGCGCCCCGTGGCGTCGACGGCGACGTCGGTCACGAACGCCTCGTGGCCCTCGAGATCGAATCGGCAGTCCCCGGTAGCGGCGTCCCAGACCCTGAGCCGACGGTCTGACCCGCCGGTCACCACGGTCGAGCCGTCAGGGCTCACGGCCACGCACGTCGGTTGCCCCGGATGGGTCTTGAACCTCTGGATCATCTTGCCGTTCGACAGGTCCCAGATTCCGATCGGCTGGTCGGTGAAGGTCACCACCAACCTCTGGGTCCCGGGCACCGATGCGATCGATCGGCCGCGCCTGGCCCCCGGATTGGTCTTGAGCACAGCCACGCTGCGCCGGGAGACCAGGCTCCACACGGTGATGGCGCCGGACGCGTCGCGGCTCGCCAACCGATCATCGCCAAGCAGCGCCAGCTGCTGTATCGCCTCCGCCTGTCTGAGTGCACCGCTCCTCCTGTGCCCCGGCAGCAGGAGAGCGGCCGCCTGCCCGAGGTCATCGGGGAGGTCGGGGGACTGAGTCTTCGCTCGCCGCCATGCCTCGTTCGCGGGCAGCTCCGACCCGACCGCGAGGTGCGCCTCCGCACACCCGACCAGCGGCCCCAGTTCGCTGCCACTCGTTGCGACCACCTCGCCGAGCTGTTGGATCGCCTGCTCGAACAGCTCCGCGTTGCCACTCGACCGCGCGGCGGCCAGCAATGCGTACCCTAGATCTCGCCGGAGGTCGAGCGATCCTCCTCCGCTCTCCCGCGCGGACCGCAGCTCGGCAACCGCCGCCCCGGCGTCGTCGAGCAACAGGTGGAGTTTTCCCAAAAGGTGACGGCTCCGCGGCGAGTCCGACGCTGATCGCACCGCCTCCTCGAGCCGCCTCACCATCTCGGCGTCGGCAAGACCCTTCGATCGCCACTCGATCAGACATCGGTTGTACGTCGCCTCGAGATGATTGGGATCGATGCTGAGGGCTTCGTCCAGTCCATTCGAAGCGCGAACGGCATTGCCGAGGGTCATGTATGACACGGCTCGGTTGTTCAACGAATCGGCGAGCAGTCTCGTGCGTCGGGGTTCTGGTCTCGGATACGGTGCTCCGGCGACTCGCTGGTAGATGTCGATCAACCGGGTGCGAACCTCAGCAAAGGACTCTGGTCGCTCGTCCGGCATCTTCGCGATGCAGGCGGTCATGAGCTCCGCGAGTGCATCATCCACCTCGGGCGCCCAGACTCGGGGGTCCGGTGCGGGCTCGCTCTTGTGGAGACACATCCACTCGGCCAGCTGAGCCGAACGCGCGACGGAGCGCGCCTGCTCGGCGGCGGCGAACGGCCGACGACCGCAGAAGACCTCGTACAGCACGCAGCCGAACGCGTAGATGTCCGACGCCGGCGATGCGCGTCCTGATTTCTGCCACAGCTCCGGTGCGAGGTAGGGCGGCGTTCCCAACACTCCGCCGGCGTGGGTCACCGTCTGCCAAGAACCCCCCGACAAGCCATCGTCCGGGAGTGGTCGATCTCCAACGGCACGCCTGATATCGGACGGGGCGTCTCCGCTCTCGCCGTCCTCGAGCGCGGCTTTGGATCGGACGAGGCCGAAATCCGTCACCCTGGCAGCGCCATCCTTGGTCATCAAGACGTTGGCGGGCTTCAGATCGCGGTGTACCAGGCCGCAGTGAGGGACACCGTCATCATCGATCCACTCGAAACCGTGGGTGTAGGCGATGCCGCCGGCGATCTGGGCTGAGATGTCCAGTCTGTCCACGATCGGAAGGTCCGGATTCCTCGCCAGTAGGCCCTCGAGGTCGCCGCCGTCGACGTACTCGATGAACAGCCGCGGCATCCCGCCGATCTCTTGGACGTACAAGGCCGTGCAGATGTTCGGGTGCATCCCGAGCGAGATCCAGGCTTCGGCTTCCCGATGGAACCGTGCCCGGCCCTCGTCACTCGCCAGCACGGACGGCAGCGGCGTCTTCACCGCCACCGTCCGCTCGAGCTCGCGGTCGTACGCGATGTAGACGATGCCCATGCCGCCACGCATCGCCTCGATGACCTCGTACCGGCCCGCGACGATCGACCGCTCCCGCCACACACGCTCGGCCTCGGCGGTGGGACGTGTGCCGTAGGTGGCGTGGGTCCCGAGCCTCGTGTTTCGCCAGCGCGCCGTGCTGACCACGGTGGCGGCGCCTCGGCCCGACGACCCCTGCTCGCGTCGGCTTGAATCTGTCGTCTGATCGGGCCGATGGGGTGCCATCGAGACCACCGAGGCCGACGAGGGAGCCTGGATCTGGTGCTCGACCCAACGGCGCAACTCACGCGCCTTGTCCAGTCCCGGCTCGATGGCGAGGCTGTGATCCAGCGCCTTCATCGACTCGGCGAACCTGCCGAGACGCATCAGGCAGTAGCCGCGATTGACCCAGGCTCGGGCGTCAGTGGGAACGTTGTCGCACCAGCCCTCGAGCAGCGTCAGCGCGGCGGCCCACTCCTGCGCCTCGAGGAAATCGAGAATCTCTCTCTTCAGGCGATCAGGTTCGGCACCCACTCCTTGCCTCACACACCCTCCCAACTTTCAGCTTACCGCGCTGAAGCACCTTCTCTCCGGGGCTTTGCGAAGCTTTGACATTACCGTCAGCGGAGTGATGGGGACGACCCAGCCGGCATTCGACAGGTCCGGCGGTCTCACCCGCACCGGGCACCGGGCACCGGGTGTGTACCGCGGGCCGATCGGCCCTGATCGGCTGCACGGGGACGTGTCGAGGTCCACGCGCTGTCGGGCGACGAGAAACCTCGGTCATGCCATTTCGTACGCCTTGACAACGGACGCTTGTCGCGAGGGTGAGATTCGTCTATTTGACGCGGCTGGCGTTTGCCTTTCGAGAAGAGGTAAGATCATGAAATTCAAGGAGATGAGCGACAGCCGCGCACGCCATATAGGGCGCGGAGCCCCCGGGCGACAGGATCCGCCACGGGACTGCCACCCGCAGTCGGAGCGGCGTCTGTTCCCGAAGGCAACGGCGACCTCTGGGCCAATGTGGCGGCTGGCGACGGTAATTCTCATGCTCACACCGATCGCGGCTGCGCAACAGGAACCTGTCTCCGAGCGCGCATTCTTCGCCCCGGTCGAGGTGTCTGTTGTCAACGTCGAGGTCTTCGCGGCCGACGCCAGGGGCCGGCCGATCGCGGGCCTGATCTCATCTGATTTCGAGATCCAGGAGGACGGGGGTCCTGTCACCATCACGCACTTCTACGCTGCACCTCGGGTTGCACGAGACCGATCCGGGGCGGCCCTGGAACCGTTCGCGGAACACCCGGAGGTGAGTCAGGATCTCCACCTGATCATCTTCTTCGACGACAACAACCTCTCGACCAACCGACGGCGACGAGCTCTCGACGCGGTGAACGATTGGCTGCCCCTGCTGCCCGACGGAGTCCAGGTGATGATCGTGAGATGGAGCGGAACGATGGAGGTGGTGCAGCAGTTCACCAATGACGTAAAGGCTGCGGGTTCGGCCCTCCAGGAGCTCGGACAGAGCAGCAGCCGGAGCCTCCAGACAGAACGGGACCGAATTCGAAACGATATGAAGCGCTACAGCAACACCGCCGCAATCGCCTACGTGCAGCACATCCGGGCCTATGCGCAGTCGGCGACCGAACAGACACTGGCCATGATGAGAGGTCTCGACCGGCTCGTTCGCTCGGCTGCTGGTCTGCGTGGCCGAAAGGCGATTCTCCTCGTATCCGACGGCATCGACACCAACCCGGGCGCAGACCTGATCCGGGCGTGGCAACAGGTTTTCCCTGACACCGCTCGGACGACCGACATCGCCCCGTCTCTCGAAGCGCAGCGCATCAACGTGAGCGAGAGCCTCGACACACTCATCGAGAATGCAAACACACGAAGGGTCATCGTGCACGCGATCGGAGCGACCGGCAGCAGCGCCACGACCTCGATTTCCGCGGACAGGGAAGTCGACATCACGCTGAGGGGCGGGTTCGATTCCAGGAGCCAGTACGACGCGGGGCGGGTCGAGCCGTACCTCGCTCGGCTCACCGGCGGGCGTGTGCTGGGCAACGACCGCAAGCTCGTTCAGCAATTGGGCGAACTCGCGGCGGAGCTTGACGGCTACTACTCACTCGCCTATCGCCCGAACCACACGGGGGACGGCCAGTACCATCGCATCAAGGTCCGGGTCGCCGATGACGACGTCGCCCTGCGCCACCGCGACGGTTACCGCGACACGAGGCACGTCGACCGCATCAGCGATCGAACCCTGACCGCGGCGGCACTGGGCATCACGGACAATCCGCTCGCGATCTCTGCCGAGGGCCGCGAGCAGCAACCACGAGACGACGGGATGTACCTCGTGCCGATCGTGATCAAGGTCCCCCTCTCTCAGTTGTCGCTCGTGCCCCGGACGACGGACCACGAGGGCAGGGTGTCCGTCACCGTGGCAGTTCGGGACGATCGGGGAGGCCTGTCGGACATCCAGAGGCGGGAGTACCCGATCCAGATCCCACATGAGCAGTTCCTCTCCGCACTGAGTCAGAACGCAGAGTTCATCATGGGTCTGGTCATGCGAGAGGGTCCCCACAGGGTGGGCGTAGGCGTGCGGGACGAGCTCGGAAACATCGACTCGACCGCGACCCTGGACGTCCACGTGGGCGATCACGACCTATGAGACGACGGCTCGCACAGTCCGTAACATGTCACCGACTCGCTCGCGCCGGGATACGTCGCCGATGCGCATTGTGGTGGCCCGTCGTGCTGTCGCTCGCGGTGAGCGGCAGCGTCGCAGCACCGATCTCATACGGCGGAGCGCGCGAGTTTCCGATCGCCGGCGAGGATGACGGCGCGGACGGAGCCGCCGTCGAACAGCCGAACCCCGGCGCGGGCGACGCCGCGCCCTTCCCCGCGCACATCGTCACGCTTTTGGCCTCCGACCGATCCGGAGGCGATCTCGTCGGTGGAGTGAGCTGGACCGCGAGCCAGGGCCAGGATGGGCCGGGTTGGTCGGCGACGATCGTCGGCGAGGTCGAGGGCAACAGCCTGCTCGTCGGCCACCAGTCGGAAACTCTGACCGTTGCGGTCTACGGATACGTCCTGTCGTCGACGGGTGACCTCATAGGACATTTCCACCAGCAGCACACCCTGCCGCTGGCGAGCCACGCGACGAGGCTCCGCAGCACGGGATTACGCGTGGTGCAGTCGCTGCAACTCGCGTCGAGCCCGGTATCGGTGCGACTAGCAATCACGAACTCGGAGACTACGCGTTTCCTCGTCACCACGCTCGACGTGACGGATCCGGCCGCGGGCACCGACGTATCGACCCTCCTCCCGCCACTCGTCCACGACGTCGCCGATGCGTGGCTGGTCGTCACACCCGATGGAGTGCAACCATCGGCCGGGAGGGTCACGCTCGGGCAACACACCTACATTCCAGCGACGCGGATGGTCGCGGTGAACGGGCACTCGACCGACGTGGTCCTCGTCACCGCAGGCAGGCAGCGGACGACGCCGGTCGCGGCGCGTTTCGTCGACGCGAACGGTGTCACCCAGGCCCAGCCACGGGTCGTCGTGGGAGACAGGCTGACCCCGGCAGAGACCGCACCGGTGATGTTCCAGGCCAGCATTGAGCCGGTGGACCTGCCGCCCGATCTCTATCTCCTCGAGCTGACGATCGACGATCCCGGAATAGCGGCCCTGGCGCTCCACACCCTGCCGATCGCTGTGACCGAACAACCACCCACCGTGGCCTGGACGGCCGCCGGCATCGCTGCCGAGGAATCGACGATGGTCGACGCCTCCCCGCTGGAGGCGCAGAGCATCGGCTCGATCGGTGCTCAGACTGCGGCCCTTCTGATTTCGGGCCAGCGCGGTGGCGAGGTCCTTGGATCGCTGATCTGGTCGGTGAACCCGGACGGATCGACAGACGGCATGGCGGAGATCCCGTTCTATGTCGAGGTGGAGGGCACGAGTCTCCTGATGGATCAGTCCGGGCCAATCCTGAATCTCGGTATTTTCGCCTACGTGTTCTCGAGCGAGGGCAGCCTCGTCGGGCACCTGGCCCAGGGGCTCACCCTCGAGCTGCAGACGTATGGCGAACAACTCCGTGACTCCGGCCTCAAATTCGTTGGGATGTTCGATTTGCCGACGGGCAGCCACCTGCTGCACCTGCTCGTGCGAAACCAGGACACGGGCCGGCTGACCTTGGAGCTCGCCCGGATCGACGTTCCGGGCGGCGACGACCACCAGCCCGTCATCCTCCCCCCGGTGTTCCCCGATCCGGACGGATCCTGGGTCATCACCAGGCAGCACGGGCTGGACGCCGATTCGATCGGCCTCGCCCTCGGCCAGACTCATGTCATCCCCGCAGCACGCGCGATCGTCGAGAGCCGTCGCCCAACTGAGCTATTCATCGGCGTGGCCGACTGGAGCGAAGGCACGAACATCACGGCGCGCGTGATCGACATTCAGGGCCGCCACGTCGCGGAGCCGCTGCTCACGGTCGCTGACGCGGCCGAGGTCGCCCAGAACGGGGTTCGGTTCTTCCGAGCCACACTCGGAGGGCTGGATCTTCCCGTCGGCTGGTACATGCTCGAGCTCGCGCTCGAAGACGCCTCCAGCGGTGCCCGACGGTCCAGATCGATCCCGATCGCGGTGATGGTGAACCGCCGGCCAACGGTGTGGGCATCGTTGTCGAAGACCGTACCCACGGATCGGTACACCCCTCACACGAGCGCCCCTGGGCCGCGCACCGCGTCCCCGACGAACGGGGAGATGGAGGCAGGCTACCTCGCGGCGCTGCGGGTGTTGGCGGACGGAGATCGATACGCTGCCCGGGACCGGATCGCGAGCCTCGAACGGAGCGCTGCCGCGGCCGGCTCGAGTTCGGCGATGTCGGGCTTGTATCGAACACAGTTGCGGATTGCCAGGGAACTGGCCGAGGCCGAACCGGAGGCGCTGATCCCGATCGTTCTCCTTCATCGAGCTGTTTTTCGCCATTACCTCGCCGTTGGCGACGACCGGCTCGCCGACCACGCGGGGCGACTGGCGACCGCGCTTGCGGAAGAGGTGCCTCCAGCTTGGCGAGAGGAACATGGCTCCGGTTTCCCCGAAACCGTTCTCGTAGCGATCGCCGCCGATCTCGTCCGCTCGGGGCTCACGTCATCGGCCATCGAGCTGCTCGAGCGGGCGGTCGAGCTCGCACCGCACGATCCCCGGGCGCTGCTCGCGCTCGGTGCGACGTATGAGCGATCGGGCAGCTACTCCGAGGCCGTGCCGCCGTTGCGGACCCTGGTGCAGGAACACCCGGACTCGGCAGAGGGCAGGCTTCGACTCGCGGTCAATCTCGCTCGTACGGGAGACCCGAACGGGGCCGCACTTCACTTCCGACAGCTCACGACTGACCGCTCATCGGCGTGGATCCAGGTGATCTCGCATCAGGAACTCGCGCGCCTGATACCGGCTGATGCAGAGGAGTTGCTCCGCGAGGGCCTCGCACGGTTCCCGTCCGACCAGGCGTTGCGAATCCAGCTCGCACAGCTGCTGGACGCCCGAGGACGGCCCTGGGAGGCGAGCGCGATCATCGAGGAGTTGGCGTCACGCGCTGCGGCGCCGGAGACGTCCCCACGGGTGCGCTACCCGACGTGGCCGTCGATGGGACTGGAGCGGCAGTTGGTGGACCTCGAACGCGCCGCCGAAGACTCTACCTCCGCGTTGGTGACCGCGATCCAGTCCCACGCGTCGGCCACGGGGGCATCGTGATCCGTCGGCAGTCCGCCGGCAGCGGGCGTACGCGATCAGGATGGCTGCGCCTCGTCATCGCCGCGGGCTGCCTCGCAGGGCTGACTGTTCGAGTCACGCCAGGCGCTGACCTCTGGGTTCACATCACGGCGCCGCGGGGCGATGCGTTCGTCCTCGGGAAGATCGAGATTGTCGCCGAGGTTCTCGGCGCGGCGCCCGCGGCCGAGGTGGCTTTCTACGTGGACGGACGAGCCGTCGGCGTGTTGACGGATGCTCCGTACCGGCTCGAGGTCGACCTCGGGGAGGAGAACATCCCTCATCGCTTCACGGTCGTGGCCACGGACACGGAGGGCAACCAGGCCAGTGCGACGATGGAAACCGAGCGGGTCCCGATCGCCGGTGACTTCGAGGTCGAGCTCCAGCAGCTCTACGTCACCGCGACCGCCAACGGCCGCAGGATCCTCGACCTGCAAGCGCAGGAGTTCGTCATCAACGACAACGACGAGGAGCAGGAGCTGGTGACCTTTGCGAAGGGCGATCTCCCCTTCATCGCCACGCTGCTCATCGATGCCAGCGCGAGCATGCACGGCGACAAGCTGGCGCACGCAACCGCCGGTGCCGCGGCCTTCGTCCGCGGTATGCAGCCTCTCGATCAGGCGAAGGTCCTGGTCTACTCTCACCAGATTCTCAACACGACCCCGTTCACCAGCAACCACAACGTTCTCGTCACGGCCCTCGGCGGGGCGCTGGCGAGCGGGGGGACCGCGCTGCACGATCACCTGTACACCGCCCTTAAACTCCTCGAAACACGCCAGGGGCGGCGGGTCGTGATCCTGCTGAGCGACGGCGTCGACACCCACAGCGTGCTCGACATGGAACAGACACTGCAAAAGGCGCGTCGAAGCCAGGCGTTGATCTACTGGATCCGCCTCAGTCGTCAGTCCGGGGGCATGGCGCCTGACGAACCGGGGACCAAGCTGCAGTCGGCGTGGCGAGGCGCGGACGAGTACCGCCGTCAGTTCTCTCTGCTGCAGAGGGTCGTGGAGGAGAGCGGCGGCCGCATCATCAAGGTCGTTCGGCTGGAGGAGATCGAGCGCGTCTTCGTTCAGATCCTCCAGGAGCTTCGCGAGCAGTACGTACTCGGCTACTACCCGAGCGAACGGCAGAACAACGGCAGCTGGCACCGCGTCCGAGTCAAGGTGAAGCGCCGCGGTGTCGACGTCCGGACCCATGAGGGGTACGTCGATCTCTAGTTGACGACGTCGGTCCCCTGACCTGGACCCTGGTTGTTGGCCGACCGGCCGTTCCGGACGGCGGTGTCGAACTCGAACTCGCACCAACCCCCCGCCAGCAACGGCTCGAGTCCCCTACGGGTGTCCACGCTCGCGTCGACGGCCAGTGCCGGCGGTGGAACGAGCCGCGCACGGAACCGTCCTCTGCGCCTCAACTCGAAGCGGACCGGCAACTCGCCGGAGTGTTCGAGGAGAAACTCCTTGAGCTGCTCGAGGTCCCCCTCCGCCACCCGGTCCAGATCGAGCACGACCCTCAGCGCGGCCGCCCGTTGTGAATCCACGTGGTCGAGCGACGCCACCTCATCGACGGTCAACTCGACGTGGTCGCCGTCGCCCTTCAACGATGCCATGACGAGCACCGCCGCCCCGTCGGCGAGAAGCTTCTCGTAGCGCTCGAACGCGTCGGGGAATGCGACCGCGCGCACGCTTCCCGAGGGGTCCTCGAGCTGCCACACCGCCATCCGCCGACCCTGGTTCGGGCCCTCCTTCCGAATGGGCATCACGCGAAGTGCCGACACCAGCCCACCCAGAGTCACCCGTTCGGCGCCGGAAGCGAATCGGCTCGAAAGATCGGTCACCGTGCAGTCGGCGAACCGGCCCAGCTGGTCCTGATAGCCATCCAGCGGGTGGCCGGAGAAGTAGAAGCCGAGCACTTCTCTTTCCCACGACAGCAACTCCGCCGGGTTCCCCGGGTCGCCGCCGCGCACCTCCTGTTCCACCGTCTCCGACATCATGTCGTCGAACAGAAACCCCTGACCGAGTTCACTCTGCTCGCGTTCTCGTGCGGTGAGGTCAAAGAGCTGCGGGAGCCGCTCGAGCAGTCCTCCGCGCGGGACATCGAAGCGGTCGAAGCACCCCGCTTTGATCAGGCACTCGATGACCTTCTGGTTCACCGAGCGGAACGGCACCGAGCGCAGGCATTGGGCGACCGATTCGAATCCGCCCGCACCCTCGCGAGCCGCGATGATCGGATCGATCGCGGCGTCTCCGACGCCTTTGATGGCAGACAGCCCGTAGCGGACACCCCCCTCCTCCACAGTGAACGCCGGCCTGGACGAGTTGATGTCCGGGGGAAGGATACGGATACCCATCTGCCGGCAACGCCCCAGATACTGACTCAGTTTGTCGGTGTTGCTCACCTCCGACGTGAGCATCGCCGCCATGAAATGCGAGGGGAAGTGGACCTTGAGATACGCGGTCAGGTAGGCCACATGGGCGTAGGCCACCGAATGGGACTTGTTGAATCCGTACTTGGCGAACGGAACGATCTGCTCCCACAGCTTGCGCGCCTTTTTTTCCGGGAAGCCGTTCTTGACCGCACCTCGTACGAAGCTCTCGCCTTCGCGATCGATCATCTCCTGAATCTTCTTGCCCATCGCCTTGCGCAGAGTGTCTGCCTTGGCCATCGACAAGCCGGCGATTCTCACGGCGATCCTCATGACCTGTTCCTGATACACGATGATTCCGTAGGTCTCACCCAGTATCTCCTCCAACTCCGGGAAGATGTACGTGATTGCCTTGCGCCCGTGCTTCCGTTCCGAGTAGTCATCGATGAACTGCATCGGACCAGGTCGGTAGAGGGCGTTCAACGCCGCCAGATCGAGAAAGGCACGCGGCTGGACCTTGCGCAGCACCTCCTTCATGCCCGAAGATTCAAACTGGAAAATGCCATCGGTTTCGCCGGCCGAGAACAGCTCGTACACCGCGGGATCGTCGAGCGGCACCGTCGTCAGATCCAGCGACGGGTCTTCGGTGGCTCGGATCGATTCCACCGCATCCGCGATCACCGTCAACGTCCGCAAACCCAGGAAGTCCATTTTCAGCAGGCCGAGCGACTCGACATCGTCCTTGTCGAACTGTGTGCACACCTCGTCATTCGCGGTCTTGAGCAGCGGCACGAGATTGGCGAGGGGTTCGGGCGCAACCACCACCCCGGCGGCGTGAACTCCACAGTGCCGCACCATCCCTTCCAGGCGTGCGGCCGTGTCCACCAGCTGCCGAACGTCGTCATCACCGTCCACGAGCTCCTTTAACTCAGGCGACTCCTCCACCGCTCCTTCCACGGTGATGTTGAAATCCTCGGGTAGAAGCTTCGCGATTCGGTCGACATCCCCGAACGAAAGGCCCATCACACGGCCCACGTCCCTCACAGCCGAGCGGGCCTTGAGCACGTTGAATGTAGCGATCTGAGAGACGGACTCCGAACCGTACAGCTGTCGCACGTAGTCGATGACTTCTTCCCGGCGTCGCTGACAAAAATCGATGTCGATATCCGGCATCGAAATCCGATCTGGATTGAGGAATCTCTCGAACAAAAGGTCATACTCGAGCGGGTCGATGTCGGTCACGCCAAGGGCGTAGGAGACCACGGAACCTGCCGCAGATCCCCGCCCGGGACCAACCGGGATGTCGATATCCTTGGCGTGCCGAATGAAGTCCCACACTACGAGAAAATAGCCAGGGAAACCCATCTTCGAGATGATCTCGAGCTCGGTTTCCAGTCGATTCCGGTACTCCTGATCGGGATGCCGCCGCTCGACTGCACGCGAAAGACGTACATCGAGGCCTTCTCGCGCCTTCTCGCCCAGAAACGACTCAAGAGTATGCCCCTGTGGAACGGGGTACCGAGGAAGGTGCATCGTCTCCGTGTCGAACAGGACGTGACAGCGAGAGGCGATTTCCGCGGTCCGCTCACACGCTCCAGGATAGTCGGAAAAGAGCTCGTACATTTCGGCCGGGGACTTCACGTAGAACTCGGCGTTGTAGTTGTACTCGAGCTCCTCCAAGGTTCGATTCAGGCCGATTCCGATGAGGACCCGATGCGCAAACGTGTCCTGGCGTTTGTGAAAGTGGCAGTCGTTTGTCGCAACCAGGTGAATCCCTGTCGCCGTTGCCAACTCGGCAACCCCGTGCCGGACGAACTCCTCGTCCGCCGTTCCGTGATCCTGAATTTCGAGATAGAAATCGTCCGGGCCGAGAATCTCCCGGTACTCCTCCGCCGCCCGACGCGCCCCGTCCATGTCCCTGCCGAGCACATGGCGCGCCACCTCACCGGAGAGACACGCAGACAGCCCGATCAAACCATCGCTGCTCTCCGCCAGGATCGATTTCGAGATCCGCGGCTTGTGGTAAAAGCCCTCGGTGTAACCAGCACTCACCAGGCGGAGTAGATTTCTATACCCCCGCTCGTTTTCGGCCAGCAGAACGAGATGGTCGTACGGCTTTCTCCGCCCGGGCACCGGTGCCTTTCGACGATGGTCGTCGGGCGCCACGTACACCTCGCAGCCGATGACCGGACGGATTCCCTCGGCTACCGCCGCGCGGTGGAACTGGAACGCGCCAAACAGATTGCCGTGGTCCGTCAGTGCGACCGCCGGCATCCCCATTCGCGCCACCTCCCGCGTGAGCTCCGGGATCTGGATCGTCGAATCCAGCAGCGAGTAGTGCGAGTGAAGGTGAAGGTGGACGAAATCTGGTTCTGACTTCACACCGGTCATGGCGTCATCATACATTGACCCGCAGACCGCCCGGTCGACCCCACCGGCCGCGATCCGGTGCCCTGCGCGCGACACTGACGATCGATTCCCCGTGTTTCCTCACATCGCCGCGCTGTATTCGTCACATGAAGTTGACAGTTCTTTTCTCTTTCACCCGTCAGATTCTTGGCACAATTCCAGATTGAATATTCCCGACAGTCATCCTCGTTGCAAGCCAAAAATGACGCTCACATCAATGCAATCGACCACAACTGGATGGCGAAAACTCCAACGATAGATACTCAATAGCAATGGGATACGCCGGCATTCACTTGCGAGTCAAAGGCAACGATATCTTTCAAGGCACTTGACAATCTCTCGAAATTCATGCATCAATTGTTCAGACAGGTATGAAATCTTTTCGAGTTTTCGATCCGCAGATCAACATCGATCCATCTCGAGATGAGAGAATAATACCCGTCTATCGTCGTCACGCGGCACGCGCAATCTCTGAAGAACGATGGAAGATCGCAGAGATTTTTCTGGATCGAATTCTCGACGTAGATCCTCGCCACACCGAGGCATGGTTGATGAAGGGTCATCTGCGGCACCACTGTGCAGTGGACGAGCAAGAAGCCGTCCGGTGCTATCGCAGAGTGATCACACTTTGTGCTCACGATCTGGATCATCCGCACGCACAAAAAGCGCAAAAATCGCTCGGTCGACTGCTCAGCATGTGGAGTTGATTCACCGCAATCTTTTCGATAAGGCCGGCGGTCGATTCGTGTTCATTCGTAGCCTGGAGCGGACGCCCGCGAGTACCGCGGGGTCACGCCTATTCAGATCTTGCGCTCGAGCAGCAGGCGAGTGGCCAGAAGGAGAGCATCGCGCTCGGGCCCGGGCGGGAATCGCTCCGCCCGTCGAGCCGCACTCTCGGAAAAGCCGGCAGCCCGATCTCGTACTTCCTGCAGCACCCCCGAGGTCCGAACCATCTCGAGCACCTCGACCTCGGGCATGGCATCGAACGAGCCGGTGGCTGCCACCTCCTGCAGGCGCTCCTTCTGAGCCGCGTCGAGACGGGGAAGCAGGAGCAGGATCGGCAGTGTCACCCTGCCTTCCCTCAGGTCCGCCATCACCGGTTTGCCGAGCTCGGCCCGGTGTGACGTGAAGTCGAGCAGATCGTCGATGAGCTGGAAACAGTGCCCGAGGTCGCGACCGTACTCCTGCAGGGTTTCGGTCAGATGCAGGGTCGACGGCTGGAACAGGGCCGGCAGGGCGCAGGCGGCCGAGAACAGCTCGGCCGTTTTTCGGCGGGTAATGTCCATGTAGAGTTTTTCGGAAACCTCCAGTTGACCGCGCACGCGGTCGGCGAGAATCTCGCCCTCCGTCATCTTCAGTGTCGCGGAGGTCAGGAGCCTCATCACGTCCACATCGCCCAACTCGAGACAGAGATCCATGCTGCGCGTGTAGAGCCAGTCTCCCACCAGAACCGTCGTCTGATTTCCCCACCGGTTGTTGGCGGTGGGCTTGCCGCGACGGAGGTCGGATTGGTCGATGATGTCGTCGTGGATGAGAGTGGCGGTGTGGATCAACTCCACGACCGATGCGTAGCGGACGTCCCGTTCCCCTGTGGCGCCGAGCATACGGCTGATCAGCAGAACCAATGCGGGGCGAAGTCGTTTCCCGCCGCTCCCGAGAACATAACCCGCCACCTCGCGGACCATGGGTTGTGCGCGTTGGAGCTCGCGGGAAAGAAACGTCTCCACGTCCTCGAGGCGGTTCGAAACCGGCCCGAAGACCTCCCGGATTCGTCGCGAATCACTGAGGGAGTGGACATTGCTCGACTTCATCCGCGCAGTCTACCACGCACCGTTCCGCCCGGGCCCGGCAGTACCCACGGTGAGTTGCCCGCAACGGCGAGCGACTGGTGAGGTACGAGGTTCAGGGCCCCGGATCGAGGTCGGGCTCCGTCAAACACTCTATCGCGGCGGGCGGTTCCGGAAGCCACGGGTCGCCCGGCGGCAGACCCGTGTCCGACCAGCCCTCGAAGACCAGGCTGTTGGTCGCTCCCTGAGGATCGATGATCACCACCGAGGCCGGCAGCGAATCTGCACCGAGTTCGACCTCCACCCTGGCGACACCCCCGGGCTCGCGAGGGATCAACGCAAACCCACGATTCTCCATGTCCAGGAGCGTGAATCGGTCGACCGCACGTTGCGGATCCAGCACGGCAGCGAGTGGTATCCGTGCCCACTCATCGTCACTGATCCGGTGATCGTCGCAGCTTGGAACGTCGAGATCCAGCAACCGAACCCGACGACCATCCAGGCCCATGGTGCGCACGACAGGGTCGCCGGCGCGGAATTGAGCGCGATCGGGCCACGACACCCACACCGTTCCCCGATCCGTCTCCCCACTCGTCATCCCGGCGGGCAGATACTCCTGGAGGTAGGTCGCGCTCCATGTCGGTCGACTCCGAAGCACGCGACCGAGGGCCTCGAGTCGATCGGCGGCGGTCTCGGAGGCGGAGCTGTCGGTTGCTGCTGCCGCGAGGGAGAACATCGCGACGGACGAAACCGCGATGGTCTGGGTGACGGCACGAATCCCCCGGTATCGTGACACCGCCAACCGATGGCTACCCCTCGATGGAGAGGGTGCGCAGGGCCCGAGCGACGACGAAGATGCGCTCATTGTTGCTCTCCAGCGAGGTCGGGTAGAGGAAGAATCCACTGTCGGCCACGGAGTAGCTCTCCATGCGTCCCTGAATGACTTCGCCGTCGAGAAACTCCACTCGCGCCAGAGCTCCACCACGCTTGCCCCCCGGCCTGCCGATCACCATGTCGGCATCACGCCGCTGCGGGTTCTTGAGGAAAAACACCGCCTTCAGGGCCTCGACATCCACCTTCACACGGTCACCATCACCGGTCTCCGCTTCGACCACCTGAGCAGCGGGGTCGAACTCGGATGTCAACGTACACCGAAGAGCATGCCCGTCCTGGTATCGCAGAACGACCGGTCCGCGCTCCGATTGTTCCATCGTCGACCCCTTTCCACACTCTCGCCCGGAGAGGGCCGTCATGCCTGTCATGGCCGCCCAATCATGCTAACACGCCGCTCGTCCGCTCCCGTCGCGTCCGTCCTGGCCCCTGCCGGGGCCGAGGGATTCACGTCAGTGGCGAAAATGTCGCCGGCCCGTCATGACCATCGCCACCCCCAGCCGGTTGCAGGCCTCGACAACCTCGTGGTCTCGAATCGATCCACCGGGCTGGATCACCGCCACGACACCGGCCTCGTGAAGGGCCTCTACGCCGTCGGGGAACGGAAAAAAGGCGTCGGAAGCCGCGACACTTCCCGTGAGGTCGTGGCCGATCTCCTGCGCCTTCGCCACCGCTATCTTCGCGGCATCGACCCGACTCATCTGTCCCGCTCCTATCCCCAACATCCGGTCCTGACCGCCGATCACGATCGCGTTCGAACTCACGTGCTTCACGACTCGCCACGCAAGCTCGAGAGCTCGCATCTGTTGATTGCTGGGCTTCGTCGAGGTCGCCACCTCGCGCTCCTCGCCCTCCCAGCCGCAGTCGGCGGTCTGCACCACGTAGCCGCCGTCCATGGTCCGAATCACGAGCTCGCCCGGGTCCGCCGCCTCCGCCTCGAGAACCCGAAGGTTCTTCTTGCGTTCGAAGACCTCCGCCGTACCCCGTTCAAACGCCGGCGCAATGACCACCTCTGCGAACTGCTCGACGACGGCAGTGGCAAAGGCCACGTCAATAGGGCGATTGGCGGCGATGACCCCGCCGAAGGCAGAAACGGGATCGGTGGCACGAGCCGCGCGGAACGCCTCCGCGATGTCCTCACCCACCGCCACCCCGCACGGGTTGGCATGTTTGATGATCGCGGCGCCGGGACCCGGCAGGTCCCAGACCAGCCTCCAAGCTCCGGTCGCATCGCACAGATTGTTGTACGAAAGTGCTTTGCCCTGCACCTGGCGTGCACCGGCGAGCCCGCGGAGAGGCGTGCTCCGCACCACCACCCCGACCTGGTGCGGATTCTCGCCGTACCGGAGCCCGTCTTCCTCGGCAGAGAGCAGGCGGCCCGCGATCACCGCGGCCGGGACCGGCTCGGTCCCACCCATCAATCGCGGCAGGTGGGCCGCGATGTTCGCGTCGTACGCCGACGTGTGGCGGAACGCCGTCACCGCGAGCCTGCGCCGGGTGTCCTCTCCGACCTGTCCCTCCGCCAGTTCTGCCAGTACCGACGAGTAGTCCCCGGGATCCACGATCACCACCACCCGATCGTGGTTCTTGGCCGCGGCCCGGATCAGGCTCGGTCCACCGATGTCGATCTGCTCGATCGCCTCCGCGAGTGTGGCGTCGTCGCGCGCCACGGTCTGGACAAACGGATACAGATTGACCACGACCATGTCGATCATCGGGATCTCGTGCTTGCGAAGCTGCTTCGCGTGGCCCTCCGACGAGGTTGCCAGGATCCCGCCGAAAACCTTCGGATGGAGGGTCTTCACCCGTCCATCGAGAATCTCCGGGAATCCGGTGTGCCCGCTCACATCCGTGACCTCGCAACCGGCCTCGCGGAGAATGGCGGCGGTACCGCCGGTCGACAACAGGCTCCACCCCAGCCGGGAGAGTGCCCTCCCGAAATCCTCGATACCGCTCTTGTCCGAAACCGAGATGAGCGCGATCGGTGCCATTCGCCGCCCCTCCTTGCGTGTCGGCGGGGATTCTATCCCCCCGCCCGCCCAGATGCACCCCCCTCCCACCCGAATACAAGATGCGAGATCCCCCGCCCGCACGGATGCTGGATGCGGGACGTGCCGGTGTCGGACACCCAGACAGACGTTGCAAGGAGACCACCGACGTGACACCAAAGCGGGTGCCTGGCACCCGGTCGAACGCACCGGCGTGGGTAATCGACGCCCGCCACAGGGTGCCTGGCACCCACACAGTGGATTCCATGCGCCCTCGATTCTCCATGCGCCATGGGAATCCGGCCAGAATCAAGGCACACTGTATGTGAGGGGTATCCCATCGCGATCCCTGTACGATGTGCCTTGCCATTCCAGAGCAATTCACGCAGTGAATTGCATCGGATACGATGGCCTCGGAGACTCGAATGAAGAGACCGCTCGCACTGCTGCTCGTCTGTACCCTGGTCACGGCCGCCTGCAGTGGTGACCCGCGGCCGCCAGCCACCGGCGATGGTGAACCGGCGCCCGGCGGAACGGTGGTCATCGGCCTGCTCGGCGACATCCAGAGCTGGAACCCGTACCTCGCGGAAGACGAAGACAGCGCCCAGATCCTGAGCCTCGTGTACCCGTCACTCGCCATCGAACAGACCGACTACCGCCTGCATCCGCCGTCCTTCGCCCCGCACCTCGCGACGTCATGGGCGTGGTCCGAGGACCGGCTCGAGGTGGTGTTTCACCTCGCTCGAAACGCGCGGTGGAGCGACGGGGTTCCCGTCACCGCGGACGACGTTGTCTTCAGCTGGGAGACCCAGGTCGCAGACGATGTGGCCTGGCCGTACGCCGCCTCGAAGGACTTGATCGAACAGGTCGAGGCCGTGGACTCCCACACGGTTCGGTTCACGTTCTCCGACGTCTATCCGTACCAGTTGGTGGACGCCAACGACGGCCTGATCGTCCCATCCCACCTGTGGAGCGACATCCCCTACGATCGCTGGCAGGACACCGACTGGGACACCCTGGCACTGGCGGCGGGCCCGTTTCGGAAGGCTTCGCACGTTCGCCAGCAGGAGATCGCGCTGGAGCGATACGACGGTTACTGGAAGCCTGACCGGCCGTATCTGGATCGAATCTTCTGGCGAATCGTCCCTTCGAAAACGGCTCTGCTCACCCAGCTGGTCACCGGTGACATCGACCTGATGGCGCTGGTCCCGCCAACGGACGCCGAGCGGGTTCGACAAAACCCCCGGCTGGAGCTGATCATATTTCCGGACCGCGGTTACAGTCAGATTCGGTGGAACCTGAGGCAGCCCGAGCTCGCCGATCGCCGAGTCCGGCGCGCGTTGTCGCTGGCGATCGATTGCGACACGCTGATCGACGTTGTCTACAACGGTTACGCGCGTCGTGCGTCGGGCCCGATCCTGTCCGACATGTGGGCGTTCAACAGGGAACTCGAGCCGCTCCCCTACGATCCGGATGCGGCACTCGCACTGCTCGCCGCAGCGGGTTGGTCCGATCATGACGGCGACGGGCTCCTGGACCGGAATGGTCAGCCGCTCCAGCTCGAACTGATGACCAACGCAGAATCCGATATCAGGCAGGACTCGGTGCTCCTGGTGGAGGAGAACCTGAATCGGATCGGCGTCCGAATCGTTCCTCGGTTCGTCGAGTGGGGCACCATGCTCGCGGCCGAGCGGCAGGGCAGGTTCGACGCGATCCTCAGCCGTTGGATCGAGCCGACCGTGATCGATCTCTCCGGAGTCTGGCACTCGGCCGCTCCCGGCGAGCCGACCCTCAACTCGATCGGCTACTCCAATCCGGCGGTCGATCAGCTGCTGGCGGAGGTCGACATGGCCACGGATTTCGATACCCAGAAGCCTCTCTTCGACCGTATTCAGGAGCTCATCGTGGCCGACCAGCCGTACACGTTCCTGGTGGAAACCGTTGCCCTTGTCGGCCTCAACGGTCGAGTCCGGGGCGCCGATATCAACGATGCCACGCCGTACTTCAATCTGGACGAGTGGTACGTCAACGTCGCGCCGACGGAATGAGAGCCCGCGGCCGTGGTTCCTCGGTGCATCGAGGCCGCGGCGGCCCGGATTCAAGGCCCCGGGGCTCTACGCCCTATAATCCCTCCATGCGCTCGGAGCGAAGCATGGCCTTCCCCCCGTCACTGATTCGACGAGGCCGCGGCCGATGATGCGACTGGTGCTGCGGCGGCTGATCACCCTGGTGCCGCTGGTCTGGCTGGTGGTGACCGCCACCTTCGTCGTCGTCCACGCGGCGCCCGGCTCGTACGCCGACACGCTGGACCATCCCAGACTGACCAACGAGGGTCGAGAGCTGATCCGTGATCGCTACGGCCTCGACCGGCCGCTCCACCAGCAATACGTCCGGTGGCTTCGCGCCGTGGCGACCGGGGACCTCGGAACCTCGTATCTGTTCAAGGAGCCGGTCACCCGAGTGATCACCCGCGCGCTTCCTCCGACCCTGATGCTCACCGGTACCGCCCTTCTGCTCGACCTGATGCTCGGACTGGGTATCGCAATGGCCGCCGCGCGTCGGCCGTACGGTTGGGTGGACCGAGTGACGACGGTCCTCGGCCTTGGGATCTACGGCTTGCCGTCGTTCTGGGTGGCGGGCATGGTGATCCTGGTGTTCGCGGTTTGGCTGGGATGGTTTCCGCCCTCCCACATGCACTCGGTCGGCGCCGACCAGCTGTCGGGAGGGGCACGCCTGGCAGATCTCCTGCACCACCTGGTTCTGCCCGCGCTGTGCCTCGGTGTGGTGGGGGCCGCCGCGACCGCCCGCTATCTGCGAGCAACGCTGATCGAGACCGGTACATCGCGTTTCGTGCTCGCGGCGCGCGCACGGGGTCTTTCGGAACGGCGCATACTGTGGGTCCACTCACTGCGCCCGGCCCTCCTGCCCGTGGCCACACTGATAGGTCTTTCCGTGCCGTTCCTGGTTTCGGGTTCCGTGGTCGTGGAGTCGATCTTTTCGTGGCCGGGCATGGGACGCGTCCTGTGGCTGTCCGCACAGGCTCGGGACGTGCCGGTGGTCCTCGGGGTCACGCTCGTCGGCGCCCTGGCGGTCGTCCTCGGCAATCTGCTGGCCGACCTCTTGTACGCGGTCGTCGACCCACGGGTTCGGGAGCAACGGTGAGGGCCACGACGCGACTCCGCGCGGGGCTGTTCGGCGTGGCCGCCCTGGCGCTCGCCTGCGCCGTCGGTCCTTTCGTGCTGCCGACGCCACCGGCCCCAGACCCCGTGCGGGCAGCCCTCCAACCCCCGGGCACTCGCATCACCACAGTGACGCTGATCGACGGAACGGCATTCTCGTCGCCGAACGTCACTGCCGATGGAGACAGCATCGTCATCGGTACGGACATCCGCCGACGCGTGCTGGCAAGGGACCGCGTCGCGTCCGTCGAGGACAACCGTTTCTGGCTCGGGAGCGATCGCTTCGGGCGCGACGTCCTGCGTCGGCTCCTCGCCGGCGGCAGGGTCTCGTTGGCGATCGCGGCCTTCGCCGTTTTCGTGGCGCTCATCCTGGGATCGGCCGTGGGAATGATCGCCGCCAGTGCCGGCGGCATCGTCGACGCATTACTGATGCGAACCGTGGACGCCCTGCTCGCGTTCCCGGTGTTGTTCTTGATGATCCTGGCAGCCACCCTGTTCCGACCCAGCGCCGCTCTGTTGGTGTTGCTTCTCGGTGTCACCTCATGGATGGGACTCGCGCGCCTGGTGCGCGGTCAGGTGCTGTCCCTGCGCACGCGGCCGTTCGTCCTCGCCGCCCGCTCGAGCGGCACTCGCCCGCACCGCATCGCACTGCTCCACTACCTGCCAAACCTCGTCGGACCGCTGGCACAGGACACGGCGTTGCGAATGGGGGACATCATCATCGCCGAGGCCACGTTGTCGTACCTCGGACTCGGAGTCCCGCCGTCGATTCCGACCTGGGGCTCGATGGTGGCCGAGGGCCATCAGGTGATGCTCGACGGATGGTGGCTGGCAGTATTCCCCGGAGTGGCGATCGCCAGCCTGGTGATATGCCTCGCGCTGATCGGCGACGGTTTGCAGCGACTCGGTGCCGCAAGCACGTGACGTTCGTGGGGCGGGCTATACTCATCACCAATGGCGACACCGACCGTTCCCGGTCGCGTCCTGATCGTCGATGACGACCCGGACATCCGGGAGAGCCTGGCAGGGGCTCTCGATCCCACCAGGTACGTCCTGCTGTCCGCCGCCGACGGCGCCAGTGCGATCGAATTGGCCTCCGGCTTCTCCCCCGAGGTGATTCTGCTCGATCTCGGCCTGCCCGACGTGCAGGGACTCGAACTCATCCCCCGATTTCGTGAGCTCGACGAGATGACCGGCGTCATCGTGCTCACCGCGACCAGCGAGATCGCGGTCGTCGTGCGCGCCATGCGCCTCGGGGCGGACAACTTCCTGGTCAAGCCGGTGTCCCTCGACACGCTCAACGAGGTGCTCGGACGCACCCTGTTGGCGCGGCGACGCGACCGGCAGCTCCGCGCGTTGGTGGCGAGGTCGACACGTCCGGAGGAGCCCAGAATCGTCGGCTCCTCACGACCGATGCGCCGGGTCGTCGAGCTGATCTCCCAGGTGGCGGACACCGATGCCACCGTGCTGCTCGAGGGCGAATCCGGTACCGGTAAGGGCCTTGCTGCGGAGGAGATCCACCTCAGGAGCGGGCGTTCGGAGGGACCCTTCCTCGACATGAACTGCGCCGGTCTCTCACCGACCCTGCTCGAGTCCGAGCTGTTCGGCCACGAAAAGGGCGCCTTCACCGACGCGTCCAGGACCAAGCCGGGCCTGTTGGAGATCGCCTCCGGCGGGACGGTGTTCCTCGACGAGATCGGCGAGATGCCGCTCGAGGTTCAGAGCAAGCTGCTCAAGGTGCTCGAGAATCGGCGGTTCCGGCGCGTCGGGGGCATTCGGGACATCAGCAGCAACGTGCGCCTGATTGCCGCCTCGAACCACGATCTCAAGGCGCTCGTCCAGGCCAACCGATTCCGGGAGGACCTCTTCTATCGGCTCAACGTGTTCGCCATCACGATTCCGCCGCTACGCCATCGAGCCGACGACATCCTGGAGCTCGCGCATCACTTCCTCGGCGATCTCAACCGCAGCATGGGTACCAAGGTCACCGGATTCGACGCCGCCTCCACCGACATCCTGCGGCGCTACGCATGGCCGGGGAACGCGAGGGAGCTACGCAACGTCGTCGAGCGCGCCGTGATCCTGGTCCGCGACGGCCAGATCTGCAGCCACCACCTGCCGTCCGACCTGCTCAACCCGACTCTCAGGGGCGCCGCCGGAGCGATCAAGCCACTGTCAGAGGCGGAGAGCGACCACATCGCTCAGGCACTCGAGGCGACCGACGGCAACATCAAACGCGCGGCGGAGCTCCTTGGCATCTCACGAACCACGCTGTACAACAAGATCAAGTCGCACAGCATCAGGGTTCCGTAGCGACCCGCCCCACCACCACCCGCGTCGCTTGTCGCTTGCTCCTGGTCGCTCGCCCGCCCACCAACCCGCGTCCGTCACCGCCATCGTCCGCCCCCGCCCACCCAGGGCTTGCGGGCTTGGGGACGTGTGGGCTTGTGGGCATGACGGAACGGTCCTGAGAGATTCCCTTCATCCATCCTGGTACCCTTTGACGATGACCGACGTCCAAGTTGCCATCGTCGGAGGCGGGATCACCGGACTCGCCACTGCGGCCTGGCTCGAGATCGACCACGGGATCGAAGACGTCGCCCTCCTCGAGGCGAGTGCGAGAACGGGCGGCAAGATCCGCACGGAAATCGAGGACGGACACACGCTCGAGTGGGGTCCGCAGGGTTTCCTGGACAACGCCCCCGACACCATCGAACTCGTCCGCCAGATCGGCCTCGGCAACGAAACGGTCACGGCGGACGAGACCTCGGCGGATCGATTCATCGTCCGAGACGGCAGGCTGCGACGGGTCCCGACCTCGCCGATCGCGTTCCTGACCTCGGATGTGCTCCCGCTCGGCGGCCGACTGCGGGTGCTCGGCGAGCCGTTCTCCCCGAAGCCACCGGAGGGTGACGAAACGGTGTTCGACTTCGCTCGTCGACGTATCGGGGCCACCGCGGCGGACATCCTCGTCGACGCCATGGTGACCGGTGTCTTCGCCGGCGACTCGCGCCAGCTCTCGCTCGCCGCCACCTTCCCACGGATGGCCGCAATGGAGACGGAGCACGGCTCCCTGACACGCGCACTCGTGGCCCGGATGCGGCAGGCGCGGCGCGAGGGTCGACGAAGCGGTGGGCCGGCAGGTCCTGGAGGCACCCTGACCACGCTCGCCGGTGGTATGGGGCGGCTGCCGGCCGCGATTGCCGATCGCCTCGGAGACAGGCTCCGGCTGTCGTGCCCGGTCGAGACGATGGAATCGCGTGGTTCGGCGTACGATCTGCGGGGGCCGAGCGCGGAGGTAACCGCGAAGGCCGTGTTGCTGACCACCCCCGCGGGAGACACCGCCCGACTGCTGAAGCCCGTCGCACCCGCCGCTGTCGACCCGCTGCTCGAGATGCGGACGGCCCCGATAGCGGTCGTGATGACCAGCTATGGCGACGAGTCTGCGTTCGGGCGGCCGTTGCGCGGGTTCGGATTCCTCGTCCCCGGCTGCGAACCGACGCCGATTCTCGGCTCCCTGTTCTGTCACGCGATCTTCCCGGGGCAGGCTCCGCCGGGACGCGCCTTCCTGAGAACAATGGTGGGCGGCGCCCGCGCCCCTGCATCGGTCGAGCTCGGAGACGACGAGCTCGTGGCCCATGTCCGTCGTGCGCTCGCCGATGTCCTTGGTACCGATCCGGAGCCGGACCGCACGTGGATCGTGCGCTGGTCCCGGGGAATCTCCCAGTACACCGCCGGCCACCTCGGCCGGGTCGAGCGGATCGAAAGAGCGACCCGAGATGTCGGCATCGAGATTGCCGGATCGACCCTTCGCGGCGTCTCCGTCAACGACTGCATCAGGCAGGCCCGGACGGCGGCGCGGCGCATCGCCGAGCGACTCGCTCGCCCGCAGTAGGGCTTGGGTCTCGGGCCTGGCCCGCACCCGCCCGACGGTCGCTGGTCACTGGTCGCCGGTCACTGGACCACCCGCCCGCCCGAGATTCGCCTCATCATCGGTGTGTCGATCCATCCACTAGCGACGAGCGATCAGCGACGGAGGGAAGGGCGATCTGGGCCCCCTCTCAGAGTTCTCCTCGCCCTTACCGTCCAACGCCGATCACCACAGCAGCTATCACGATCCACAGCAGCACGCACAGCAGCAGCGGCCGATCCGTGAACACCACCCGCGTCGGACTACCGCCGACTTCGTGGCGATGCAGCAGGTAGAGGTATCGGAAGAGGCCGTACAGCACCACCGGCACGGTCGCCATCAGACCCTCGGAACCGACCTTCGCGACCGTGTCGGGAGCCACGGTGTACAGGGTATAGGCGAGGACGGTGGCCCCCAGCACCACGCTGATCGCCTGGTCCACCAGCGGCAACGAGTAGTGACCCAGCACCACGCGGTGGTTGCCCGCCTCCTCGCCGAGCAGGACGAGCTCCGCACGCCGCTTGCCGAGCGCCAAGTAGAGTGCCAGCAGGTAGGCACACAGCAGCAGCCAGCGGGAGATCGGTACGTCGATGGCCACCGCACCGCCGACGACCCGGAGCACGAACCCCATCGCCACCACGAGCACGTCGATGAACACCGCCTCCTTGAGCAACGCCGAGTACAGCAGGGTCATGACGAGGTAGCCGCCGAGCACGGCCGGGAACCACCCGCCGAGCCACAGCGCGATGACGAGGGCCGCTGCGGCAAGCATCGCCGCCGCGGCAAGCGCGGTGGCGACCGACACGTCCCCGGACGCGATCGGCCGCAGCCGCTTGGTGGGGTGACGCCGGTCCGACTCGCGATCGAGCACGTCGTTGACCAGGTAGGTGGCCGACGAGGCCGCGCAGAACGCCGCCGCGGCCAGCAGCGAGCGCTGCCACACCACCGGATCGTCGATCCGTCCGGCGAACACTACTGGTGCCAGCACGAAGCCGTTCTTCAGCCACTGCTCTGGGCGCAGGCTGCGGATCAGGGAGAACGTGCGGTTGGCCATGTATCAATTCTATCCGGCCGCCAGCTCGGACCCCGGAGTTGTTCAACAACGCTGCCCGAGGCACCGATGACCGGCAACGATATCATCATGTCCGGTGCGTACCGTGGGACGTACATTCATCTGTCCCACCGCCCTTGCCGTTTCACAGCTCGTCGCGGCCGGTGCGGCGCCGGGCATCCAACAGCCTCACCGCCGCTCCCGGCCCCTCGATTCGTTGCCAGCGGGATGCAGGCGGAGGGCGCGTTCCCGGAATGCACGACCTCGGACGACCGTTGAACCACTGACGGTGAGCACAACGCTCGGCATGGTCATGGGCCGGACTCGTCTTCGGCGCGTCGTGACAGCCCTCCATCTGGTCCGTAAACCGTGTCGCGACGTTCGTGGGTCACCGGCGTTTCAATTATCGAGAATCAATCGCGATAATGTAGGATGTTCGCTGTGGCTTCACCGAAGGATACGTTCGCGGCAGCTCGACGACGCGATCGGCGTCTGGTCGCAGGGTGTCTCGCCGACGACGAAGACTCCTGGGTCGAGCTGTGGCATCGGTACGGCCCGCTGGTCAAATCGGTAGCCCGACGTGTCGGATGCGATGCCGAGGAGGCCAGCGACGTCCTGCAGCGGGTCGCGCTGGTCGCCGTACAACGCCTCGACCAGCTGCGTGATCCCGCCAAGCTACCAGGGTGGCTGGCGGGCACGGCGCGGTTCCAGGCGCTCGCGCTGATTCGCAGCCGACGACCCGCGGAGGAGCTCCATCCCTGGTCCTCGGTCGATCACGCGGACCCTGGCATGCTGTACCAACGCGACCAGGAGCTCGTCATGTTGCGCCGCGCGATGCTCGACCTCGACGAGCGGTGCCGGCGCCTGATTCGGAGCCTCGACCTCCAGGAACCTCCAGCGACCTACCAACAGGTCGCGGAGTCGGAGGGCCTCTCACCGACCTCGGTCGGCCCCATCCGCACGCGCTGCCTCCGTCGCCTGAGGAAAATCATCGAGAACCTGTCTCAGGCGTCTCCGAGCGCACACTTACAGGGTGAGGGGTGACATGAGACATCTCGACATCGACCACATCATCTCCGCTCTCAACGGCACAGCGACGGGTCGGGACCAGACTCATCTGGAGGGATGTATCCGGTGCCAAGAAGACCTCGAAGCCTGGCGGCGTCGGCTTGATGACCTGCGGGACATCGAGTCGAATGCCTTGACCGAGAGCGAGCTCCACAACCTGCGATCGATGTTTCGGCATTATGGGCCGACACCGGCGCGGCAGAGCTGGCTCGCGCGACTCGTTCGCCGGTCCGAGCCGACGCCCGTTGCGGTCGCCGCGCGGGGTAGCCTGTCGACGACGTTCGAGGAGTATCGGGCCGGCCCTTGGAGCCTCGTGATCCAGATCAGGCCGTCAGGCGCCGCGGACCTGTACGACATTCACGGGCAGCTGACCGGCGCCGAGGTGCGGGGCGGCGAATTGCTGCTGACGTCTGACCTGGGATTTGGCGAACGCAGTCAACTCGACAGCTACGGTGAGTTTCACCTTCCCGGCGTGCCTGCCGGGGCCTACGACGCGACCTGCCTGGTCGGCGACGCCCGCATCGATCTAAAAAACCTGGACATCGGGGACACGGATGACCGTCCAGGGACCTGACCCGCTGCCGCCGGAGACGCGCCGCCTGCTCGAAACCGCAGGCCCGATGCAGGCCGGCGAGCAGTTGCTGCGTCGCGTCGAGCACCTCGCGCGGTCGGAACCGGGCAAGGCTCGCAGGTGGGGTCGAGATCTCGCGCGCATTCGACTCGACGACGAGGTCATGACCGCCTGCGCGCGATGGGCGGGCGGTGCGGCACTGTACCTCGGTGGAGAGGTCTCGGCCGCCGAACCGACCCTCCGGGAAGCCGCGAGGCGGTTCAGCGCCGCCGGCGACCCGTCGGCAGCCGATCGCGTCCGGCTGCTGCTGGTGGACCTCCACGGCGAGAGGTTCGAGCTCGACCGGGCCCGTCGTCTCGCCCGACGCCTCGACCGCAACTTTCGCAACCGGGGCGACCGTGAGCGAGCCGCTGCGGCCTTGCTCAACCTCGCCTGCGCCGAGGACGCGGCCGATCATGTCGCGACGGCGCGCGACCTGTGGCGCCGTGCGCGCAGGGACCTCGACCCCGGCTCGCTGCGCAGACTGGCGGCCGACGCCAACCTGGCCGGCGTCGCGGCGATGGAGGGCCGGTTCACGGAAGCCGCCGACGAACTCAGGCGAGTCGCCCAAGAGGCGCGCGAGCACGGACTCGACGCATTCGCACTGCAGGCCGAGCTCAACCTCGCCGAGGTGGAGTTCAACTCCGGCCGGGCGGACGCCGCGCTCGCCCGCTGGCAGAGGGTCATCGACCAGGCTCGCGTCACCGGCCACGACGCGGTCCTGGTAACGGCGGCGATCGACCTGGCACATGCGGAGGCCACGCTCGGCGACGTTGCCGGCGCGCGCGGTCGGGTCGAGACGGTGGTCGCCACGGCACGAGATCTCGGGCTCGAGCGGGAGCTGGTACGCGCCATGTGCCTGCAGGCGACCCTGGACGCGGCCGACGGCTCGGGCGACGGCTGGCGCCGTGTCACGGCCGACCTCCGTGGACGCCATCACGGCGTCCAGCGCGACCTGCTGCTCGTCGACGTCGCCCAGCTCGACCAGACGTGTGATCCCGGCATGGTCTCTCGAGCCGCCCGCAGGCTCCTCCGCTCGGGGCACACCCATCGGGGACGGCTCGGCCTCGCCTGGGCGGCCCGCCGCGCTCTGGATCGCGGTCGGCGCTTCCGCGCCCGCGAGCTGGCACGCGAGGCGTTGCGAGGCCGCGGCGTGTCACCGTGGACCCGCATGGTCGCACACCACGTGCTCGGCCGCGCCGGGGGTCCTCGCTCGGTGAGCCACCTGGCGCGGGCATCACGATCCGCGGACCTGGTCCACGGCCGACTCGCAGCTATCGCAGACCGTCAGGCGTTCCTGTCGCTTCGGAGCGATGTGTACTTGGATTATCTGGGCGCCCTCCTGGAACGAAACCGCACCGAAGACCGCAGGCGAGCGCTGGGCGTCGCCGGCCGTCTCCGCGCCGGATGGCTGCTCGACGAGTTGACCAGACGCACGGGAGAGGGGGATGACGAGTCGGTCCGGCGATGGCACGATCTCCGAAGCCAGCTGGCGGCGTTGCTCCACGAGGTGGAAGGCGGCGACGAGCCCCGAGTCCGCCGGTCCGGCCTCCGGCTGCACGGAACCATCCAGGTCCTGGAGACCGATCTTCGTCGCGCCGAGATGGAGCTGGCGCGCCGACTGCCGATCCCGGCGCGGCGGGACGTCATCGATACCGTCGACGAGCTCATCCGCATGCTGCCGCCCGATGACGCATTCGTCGAGTACCTTTCCCACCGGGGCGACCTGGTCGTTTTCCACGCGCGAGCAGGAAAACTCAGCGTCCACCGCCTCGACGGCCGGGCTTCGGTGGTGGAGGAGCTCCTCGATTCCGTTCAGTTTCACGTCGATGCGCAGTCCTGGCTCGGAGGTCAGGCGGCGCCGCGGCACCACGCGGCACTCGAAGACCGTCTCAACCGACTCAGCGAACTGCTGTTCGACGTGATCCCCCTGTCAGCGATTGACCGGCTGTGGATCGCTCCCCACGCCGGCCTCGTCCAGGTGCCCTGGGCGGCGTTGCCGGTCGGCTCCGGCGACCACCTCGTCGATCGATTGCAGCTGACCCTTCTGCCCGGCGCGGAGTCGGCCGCCCTGCTGCTGCGCGAGCCCGCGCGCCGTCCACAGTCGATCGCCCTGGGGGGTACGCCCTCATCGACCCTGCCCATGGTCGAACGTGAGATCAGCGACCTGGCGACCCTGGCTCCGGCAGCGACCGTCGCCGCGACGACAACCCGTGACGAGTTCCTGGCCCTGCTGGAGACCCATGAGCTCGTACACCTCGCCGGCCACGCCGTGTTCCTCGACGGGCTCCCGTTCGCCTCGGGCTTGAGGATGAGCGACGGTTACGTCACGGTCCGCGACCTCGCGGCGACTCGGCTGGCGGCTCGATTCGTTTCATTCGGTGTCTGCTCCGGACTGCGCGTCGGGCGCGAGCACGGTGACCGACATGCCGGCTTCGTGCTCGCGCTGCTCGGCGGC